>NZ_AP018448.1:2806071-3117857 GCF_030294945.1 Streptomyces graminofaciens | reverse complement strand
CGAGAGTCCGAAGAAGCCCGCGTCGAAGTCCGCGGCGTCGTACAGGAAGCCGCCGTTGCGGGAGGAGATCTTCCCCAGTTCCCCGGGCGTGGGGTCGTACAGGCCGTCCGTGTCCCAGCCCCGGTCGGCGGGGTGCTCACCGATCACGTCACGCCCGGCCGCCACCAGGTCCCACAGGGATTCCGCGTCGGTCACCCCGCCCGGGTAGCGGCACCCGATGCCGACGATCGCGATCGGCTCGTCCGACGGGCCGCGCCGGGTGCGGCGGGCGCGCGCGTCGGCCCCTCCGGCCGCCGGGTCCTCGGTCGCGAGGCCGAGTTCGTGCCGCAGGTGCTCGGCGAGCGCCGCCGGTGTGGGGTGGTCGAAGACGAGGGTGGTCGGCAGGTCGAGGCCGGTGGCCGCCGCGAGGGCGGCGGTCAGCTCGACCACGCCGAGCGAGGTGAATCCGATCTCCAGGAAGGTCTGGGTGCCCGCGCCGAAGCCGTGCCCCAGCACCCTGCCGGTCTCCGTGGCGATCAGGTCGACGAGTGTCTCGCGCTGTCTGTCCGGCGAGGCGTCCCGGAGGGCGGCGATGTCGAGCAGACCGGCGGGCTCGGTGCCCGGAGTCTGCCGCTGCCGGCCCGCGTCCGCCTCCACCGGCTCCGCATCCGTGTGCGTCACCGTCACCCGAGGCCGGCTGACGACCCGTTCGTACGCCGTCTCCCAGCTGACCGGCACCCCGTTGACGAACGCGTGGGTGAGCGCCTGGAGGAAGCTTTCCCTGTCGCTCCTGCGGTGGTCCAGTGTGGGGACGACGGCGCCGGTGACGCCCGCTGCCCGGAGGGTCTCGCCGATGACCGTGGTGAGCGTGGGATGGGCGCTCACCTCGATGAAGAGCCGGTGGCCGTCGTCGATGAGCGCGCGTACGGCCTGCTCGAACAGGACGGTGCCGCGCATCGACCGGTACCAGTAGTCGCCGGTCAGGCCCGTGTCGTCGAGCCGCGTACCCGTGGCGGTGGAGTAGAACGAGGCGCGCGAAGGGCCGGACGGCGCGTGCGGCGCCTCCTCGGCCATCAGCTCCCGCAACCCGTCGACCTGGGGCGAGTGGCCGGCGACGTCGATGCCGGGCACCTTCCAGGCCCAGATCCCCTGCTCGGTGAGCTCCGCGAGGAGCTCCTCCACGGCGTCGATGTCACCGCTGACCGTCACGTTCCGGGCGCTGTTGACGGCCGCGACACCGAGCCGGCCGCTCCACCGGTCGATCAGCGGGCCGATCCTGTCGACGGGCGCGGCGATCGACGCCATGGCACCCCGGCCCTCGATACGGGTCAGGGCCGTGCCGTACAGCACGAGCAGCCGTGCGGCGTCCTCGGTGTCCAGCGCTCCGCAGGCGTGGGCGGCGGCGATCTCGCCGACGGAGTGTCCGACGACCGCCGCCTCCTTGAGCCCGTGGGCGCGCCAGGAGTCCGCGAGGGCGCAGGACAGGGCGAACTGGACCGGCTGGATGGTGCCGAGCCGGGTGAGTTCCTCTCCGGCGGTGAGCGCGGCGGCCGGGTCCCAGCCGTCCAGACGGGCCGACAGCGCCCTTCCGTAGTTCTCGACACGGCCCCTGAACTCGGGTGAGGAGGCGAGCAGTTCCGTCGCCATGCCGGGTTGGACGGAGCCCTGGCCGGGGAAGACGAGGACCGGTCGCCGGGCCGTGCCGGCGGTTCCGGTGAGGACGCCCCGGGTGGGGCGGCCCTGGGCCAGAGCGGTGAGTCCGTGCAGAAGTCCGTCCCGGTCCGTCGCGAGGACCGCGCCGCGGTGGTCGGCGTGAGCCGTCGTCAGCAGACGGTGTCCCAGGTCCGGCAGCGCCTCGTCCGGTGTCGCCTCGACCTTCTCGCGGAGCCGGTCGGCCTCGGCCGCGAGCGCTTGAGGGGAATCCCCCGAGACAACCAGGGGTGGGTTCTGGAGTTCCATGGTCATCCTTCGCTACTTGGCAACGGACTTGCGCCAGCCCAGGTGGGCGGCCGGGTGGACCAGCACACGGGCCGGCTGCTCGCTGCGGAGCAGGACCTTCGCGAGCCGCCGCCGGATCTCCTGGTCGTCGACGGAGTCGTCCGCGCAGTAGACATCGAGGGTGAAGACGACATCACCCGCGTCGTTCTCGTGGGTCCACGCCTGTGCTCCCTGTACGCCGGGGAGCGTCTCGGCTATCTCGCAGACCGACCGCAGCGAGACCTTCTCGCCGCGGCTGATGACATAGCTCGGGCGTCGGCCACGGAAGAAGAGATAGCCGTCGTCGTCCATCTCGAAGAGGTCGCCGGTGCCGATCGCGGTCCTCACCGGGCCCGAGGAGCCGATCGTGGTCCCGGTGTCCCCGGTCGTCGGCCCGCCGCCGTCGGGCCGTGTGCTCGTCTCCCTCCGTCCGACTCTGCGGAGCATCGCCGTGTCGGTTTCGACGATCAGCTCGCCGACCCGGTCCCCCGGGCTCTCCGTGCGCAGGCGGACCTCCACACCGGGAAGCGGGAGTCCCACCGAGGTGTGGCGCCGGGGCGGCTCCAGGTGGGCGGCCAGTGTGGACACACGGGGGCCCGCCTCGGTGAGGCCGTAGGTGAGGTAGAGCTCGAGGCCGGGGTTGTGCGCCAGCAGGTCCGCCGCGGACAGGGCATCGAACGCGTCACCGCCGACGGTGAGCCGACGCAGGTCGGCAGGGAGCGGGCGGCCCGCCCGGCGCCATGTCTCGACCAGTGCCGGCGTCAGCGAGGACACCGTGACCCCGTACTCCTCGATGGTCCGCCGGTAGCTCGCCGGGGTGAACGGCGGGCCCGCGATCACCGCTCTGCCCCCGGAGACGAGGGTCCCGAGCAGCTGGGCGACGAACGCGTACGAGTAGTGCATGGGGAGGTTGATCAGGACGGTGTCGTCGGTGGTCTGGCCGATCGACCCCGCGTGGCGGGCCGCGTTGCGGAGCAGGGAGTCGACGTGGTGCAGACAGCCGCTGAACACGCCGGAGGTACCGGAGGTGAGGAGGATGATCTCGCCGGGGCGGTGGAGGCGGGTGTCCGCGCCGGGCAGCGTCGCGAACTGGGCGATCCCGCCGATGGAGCGAGCAGCCTCGCCGCTGAGCAACTCGGCCGGAATGCGCGGCGCGACGATGGCGTCCGCTCCGAGGGCCCTGGCCATCCGTTCGATCCTGGACGGCGGAGCCGACGGCGGCAGGAGCGCCGGAACCGCGCCGTGGGCCAGCAGGGCCAGCACCACGACGGTGAACGCCCCGCCGTTCGGCATCGCCACCATGACGGTCCGTCCGGGCTCGACGCCGAGCGTGCGCAGTTCGTCCACCACGGTGTCGAGCGTCGGGAGCCGCGCCTCGGGCCGGTCGGCCTGGACGAGGTGGTCGAGGAAGTGCTGTACGGCGCTCGCCTCGAGGGTGCCAACGGTCTTCACTTCAGTCCTGCCGTCGTGTCCGAGGTGAGGATCGTGCTGGTGACGCGGTGACCCGATGCGTCCGCCCGGTGGGCCGTCACGATCACATGGGTCGCGGAGCCCCGGCGCAGCCAGGCGCGGGCCACGGCCATCGCGGGTGGCAGGCCCTTCTCCGGGGTCATCGACAGGGTCATGGTGGGGCCGCTGAATCCGAGGAGCTGGCAGGGGAGGCTGCAGATCGAGCCGGGATTCGCCCCCGAGAAGCGCAGCGGCGAGATACGGCCCGCCGGAATCGCCTCGGCCAGTTGCCGCATGGTGTGCGTGGTGCACTGATCGCTCACGGCGATGTGCCCCACGGCCTCCTTCGCCGACGCGTCCGCCGGTGTGAAATCCCCGCCGCACGCGCCGAGCGCCCGCTCCACCGCGTCGAGCACGAGCCAGGAGAGGGGGTCCGCGTAGAGGGACGCCTTCCGCTTCGGCTGGGCGGCGGACAGGTCGGGTGCGGCGGCGACACCTTCGCCGACGACTCTCATGCCGGACGTGTGCGGGGCGGCGAGTGCGTTCATGGCGTCGCGCTCCCCGGACCCTGCAGGACGAGGCAGGTGTTGAAGCCGCCGAAGCCGAGCGTCACGCTGATTCCGTACCCCTGGTCGATCTTCATGGGCTGCCGAGCCGGAATGGGCAGACCGAGCTGCGGGATCGGCTCCCGGAGGCCGTGGACGGGGGGTGCCATCGACGTGGCGAGGGCCTGGAGCACGGCGACCGCCTCGATGGCGCCGGTCGCGCCGAGGGTGTGCCCGAACGCCCCCTTGGTCGCGAACACGACCGGTGGACTGGGCACTTCGGCGAACAGGCGGGCGTAGGCCCGGGCCTCCACGTCGTCGTTCACCGGTGTTCCGGAGCCGTGTGCGTTGACGACGGAGACGTCCGCCGGGGTGATGTGTGCTGTGCGCAGGGCGCGTTCGACGGCGAGGACGACGTTCGCGCCGGACGGGTCGGGGGCGACGGCGCTGGCCGCGTCGTTCGACGATGCCGCGCCGGCCAGGACTCCGCGCGGGCGGGCGCCTCGGGCCCGCGCCCGCGCCGCGGTTTCGAGGACCAGGAAGGCCGCGCCCTCACCGAGAACCGTGCCGTTGTGCCGCGCGTCGAAGGCACGCAGCTCGTCGGGGGCCATGGTGCCCAGCCGCGAATGCCCCAGCCGCTTGCCGAGGGTGAGCACATCCGCCCCACCGCATACACACAACTCCGCGGCGCCTTCCTGGAGAAGGGCGAGAGCGGTCAGGATCGCGTCCGACCCCGCGGAGCAGGCGGTGGTGACCGTCACGGGTTCCGCCGCCAGTCCGGCGTCTCGCACGGCCGCTGCCGACCACTGGGAGAGGGAAGCGGTTTCCGTCAGGTCGAGATGGGCGCCGTAACTGGTCCCGAGGACCGGCAGGAGCGCCGGGTCGTCCGGCTCGATCCCCGCGTCCGCCAACGCCGTGGACAGTGTGGTGCGGGTGAGTTCGTGCTGGCGGTGCGATGCGGGGGAGTCCAGCGGAACGCCGGGCACGACTGCCGCCCGGATGTTACGCAGAGGTAACGGGGAGATGACGTCGGTGATTCCGGAGGTATCGTCGAGAAGTAATTCCCAAACCGGGTCGAGCGCCGATCCCAGAGCTGTGGTCCACGCCATTCCCGTGACCCAGATCCGGGAATCGGGGTTCACCACAGTTGCTCACCCAGATCTGTGACCTTGGTACGCACCAGGCTGCCCCGGGTCATGGCGACCGGCTTGCCCGAGACCTCCGCCCGGCAGGCGAAGGTGAGGAAATTTCCACGAAGGCTCTCGCAGGTCGTGTTGAAGATGATTTGATCGCCGGGAACGACGACATGGGTGAACCTGGCTTTGACCGACCCGATCAGGGTGATTTCGTCGTCGGCCAGCGGCGAGGTGGACAGCTGGGCCAGAATGATTGCCGACTGGGCGATCGCCTGCATCATATGGCTGGCCGGGAAGATGGCGCGCTCGGGGAAGTGACCGGAAATGGCGTCCGTCTGACCGGAGACGGCCATGAGGCTCTTCACGTATTCACCGGGCTCGTAATCCAGAATTCGGTCGAGGTACACCATCGGGTGGCGGTGCCGCAGCCAGCTCTTGAGTTCCGTGAACCCCATGGTCCTCGGCTGGCGCTCCTTGACGTCGATCACCTCGGTCATCGGCTGCCGGCTCCGTCCGGGACCGACTCGCCGAGGCGTGTCACCAGCCGTGTCAGGTCCCGCACCGAGGAGAAGTTCTCCGGCACGAAGTCCTCGTCCGAGATCGTTATGCCGAAGGCATATTCACATTGGGCGCGGAGTTCGGTGAATCCGAGCGAGTCGAGGCCGAGGACGTCCCGAAGGCCGTCGTCGAGGCCGATCTCGGCCTGCGGAACGCTCACGAACAGGTCGTCGACCAGGATTCTCTTGATGGTTGCCTCAATGCTCACGAGCAGTCTCCAGGATTGCCGACCGGGGCGGGCTGGGAAACGGCATGGCCGACGCCCGCACTGCACCGGAAGAAAGCCCGGCACCGGTCGCTCATGACGCCATGAATGAAGGCACGCACGAGCGATCGGAAAACGGACCTCTCCGGTGAGAACGATGCGACCTTACAAGCTTCAAGTAGCGAGCGGCGACTACGGAAACCCTTAGTCTCCGTCGGCAAAATCGCCCAAATCGGACCGTCGCTCGATGGAGGGGCAGGCGGCTTTCGGGTCGTAAAAGCACGCGGATTTGTTACCGGTGGGTTTATAAAATGCCGCGGTGCGCAGTCCGCCGACACGCCGCCGCCCCGTTCCGTCATGGCTTCCGCGCACGTCCCCGGCGCGCCGGGGACGGCCGGGATGCCGTGCGGCACACACAGCGCAGTGGCATACCGATCGGTACGTGTCGCTGTACACAGTGACACCCTTGACCAAGTACCGCTCCAACAAGGCAAACTGATCCAGCATCACCCGTCGGGCGGTACCACGTCCCGCCCAACGCTGTTCCCGGCCGCCCTGCGACGGCCCTCCGGGCAGGAGAGACAGCCATTTCACCCCCCTAGCCACACACGCCAGCGCCGGCACTCTTCCGTCGGCCCTGTCCGAAAGCGCTTGTCGCCGGAGCCCCCGCAGCCCAGGTGCCGCAGCCCCGGAAACCGGCGGGCCCACGGCTGCGCACCGCGGTACCGCGCGACCGACACATCCCCCCCGCACCACCAGGAGACCTCGCATGACTGCGCCCCCGCGGCGGTCAGACGGCTTTCCCGCACCCCCGTCCGACGGATGCGAACGGGGAGCACAGAACGACGTTCGGACGGGCCGTTAGCCCCGGCTCACCACCGGCTTCCCCACACGGCCCCAGTTCCCCACACGACGGAGGAGACGAGGACGCCCCCGTACCGGGCGGTCCACCGGCGTCGGCCGAACGCGGCGCACCGGGTCCCTTCCGGCCACCCCCCCCCGAAAGAGGTACTGCCTTGTCCACCCTGCCCAAGGTCACGCCCCTGGACCTGGACCCAGAGCCCCCCACGGAGAAACCCCGGGATCTGCCGACACCCGAGATCCCCTCGGCCGTCGCCGCGACACTGGGCATCGTCCATCTCGACACCGAACTCCGGGTCGTGGAGGCCAACGACGCGTTCTGCGAGCAGTTCCGGCTCATACCCGCCGAGGTGCGGGGAGTGCCCCTGTCGCGATTCTTCCACCCGACGGCCGGGGCGAGCCTCCAGGAACACTTCTCCCAGCTCGTCGCGGGGCGGCACGGTGACTTCAGCGTCCCCATGACACTCGTGGACGGGAACCTCAGGGACAGGGACTGCCTGGTCACGGGCATCGCGCTCAACAGCCTCCTGCACATCTACTGCACCGAGTGCGCCGCGGTCGCGCTCATCGTCCCGGACACCGTCCACAGCCCCCCGCTCACGCTGGCCGCGGCGCCCGCGGCGCTCGCCGAGGTGCCCGGCCGTGTTCTGGAAGGCGTGGCCGCCGGGCTCTCCACCCAGCAGCTGGCCTCACGGCTCGGCCTCAGCAGCCACGGCGTCGAGTACCACATCAGCGCGATGCTGAAGAAGCTGAAGGCACCCAACCGCTCCGCGCTCGTCGCCCGCGCCTACGCGCTGGACATCCTCGTCCCGCACTGCTGGCCGCCCCGGGTCAAGCCCCAGTACATGGCACGGTTCCAGGTCGGCACGTCCGCCTACGCGACAGCGGCCCCCGCACCGGCGGACCGCGCCCGGGTGCCGGCTCCCCGCCGGTCCGACGACCTCACCGAGGCGCGACGGCCCGCACCGGCGCTCCCCGACGACGGCGACAGCCACCCGGAACAGGAACGCGCATGAGCCGGACACACCCCCGATCCACCTCCCACCACCGAGGCGCGAGGCCTCGCGCCGCCGCCGTCGCGGCGTGGGCCCACGGCGAGCGCCGAGCGAACGGAGCCGGTCATGGACACTGACACCCACCGGGCGGACATCGACGCGGTGGCGGCCGGGGCCGAGGCCGTGAGCCGCAACGCCGACATCATCAGCGAACGGGAGCAGGCGGCGTTACGCGCCGCGACCGTGCTGGTCGCGGGGTGCGGCGGCGGTGGCGGGGTGGTCGAGCCACTGACCCGGCTCGGCGTGCTGCGCTTCCGGCTCGCCGACCCCGACCGCTTCGACGTCTCGAACCTGAACCGGCAGGCCTGCGTACAGGCCGACGTGGGCCGCTCCAAGCCCGAGGCGATCGCCGACCGCGTGCGCGCCCTCAACCCCGCGGCCGACGTGACCGTCTACCCCCAGGGGCTGACCCTGGAGAACCTCGACGAGGCGCTCGACGGCGCCCACATCGTCTTCGACGGAATCGATCCGACGATGTCGGCCTGGGTCAAGTACCAGCTGCACGAGCGGGCGGCCCGGCGCGGCATCCCTGTCCTGGCGGGCATGGACTTCGGCGGGAAGCCGACCCTGTACGTCTTCGACTACCGGCGCAATCCGGTGCCGTTCTACGGCAGGGCGAGCGCCGAGGCACACCGTGAGAACCGCCTCTGGGAATCGATGCGGTGGACCGGTAGGACCCATGTCCCCAGCGACTTCCTGCCCGTCCAGGCCGACCGGTTCGCCAATGGAGGCACCTGGCCGCAGATCGGCTACTGCGTCCTCGGCCTCGCCACACTGACCACCAGGACGGTCGTGGACCTGCTGATGAACCGCAGAACGCGGCACGTCGTCACCATGGACGTGCACGCCGCGGTCATGTCCCGCCCGGCCGCCCTGGTGCACCGGGCGCGGATGCCGGTGGAGCTCGTCAGAACCCGTCGGGCGATACGCGCCGCAGCCCGGCGCGGTCCGCGCCCGGAGGCGGCCGCGCCGCAGCCCCTGCGCCCGCTGCCCGAGCGGCTCGCCACGGTGCTGGGCGGCGCCCGGCTCGCCCCTTCCGCGTACAACGCACAGCCTTGGCGGTTCGAGCTCCTCGACGACCGCACGGTCCGGCTGGCACCCGACCCGTACCGCTGGCCCGCCGCCGACCGGGACCCGCTGGGCTGGGCGGAGAGTGTCGGCTGCGCGCTGGGTTCCATGACCTACCTGGCGCGCGGCGAGTGGGAAGCCCGGCCGGCCGACCAGGGCGGGACGCACGAATCCGTCGGCCGGTTCCACTGCGACCGCCTCCGCGACGACGTCCTCCTCCGGCAGGGAGCGCTCGGCCTGCGCGCCACCCACCGGGAGGACCTGCTGCGCACCCCTCTCGACCAGGCCACGGCGAAGCGGATCGAGCTGCTGTGCGCCGAGCGGAACCTCACCCTCGACGTGGTCAGCGGGCCCACCGCCCTCGCCCGGCTCGCACGGACGGAGCTCGACTCGGCCATGGCCGCCGATCCGGCGCGGGACGCCCGACTCCGGGCCTGGCTGCGCGAACGCGCCCGGAGCGAGAACGGCCGCCGTTCCTTCGGGGACCCGGGCGACCTGCTCGACCGCTCGGGTGCGACCGGGGCTCTCGCCCGTGCCCTGACGAGTGAGGCGGTACCGCGCGCGCTGGCCCGTCCGCTGGGCTCGGCGGCGGCGAGCGGACGGGCGCGGAGGCTGCGCAACTGCGGAGCCGTGCTGGTCCTGCGCGGTCCGCGCCGGACCGTCGCCGACCGCGTGGAAGCGGGAGCCACGCTGATGCACATCTGGCTCACCCTGACCGAGGCCGGATACGCGGCCCAGCCGCTGCGGGGCGAGTTCGGCCGCACGGTGGCCGGACTCGGCCCCGACGGGGACAACGAGATTCTGGCGGTCCTGCGCACCGGACGGGCCACGACCACACCGCGCCACCGGGTCACGCGCTGCCCGGTCGAGGCCTCCGTGCGGTGGGCCGAATAGCCCGGTACCCGTCGGGCACAGCCGGGACACGGCAGGGCCCAGGCCGCTCACTCACGGCCTGGGCCCTGCCGTTGCTCGCGCCGCTGTCCTGACCCGTCGCGATGCGGTGGGCGCGCCCACGTCATGCCACGCCTATGCAGGCTCTCCCCGATGCGCGGTGCAGTGGTGGCGGTGACCGGGATCCGCGGCTGACGCCCTTCGCGAGGCGACGCCCGGGACGTCATCCCGCCGGGCGAAAGCGCCCGTTGAGGGCCCTGCTCAGCTGTCGCCCCGTTCGAGAAGCAGTCGCACGAAGTCCTTGACCGGTCCGACGATGTCGAGTTCCTGGTCGAGCACCCACTGCAGCTGGAGGCCGTTGAGCACGGCGTGGAAGAGAACCGCGGCGCTCTCGGGGCTGACGCCCTCGCGCAGTCGGCCGCGGGCCGCCTCGTCGTGGAATCCCTCGGCGAACTGCGCGCGCCCGCGCTCGTATCGATCGGCGAAGTACGTGTGGGCGGGGTGGTCCGAGCGTGAGGCCGCGGCGGCGAGCTCGATCCACAGGCGCATCAGCTCGGGCGCCTTCTGATGGTGGCGAATGAGCTCGCCGAGGTAGGGCGAGAGCTGGTCAAGGCTGTCGACCTGGGCCAGGCCCTGCTGCCACTCCTCGGAGTCCCGCTCGGCGAGCACTTCGGCGAGGAGCTCGTCCTTGTTCCGGAAGTGGTGGAGGAGACCGGCGTGGGTGATACCGGCCCGCTCCGCGATGTCCCGCAGAGAGGCTTTGACGTAGCCCCGCTCGGCGAAGCTGTCGCGTGCCGCCCGTACGATCTCCGCGCGGCGGGCCGGCGTCTTGGCGTACGGCCCTCGCGCTTTGGCCTCTCCCATGGTGTGCTCCCTGATGAAGCCGGTCCGGACAGGTCGTGCGCAGCAACCGGCCATGAAAACCTATCATATGGTAGGTATTCGTCGGGTGCCGCAGACGCGTGGCGGTCGGAGCGAACACCCGGTGGTCGGCGGTCCGGGCGGGGCGGCGGTCGTCGCCGTCGGCCGCGGCTCGCCGTCTAGGGTCTGTCGTGCTCGTACCCCTGCGGGCGTACCGCCTCCGACGGCGGCTTCCACGACAGGCGGGGTGCGCGGCCCGACGCGGCGAACCGGTCACCGCCGCTGTCGATGCGCAGGTCGTACGGTGCGTCGCTCATGCCGTGCCTTCTCGCAGTCGGTGAACTTCCTCGCCGACCGGCCCGGCTACCGGACCGACTTGACCTTGAGCTTGATGATCAGACCGCCGACCAGGGCGAGGACCGCGCCGATCAGATAGAGCGGGGTGTAGTTCTTGTCGCCGCCGTCCGTGACGCCGATGGTGATGACGAGTGGGGCGATCAGCGGGGCGAGGGCGCTGGGGATCTTCTGCGCGAACGCGACGACGGCGAGATAGCGGCCGGCCTGGGCCCGGTCCGGGAGGACGGCGAACACGATCGCCTGGTCGACGGCGCTGAACACCGCGATGGCGAGCTGCATCAGCACCGCGCCGACGACGAGCTGGGGCAGCGAGTGGGCGAACGCCTCCGTGACGGCACCGGCGACGAAGATCGCCGAGCCGATCAGGGTGAACAGTTTGCGTCTGCCGAGCTTGTCGGAGAGGAAGCCGCCCCCGATGGCGCCGCCGGCCGCCGCCAGCACCCCGATGATCCCGATCGTCGCCACGACACCGGCGACCTCCTTGACGGGCACGTCGAGCCGCTGGGCGTAGAAGAACGTGCCGAAGGTGGTGTTGAAGTACAGGCCCATGAAGAAGACGAAGCGGCCGAGCCAGTTCCAGCCGAAGTCGGGGTACTTGCGCGGGTTGAAGCCGTAGCTCTCGACGAGACTTTTGAGGGTCACATCGCCGGTGCGGACGAGGGAACGGGAGTCCCCTTCCGGCTTGACGAGGGGGAACGCCACCAGCATGGCGGCTCCGAGGAGGCCCGGGACGAGGAACACCAGGAGGGTGCTGGAGGCCACCGCGTACGCGATGCCGATACCGATCACCGGTGCGATCTGGCTCGTGACACTGGTCCAGGCCGAGATACGGCCGCGCTGCTCCTCGGGGACCCGGTCGGCCTGGATGTTCTGGATGGCCTGGCTGGCCGTGGACCAGCCGAGCATGCCGACGACCCACGACAGGCCCACCAGCGACACGCTGGGCGCGGCGGCGATACCGAAGAGCGCGACGACACCGAGGACCGCCCCGACGATCATGAACGGGGTCCTGCGGCCCAAGAGGGACCGCGTCCGGTCGCTCCAGAAACCGATCAGGGGACTGAGGACCAGGTAGACGAACTGGGCGGACCCCGTGACGTATCCGAGCAACTCCTCGCGTCCGGGGGCGAGTTCGGAGATCCGTACCGCCAACGAGTAGGAGAGCGGCACCATCAGGGCCAGCGATGCCCCGAAGTTGGCGATCATCATCCAGGTGATGTAGGCCGTGCCGACCCTCTGCGGAGGCGGGGCCTCGATCTCGGTGCCCGAGGCCTCGTCCGCCGTATGTCCGGCCACGCCGATGTCGCGATCGTTGTGAGGCATGAGGACTCCTTCGTCTCATGGATGCCTGGTGGCGCGGCAGTTGGTGGGGGACGGCGGACGCGCTCGTGGATTCACCGGTGGGCGGCGGCGAAGGGGGACCTGGCCAGGCCCGTTCGACGGCCGGCCGCCACCGGCGTTCGGGCGTTACTGGACCGACCAGCCGCCGTCGGACGGGAGGACGGCGCCGTTGATGTTGATGCCGTCGTCGCTGAGCAGAAAGGTGATGGAGGCCGCCAGCTGTTCGGCGGTGGCCAGGCTGGGAATCGCCCGCTGGAAGGGGGCGAGCCGGGCGGAACCCGTCTGCGACACGTGCGTAGGCATCGGGATGCCGGTCGCCACGCCTCCGGGTGCGACCGTGTTGACCCGGATGCCGTGCGGGCCGTACATGAAGGCGGCGGACCGGGTCAGGCCGACGACACCGTGCTTGGAGACGGTGTACGCGGTGCCCGAGGAGTTGCCGCGCAGCGCCGCCTCCGAGGCGACGTTGACGATCGAGCCGGCACCCGCGGCGATCATGAGCGGCAGAACCGCGCGGGACAGTTTGAAGCCGCCGGTGAGATTGATGCCGATGACGCGATCCCAGATCTCGTCGGAGGTCTCGTGGACCGGCGAGAAGTCGTCGTTCACCCCGGCCACGTTCGCGAGGGCGTCGATGCGGCCGTCGGCCGCCGCGACGATCCGGTCGATGTCGCCCTGCCGTGTGATGTCACCGACGACGGTGGCGATCGCGCCCTCGGGGAACGAGGTGGCGAAGGCCGTCAGGCGTTCGGCCGACACGTCCACGGCGATCACACGGCCGCCTTCCCGCGCGACACGCGAGGCGGTCGCCCGGCCGATGCCGGAGGCCGCGCCGGTGACGATGACGGTCCTGCCGTCGAACCGCCCGGCCGTGACCCGCTCGGTCCACCCGCCCGGATAGCTGTCCTCGGCGGGCATGACCCCGTCGTTGACCCGCAGCACCATGTCGTCGACGACAGCCTGCGGCAGCTGCCCCTGGCTGACGACGACGAGTTGCTGGAGGGCGAGCGTGCGGACGGGGGAGAGCATGTCCTGCGGTACCCCGGCCCGATCCAGCAGCGCCTGGACGAACGGCGCGCCTTTCGGGTGGGTGAGCCATGCGTCGACGGTGCTGTGCGCGGTGAGCGGGGGAGGGGGAGTGTCCATGTGGTCCGGTCTTTCTCAGATGTCGCGGTAACCAGGGATCAGTCGTCTGCGGCGGGGCCCGGCTTGCGCCCCTCAAGGCCGTGCCAGCGTCGGCGGAGGGCGAACGCGGCCGTCTTCGGCCTGCGGTCGCGGGTGAACACGCCCTTCTTGTTTCCGTCGACGCGGTGGATGCCGGCCGAGGTCTGGAAGTCGGCGAAGTTCCAGACGTGTTCACCGATGAACTCGGGGAGGCGGTCGAAGACGCGGTGGTACATGGCGAGGTAGTCGCTCTGGTACTCCTCGCTCCACGGGGTGTCCCAGACGGAGTGCAGGCCGGGCTGGGTGTCGGCGCCGTACTCGGACATCATGACCGGCTTGCCGAAACGCGCTGCCCAGCCGCGGAGGTCCCGTTCCAGGGCCTGCTCGGCGGTCGCCAGGTCGCCGGTGAAGAGGTACCAGCCGTAGTAGCGGTTGATGCTCAGTACGTCGAAGAGATCACCGATCAGGTCGTTCTGCGAGGTCGCGAACATGACCGCGGAATAGGTGAGGGGACGGGTCGGGTCGAGCTTGCGGGCCAGCTCGACCAGCGGCCCGAAGTACTCGCGCGCACCGTCCTCGTTGGAGGCCGGTTCGTTGGCGAGGCACCACATCACCACGCTCGGATGGTTCTTGTCCCGCTCGATCAACTCCCGCAGATGCCGGGCGTGGACGTCGCGGGTGGTCCCGCCGAAGTTCTCCGGGGCGAAGGTCGGGGTCGGCGCCTGGCCGGTGAGGCCCCCCATGACGCCCAGGTTGAGGCCGACGGCGGCGGTCTCGTCGATGACGACGATGCCGCGCCGGTCGGCGAAGTCCAGCACCTCCTCCGCGTACGGGTAGTGCGACGTGCGGAAGGAGTTGGCGCCGATCCACCGAAGGAGCTGGAAGTCGTGGACCAGGTAGGCGTCGTCGTGGCCCTTGCCCCGCACGGGCGTGTCCTCGTGCTTGCCGAAACCGGTGAAGTAGAACGGTTCGCCGTTGATGAGGAACTCCGTGCCCCGCACTTCGACGGTACGGACACCGAAAGGCTGGGTGTAGCTGTCGACGAGTTCCCCCGCACCGGTCCCGCCGTCGGCGACCAGCTCCACCACGAGGTCGTACATGTGGCCGGCGCCGGGCTGCCAGAGGATGACGTCCTCGATACGGAACGTGCCCTCGGGCCCGTGCGCCTCCGCCACGGTCCGGCCCGCCTCGTCGACCGCGCGCACCCGGACGGCGGTCACGTCGGCGGCCGCCCCGGCGGTCTCCACGCGGTACTCGACGATGCCGGCGGCGCCCTCCCTGCCGGTGACGACCGTGATGTCCTCCACGAAGGTCGGCGGTGTGCTGCACAGGCGGACCGGGCGCGCGATGCCCGCGTAGTTGTAGAAGTCGTGCAGATACGACTGGCGTTCACGGCCGTCGTGGCCGGTGGTGACGGTCCCCGGCGGGATCGTCTCGTTGGTGAGCCGGTTGTCGACGCCGACCGTCAACCGGAACTCGGCGCCGGGCCGCACGATTCCGGTCAGGTCGGCCTCGAACGGCGTGTAGCCGCCGGTGTGTTCGGCCACCAGCCGGTCGTCCGCGTAGACCCGCGCGGCGTGGGTGACGGAGCCGAAGCGCAGGACCACCCGTTCCCCCGCCCAGCCGCGCGGCACCCGCACCTCGCGCTGGTACCAGACGACGCCGACGTGGTCACGGATCTCCGCGTCCACGAACAGGTCGTTGTAGCTGGCGGGGACGGGGGCTTCGAGAGGTGTGGCCAGCCGTGACGTCCACGGGGCGGCGCCGACGCGGGTGTCGAGGGCGAACCGCCAGAGGCCGTCGAGGCCGACGACGTCACGGGTGGGGGTGGGGCGGGGCGAAAGCATGAGATTCCTTCGGCTCGCGGATCAGATCGTTTCACCGGCGTCGGCGAGAAGCGTGCTGCCTGTCATGAAGGCCGAGAGGTCGCTCGCGCAGAACAACACCACGCGGGCGATGTCGTCGGGCACACCGAGCCGGCCGAGCGGGCCCGGCTGCATCACGGACATCAGGGACTCGGCGTCAAGCGGGATCCCGGCAGCGGCGGCAGCCGCCATGTTCCCCTCGGTCGGTACGAACGTCGGCGCGACACCCAGCACCCGGATCCCGAACGGCGCGAATTCGAGAGCGAGTTGGCGGGTGATGCCACGCGCCGCGTGCTTGGACCCGACGTATGCGGCGAGCCCGGGGGCCGTCCCCCGGAAACCGGCCGTGGAGACCACGTTGACGATGACGCCCCCGCGCCTGCCCCCACTCATCCGGCGGGCCGCCTCCCGGGAGCCGAGGAAGACACCGCGCGCGTTTACGGCGAACACCTCGTCCCAGGCTTCGGCGGACATCTCCAGCGCGGGAACGCCGGGAAAGATCCCGGCGTTGTTGACCCAGATGTCGACCCCGCCGAACTCCCGAACGGCGAGATCGGCGGCCGCCACGACGCTGCCGACGTCGGTGACGTCCAGGTGCGCGGCCAGCGCGCGGCCCTTGCCGCGGGAGTCGAGGTCTTCGGCGGCGGCGGTGGCGAGGTCGTCCTCGATGTCCGCGACGAGCACGTCCGCGCCCGCTTCGGCCAGGCGCTCGGCGATGGCCCGGCCGAGACCCCGGCCCGCGCCGGTCACGACGGCGCGCCGCCCGGCCAACGAGACCAGCTCGGCCAGGGACCGGGACGAGACGTCGGGTACGGGGATCTGCACGATGTGTCCTTCCGGTGTGTTCAGTGCGGTCGGCTGAGGCCGCGGCGGGCGGTCGCGCCCAGCCAGGCGAGACTGGGCTTGGGGCGGCGCTCGAAGGTCTCGCGGTCGACCTCGACCAGCCCGAACGTCGGCGCCCAGTGGCCCCACTCGTAGTTGTCCAGAAGGCTCCAGTGCAGGTAGCCGCGGACGTCAGCGCCGTCGGCGATCGCCGCTTCGAGGTGCTTGAGGGCCTCGCCGGTGTAGGCGATCCGGCGCGTGTCGTCGCGGGTGGCGATGCCGTTCTCCGTGATCAGGATCGGCATTCCGCCGGTGACCTCGGCGGTGTGCCGCACGGCGATGCCCAGCGCGTCGGGCCGGTAGGCCGTTCCGACGAGCGTGTTGTCCGGGTGCGGCGGGTGGGGCTCGATGCCGTCCGGGCCGACCCACTGGCTGGAGTACGACTGCACGCCGACGAAGTCGTCTCCGCGCGCCCCCTCCAGGTAGAGGTCCTCCCAGACGTACTCCAGCTCCCGCTTCTTCTCCTCGGCCCCCGGGCGGGCGGCGAAGGCGCGGTTGGCGACCGTCCAGCCGACCTTGGCGCCGGTGCGCTCGCGCAGGACGTCCCGGACGGCGTGGTGCGCCGCGACCAGCCGTTCGCCGATCTTCACGTCGGGGGCCGGCAGCGGCGGTCGTGGGCCCTCGTGGTCGACGGTGGGGCTCTGCCACTCGCCGGCCGCCTGCTGGCTCCGCATGGCCTGAGCCATGCCGATCATGATGGCCAGCATGTTCGGCTCGTTCATGGTGACGACCCACTCGACGCCGTCGAGGATCGGGGCGACCGCGCCGGCGTACGCCCGGAACCGCTCGACGGCGCGGTCGCCGAGCCAGCCGCCCTCCTGGGCGAACCAGAGCGGGCTGGTGAAGTGGTGCAGGGTCACGACCGGTGTCAGGCCCAGCTCGAAGGCCGTGTCGATCATCCGCCGGTAGTGGGCGAGCTCGGCTCGCGAGACCATCCCGGGGACCGGCTCGATCCGGGCCCATTCGACGCCGAAGCGGTAGGCGTTGAGCCCGGCGTCCGCGAGGAGCCGCATGTCCTCGCGGTACCGGTGGTAGCTGTCGCAGGCGTCACCGCTGCGCTCCATGCCCGGCATGAGCGCCTCACTCGCCCAGAAGTCGCTGTTGAGGTTGTTCCCCTCGATCTGGTGCGGCGCGGTGGAGGCCCCCCAGAGGAATCCCGGAGCGGGTTCGGTCATCGTCGACTGCCTTCCTGAGGCTCGGTGGCGACGGCACGGTGGCGCTTGCGCCATGGCCGGGCGGTACGGAGTGCGGTGAGCAACGGCTTGCTGTGCGGTGGGAGGGGTTCGGCGACCTGTTCCGCCGGTCGGTTCGGGGGTGTCGCTGCGGCAGCCGACGCTCACGTGGTCGCGGACGGGCCGGGTAGCCGATGAGCGGGGACGCCGGGGCGCGAGTGTCCAACTCTTACCAGGTGGTTGGTTTTGAGTTCGGAAGATAGGCCGAGACGGCGAGGGCGGGAAGGCGGGTGTTCGAGTTCGTAATCAGAGCGTTACCTGATGGCGGGTCGCCCGGGGTCGCCCGGGAGGGGAGGTCGGCGACCGGAGGCGTCCCCGGTGGGCGCCGCTGTCGTGGCGGGGAGGCGAGCGGGGCTCTCGTCCCGGTTCCCGTAAGGCGGGGGCCTTTCCCGGTGTGCGGTGGTAGGACGGGGCTGTGATCGGCACTGCGGACAGCAGCCGGAGTGCGGGCCGAACAAGGGCCCGCGAGAGGGGAGTTGGGTATGGCGGCAGAGAGCATCGACGATGTCGTGGACGGGCTTGCCGAAATCGTGCGGGAGGCCGGCCGCGCCGGTGACCGGGTCGGGTACTTCGCGGCGCTGTACCGACAGGTGACCGTCGAGGTCCGCACGGCCATTCACGGTGGGCTGTTCGACGACGGCGCCCGAATGGACCGTTTCGACACGCACTTCGGCAACCGCTACTTCGACGCGTACGACGCCTGGCGTCGTGACCGGAGCGGGCCGCGTTGTTGGCGCGAGGCGTTCGGGCTGCTGGACGACGCCGACACCGTCATCGTCCAGCACCTGCTGCTCGGCGTGAACGCGCACATCAACCTCGACCTGGCCGTCGCCGCCGCGCGGACCAGCCCGGGCGAGGCCATACACGCGCTACGGCGCGACTTTCTGCTGATCAACGACATCCTTGCGCGGGTGGTGCTGGTGGTGCAGGACTCGGTCGGCGCCCTCTCGCTGCTCCTGTCACTGCTGGATCGGGTCGGAGCCCGCACCGACGAGCGCATCCTCGACTTCAGTGTGCGTCAGTCCCGTGAGGAGGCTTGGTACAACGCCGTCCTGCTTGCCGGCCAGAACGAAGAGGAGCGCGAGGCCACCATCGAGCGGCTCGAGGTCCGGGCCGCCGTGCTCGCACGGTTGATAGCGCGGCCGAGCGGCCTCGTCCGACCGGCCCTGCAGCTGATCCGGAGCACCGAGAGTGATGACGTGCCGGCCGTCATCACTCATCTGGACAACGCCATGGAGCGACCCTCCGCCCTGCAGCAGACGGGCTGAGGCCCGGCGGACAGACCGTCCGGCATCCCGCTGGAGCCGGCGCCGACCACTGCTCACCTGGTGTCGGAACGACCCTTGGCTGTCGCTCGACGAAGCGATTCAGCAGGTCGACGTGAGGATGACTCCCATGTCGGCGGCCCGGGTGACCGCGGTCCCCGGGCCGTCGGCGCTCACCCGCGGGGCGGCATCCGGATCGCACCGGTGCCGCCCCGCCGCGACCGGCGGTGACGGAGAGGCGAACAACGCTCCCCTCCCATGGACTCGGCCTCCGGCCCGAGACCTACGACCCGCACTCGAACGTCGACTTCACCGTTCCTGTGGACTGAGCGGGAGTGAGCCGACCTCGTACACGCTCCTTGGCAAGCAGCTAATACCCCTCTGCGCGGCGACGGCCCGCCCGACCCGGACGACTACGGCCAAACCGCCTGATCCCGCTGCCCGACATCGCCAAGCGGCTCGTCAACGTCACGGGCGCGGACAAGGACTGGTTCACCCGCCACCTCGCCGACCAGGGCTGAGCCGCGTCATCGACGGCCTGCCTGTCGGCAGCCATCACCGAGGGACGCCGACCTCCCGTCGCCGAGGGACGCCGACCTCCCGTCGCCGAGGGACGCCGACCTCCCGTCGCCGAGGGACGCCGACCTCCCGTCGGCGTCCTCCCCGCGCAGGCCATTGCTTTTCGGCCGAGGTTGTTCGTAAGCTTACCGCTTGTAAGGTATTGAAACGTTTCAAAGAACATTTCAAGCCGTAGGCGCCTTCGCTGCCCGAGCGCAGCCATGAGCGACCTGGTGTTTCGGGGGAGGGACACCCCGTTTCCAGCGCATCTCGCGATGCGCTCACGAAAGGAATCTCAGCCGTGGCCGAGGAACACAGAAGTGCGTTGAGCCGCCGACAGGTGCTCGGCATCATGACGGCGGCGGCAGCCGGGGCCTCTCTCCCGCTCGCCGCCGCTCCGGGCGCCGTGGCGGCGTCCGGCGGACACCGTTCCGCCCCCGTGGACCTCCAGGTCAACTCCCGGGTCGCGCCGCTCGGCACGGAGAGCGCCCCGGCCTTCAGCTGGGTTCCTCCGGTGGCCAGGCAGACCGCGTACGAGATCCAGGTCGGTACGAAGCCCGGCCGGGCGGACGTGTGGCGCAGCGGCAGGGTGAAGGGCTCGGCCAGCACCCGAGCCGTCTACGGGGGCGGCGCGCTGAAGTCGGAGCAGGCGTACCACTGGAGGGTGCGGACCTGGGACGAGAAGGGCGCGCCCGGCGCGTGGAGCGAGCCCGCCGTGTGGGAGACCGGGTTGCTGAAGGGGGAGAAGGACTGGTCGGGCGCCCGCTGGATCGGTGGCCGCACGGCGCGGGACCACGACTGGCGGGACCTCACGGCGACCGTGGTCTTCCGGGGCGGTTCCGACCCCGCGAGCGGCATCTCCCTGCTGCTGCGCGCCGAGCCCATCGGCAAGAGCTGGGGCGAGGGGCTCGTCTGGACGCTCCGGCAGAGCGGCGACGACATGCAGCTGGTCATGAAGACCAGCCACTACGCCGGCAACACCTGGGTGGACGACGGCACCTCCGAGCCGAACTGGGGTGTCGACCACTACGACCCGCAGAGCGAGACCAACCCCACCACCGCGGGCACCCGCAGCGTCCCGGTCGGCACGGTCGCCCTCCCCGCCTCGACCGGCCTGACCAAGGACACCTGGGCCACCCGTGACCACACGGTGGTGGTGGCGGTGACCGGGCTCACCGTGACCACCACCGTCAACGACGTCGAGGTCGACAGCCGCACCCTCACCGGCGACCAGATCCGCCGGCACGGAAGCTTCGGCTTCGCCGGCGGCACCAACGCCACCGTGCGCCGCGTCAAGGTCACCGGCACCGGCGCCCGCGACTTCTCCGTCGATCTCACCAAGGGCGCGAACCCGTTCGAGAACGGCATCGGCACCCTCGGCGGCCTCACCTTCCCCCCGAAGAACCCGTTCATCCCGTCCAAGAACAGCGTGCTGCCCCTCGCCAACCCGGCACCCGTCCTGCACCGCGCGTTCCCCCTCCCCAAGGGCCGCCGCATCGCCAAGGCCCGACTGCACCTGAGCGCGGCCGGCAATGTCACGTTCACCGTCAACGGCGACCCGATCACCGTCGACGGCAAGCGGGCGAACAAGGGCCGGACCAACGTGCCCCGGCTGCTCACCGACCAGAGCACCTACGACCGCACGGTCCTCTACGACACCTTCGACGTGTCCGAGCTGCTCCACGCGGGCCGGGAGAACGTCGTCGCCGCCGAACTCGGACGCGGCTGGTACGGCGTGACCACGCCTCAGGAGTGGTACTGGCAGCTCGCGCCCTACGCCGGCCAGCCGCGCCTGCGTGCCAAACTCGTCGTGACGTACACCGACGGCTCCCGCACCACGCTGGTGACGGACGAGGACTGGCTCGTCGCGGACGGGCCCACGACCTTCGACTCCGTGTACTCGGGCGAGAAGTACGACGCCCGGCGCGCGGACGCGCTGGGGGAGTGGCGCTCGGTCGGCCGGCGCACCGGCCGTGAGTGGCGCCCGGCCACCGTGCTGATCCCCCCGGGCAGCTGCTCCGGACCCGCGCCGAAGTACCACGGCGCGCTGCCCGCCACGAGGATCCCCGACGGTTTCAGGCACGCCGTCGTGCGGGCCCACGAGGCGGAGCCGGTGCTGGTGAACCAGACGCTGCGCCCCGTCTCGATCACCGAGACGGCCCCCGGTTCGGGGACCTGGGTCCTGGACTACGGCCAGATCCTCACCGGCCTCGTCCGTCTGCGGCTCACCGGCATACGCCCGGACAAGGAGGGCCTCACCCTGCGGATCCGCGGCGGCAACCGGATCGTCGCCGGCGACGGCACGGCCGGCTCCCCGCTCTCCGTGGAGGAGGAGAACTTCCAGCACGACGCCAACCTCCAGACGCACTACTACACCCTCGGCGGGCGATCGACGCAGACCTGGGAACAGCAGTTCAGCCACTTCGGCTTCCGCTACCTGGAGGTCATGAACCTGGAGGCCGTCCTCGGGCGAGCCCCCGACCCGAAGCGTGACGCGGACGTGCTGACCGTCGGAGTCGCCCGCACCGGTTTCGCCCGCACCGGCACCTTCACCACGGACAACGCCCTGCTCAACCGCCTCCAGCGCAACCTGGAGTGGGCCGAGCAGAACAACCTGGTGCAGAAGCCCACCGACACCCCGTCCCGGGAGAAGAACGGCTGGACCGGCGACGCCATGGCCAGCTCCGAGTCCGAGTCCCTCACCTGGGACGTCAACGCGGTCTTCACCAACTGGCTGCGTCACTTCCCCGACGCCCAGATCTCCACCGGCCAGCTGCCCATGTTCGTCCCCATCGCCAAGGGCGGCTACGGCTACGACCACACCCCCGGCTGGAACGCCGCGTGGAAGGCGGTGCCCGCCTGGGACTCGGCGTACTTCGTCATGCCGTGGGAGCTGTACACGTACTACGGCAACAGCAGCCTGTTCGCGGAGCTCTACCCTCACCAGGACACGCTTCTGAAGTACTACGAGACGCTGTTCACCGCCGAGAACGACTACAGGTTCGAGGCCTCCCTCGGCGCCTACTCCGGCGCGGAGAGCCCCGGCAGCAACGCCGTCATCAGCCTCGCCTTCTACGTCCACTTCTGCGACTACATGGACGAGGTGGGACGCATGATCGGCCGTAAGCGCCGGGCGGCCCACTACGCGCGGCTGGCCCGCACTCTGCGCAAGGCGTTCATCGCCAACTACTGGGACGCGGCCAAGGGCTGCTTCACCCAGGGCAGCATCTCCAGCGAGAACGCCCTGGCCATGGCGTTCGACCTGGTGCCGGGCTCGGACCTGAGCCCCGGCGACCCCCGCCACCTGGCGGGCACGAAGACTCTCGCGGAGAACAAGAAGGCCCTCGCGAAGCTGCTCGCCGACCGGATCGTGGCCGCGGACCAGCACATCCAGAACGACATGTACGGCTCGCGCTACGAGTTCGACATCCTCAGCGAATACGGCTACACGGACGTCGCGTTGAAGGCCGTCACGCAGACCGGCCAGCCCGGCTATGTGTACCAGATCGCCAAGGGCGCCACCTCGCTGTGGGAGCAGTGGACCGACCGGCTCTCGGTCAACCACCACTACCGCTCCAACGTGGCCACCTGGTTCTACCAGGGCCTGGCCGGTATCAAGCCGACCTCGACGGCCTACGAGTCGCTGCGCATCCGCCCGTACATCCCCTCGTCGCCGGTCAACAGCCGTGTCCCGAAGGACACGCAGGACATCGACCTGGCACCCGCGACCCTCGACCATGTCAGCGCGTCGATCGACACGGTACGAGGAGAGGTGTCCTCGGAATGGCGGCGGCGAGGGGACGGCAGGATCGACCTCGCGGTGCGGATTCCGTACAACACGGAGGCCGAGATCTGGGTCCCCACCCAGGACAAGCCCGTCTCCGCGCCCCGGGGTGTCACCTTCGTCCGCGACGCCGTCTCAGGCGGTGCGGCCTACAGGGTCTACCGGGCCCGCGCGGGGTCGTACCGCTTCAACGCGGGGTGACTTGAAGACCAGGGAGCCCCGGAGGACCGGACGTCACTCCGGGGCTCGCTCCCGGCCCGGTCGCAGGGCGAGGAGCCCGGTGCCGGTTCCACCACCTGATCCATGCGGGTACGGGGGTCAGGCCTTCCGCAGTGCCGGAGCGGGCCGTTCCCCCGAGCCCCGGACGATCAGTCGTGTGGGGACGGTGATGGTGCGGGCACGGGAGCGGTCGCCGTCGAGGCGGGCCAGGGCGGCGGTGGCCGCCGCCTTCCCGATCTCCTCGGGGTCCTGGGCGACCACGGTCAGCGCCGGTTCGAGGGCCTCGGCGAGGGCCACGTCGTCGAAGGCGACGACGGCGATGTCCTTGCGGTTGGTCCGGGCCAGTTCGGTCACTATGCCCAGCGCGACGATGTTGTTGCCGGCGAACAGGGCGGTGGGAGGATCCGCCAGATCCAGCAGTTGGGCCGTGGCCGCCGAAGCGCCGTGCTGGTCATGGGCGTTGGTGACGAGGGCGCGGTCGTGCGGGAGTCCGGCCTCCTCCAGGGCCGCGCGGTAGCCGGCCAGGCGCTCGCGGCGGGTGTAGAGCTTGGTGGGGAGGTCACCGACGAAACCGATGCGCCGGTGGCCGTAGGAGATGAGGTGGGCGACCCCGTCGTGGGCGCCCGTACGGTTGGAGCTGACGACGCTGTCCGTGGCGAGGCCCACTCCCGGACGGTCGAGGAAGACGACAGGCAGGCCCGCGGCACGGTGGGACTTGAGGTGGGAGTGGTCGGCGCCTACGGACGGCACGACCATCAGGATGCTGATGCGGCGGGCGAGGAACTTGTCCGTCAGCGCGCGTTCACGGCCGGGGTCGTCGGCGGAGGAGCCCATGAGCAGGGTCAGCCCGCGGTCGCGGACCCTGTCCTCGATGCTGCTGGCCACGGCCCCGAAGAAGGGGTTGCCGAGGTCGGGGATGACCAGTCCGATGGTGGTGTCGGGGCCGCCGACGCGGATGTTGCGGGCCATGAGGTTGGGCTGGAAGCCGAGTTTGGCGACGGCGGCGAGCACCTGTTCCCTGGTCCGGGCCGAGGCGGGCCCGTCCTCGTTGAGGACGCGGGAGACGGTCTTGGCGCTGACGCCCACTTCTCTTGCCACGTCTGCGAGGGTGGGGCGGCGGTTCGCTGCCATGGAGGTAACGGTCTCCTGTGCTCGTCGGTTCCGGCCGCGGCCTTCGGCCGGAACCTGTGAGTGTCGTGAACTCGTGGCGTCAATGGGCCTGGACGCCGGCGGCCTTGGCCGCCGCGGAATCCGCTACGACAGTATCTCCGGCCGCGTCGACGGTGAGTGCGCCGGTCATGATGGCGACGACCTCGGCCATGGAGTAGTCGGAGGGCTTGATCACAGCTGCGCGCTTGCCGAGGCGGTGGACGTGGATCCGGTCCGCGATCTCGAAGACGTGCGGCATGTTGTGGCTGATGAGAACGACCGGCATGCCCTTGTCGCGGACCCGTCGGATGAGGTCGAGGACCTGACCGGACTCCTTGACGCCGAGGGCGGCGGTGGGTTCGTCCATGACGACGACGCTGCGGGCCCAGGCGACGGACCGGGCGACCGCGACGGCCTGCCGCTGACCGCCGGAGAGCGTCTCGACCGACTGGGTCAGCGAACGCAGCCCGATCTTCAGATCGGCCATGTGTTCGGCGGCCTCCTGGCGCATCCGCTTCTTGTCGAGCATGCGGAAGACACTGCCGAGGACACCGGGGCGGCGCAGCTCACGGCCGAGGAACATGTTCGACGCGATGTCCATGGAGGCGGCCACGGCCAGGTCCTGATAGACCGTCTCGATGCCGTGGGCACGGGCGCTCTGCGGACCGGAGAAGGTGATGGGCTCGCCGTTGAGGCGTATCTCGCCCGCGTCGGGGGTCAGCGCGCCGGTGAGGGCCTTGATCAGGCTGGTCTTGCCGGCGCCGTTGTCGCCGATGACGGCCAGGACCTCGCCGGGCAGCAGATCGAAGTCGGCGCCGTCGATGGCGGTGACCTGGCCGTAGCGCTTGACCAGACCTCGGGCCTGGAGCACGGGCGTGGGGGTGGACGTGGCGGTCATCGGGCCTTCTTCCGGGAGATCTGGTCGACGGTCACCGCGAGGATCACCAGGACTCCGGTGATCAGCGTCTGGTAGATGGAAGCGACGCCCATCAGCTGCAGGCCGTTGCGGAAGACGCCGACGATGAGGACGCCGATGAAGGTGCCCAGGACCGAACCGCGGCCGCCGAAGAGGCTGGTGCCGCCGAGGACCACGGCGGTGATGCTGTCCAGGTTGTCGGTCTGCCCCGCCTGCGGGTCGCCCACGCCGGTACGGGAGATGAGCAGCAGGGCGGCGATGCCGTACAGCAGACCCGCCACGGTGTAGACGCCGATGGTCAGCCGGGAGGTGCGGATGCCGTTCAGGCGGGCCGCTTCCTGGCTGTTGCCCAGGGCGTAGACGTGCCGGCCCCAGCCGGTGCTGCTCAGCGCGTAGGCGAGGAGGAGGAACAGGGCGATGGTGACCAGGGAGCCGTAGGTGATGTCGGTGTGGCCGAGCGGGAAGGTCTGCCCGAGGGCCGTCAGCGGGCCGGGCAGGTTGGTGACCGTCTGCTCCTCGGAGTAGATGTGGGTCAGCGCGAACGCCACATTGAGCATGCCGAGGGTGACGATGAACGGCGGCAGCGGGATCTTCTGCACCAGCAACCCGTTGAGCAGCCCGAAGCCGCCGCAGACGGCGATGCCCAGGCCGATGGCGGCGAACGGGGGCAGGGAGCCCTCGGCTGCCATCTTGGCGATCATGATGCTGCCGAACGCCATCACGGCACCGCACGACAGGTCGATGCCCGCCGTGAGGATGATCAGGGTCTGTCCGATGGCGAGGGTGCCGACGACCATGACCTGCTGCACGATCAGCGAGAAGTTGCCGCCGGTCAGGAACTGGTCGGTCGAGAGCGAGAAGAAGGCGCAGGCCAGGAGGAGGGCGACCAGGGGGCCGGTGGTCGGCGCCGTGAGCAGTCGGCGGGCCGTGGTCGGTGCTTTGAGCTCGGCGTACGGCGTGGTCGTGGCTGTCATGCGAAGTCCTTGTCGGAAGACAGTGGTCGTTGTCCTTCCCGGTCGGAGGACAAGAGGACGAGCGGGCGGCCGTCACCCGGTCGGGGAGGAAGGGACGGCCGCCCCGCTGAGGGGAGAGGCGGGGTACGAACCCCGGGGGCGGCTCAGCCCCAGCAGTTCTCCAGGCCGTACGCGGTGTCCTTGGACGCGACCCCGTCCTGTGCCTTGTCGCTGATCAGGGTGACGCCCGTGTCGGTGTAGCCGGACGCCTTCTTGCCGTCCTTGGCGTATGTCACGACGGCCTTGACGCCCTCGGCGGCCATCTTCAGCGGGTACTGCTGCGAGGTGGCGGCGATCTTGCCGTCCTTGACCGCCTGGGTCCCGGTGCAGCCGCCGTCGACGGAGACGATCAGGACGTCCTTCTCCCGGCCCTTGGCCTTGAGCGCGGTGTAGGCGCCCAGCGCGGCCGGCTCGTTGATCGTGTAGACGACGTTGATGTCCGGCTCCTTCTGGAGACAGTTCTCCATCGCGGTCTGGCCCTTGGCCTGGTCGCCGCCCGTGTCCTGGGCGCAGACGACGTCCTTGTCGGTGGCGCCGAAGCCCTTGAGGAAGCCGTTGTGCCGCTGGACGCCGACGGAGACGCCCGGCGCGAGGTCGAGGGCGGCTATCTTCGCGGTCTTGCCCTTCATGGCGGCCTTGGCGTACTCGCCGATCAGCTCACCGGCCTTGAGGTTGTCGGTGGCGAAGAGGGCGTCGACCGCGCTCTCCGGCTCGGTCGGGGTGTCCAGGGCGATGACGAGAACGCCCTTCGCCTTGGCCTTCTCGATCGCGGGCACGATGGCCTTGGAGTCGCTCGGGGTGATCAGGATGCCCTTCACCCCGGAGGCGACCATGTTCTCCAGAGCCGTGACCTGGCCGGCGTTGTCGCCGTCGAACTTGCCCGCGGCGGTGAGCAGTTCGACGCCGTTCTCCTTGGCGGCCTTCTCCGCGCCCTCCTTCATCTTCACGAAGAACGGGTTGGTGTCGGTCTTGGTGATCAGGCCGACCTTGACGTCGCCGGAGCCGGAACCGGAGCTCGCGGAGTCCGATCCGGAGCCGGATCCGCAGGCCGTCAGGGTGAGGGCCGCGACGCCCGTGACGGCGGCGACTCTGAGGAGGGAGGAGGACAGACGAGTGGTGCGAGACATGAACGACTCCTGCGTGATGACGTGCGGCGCGGCCGGCATCGGAAGATGCCGTCCCGGAGATGTCATCGTTGACTTATGTCATCGTTGACACTGCATGGCGAGGATGATGGACTCCATCTCCCGGAAACGTCAATGCCCTTTACTTGTCACAAATAGGCAACGCCCCCGGCCGCCGCCCACCCGTCGCGGGCGGGTCGGCCGCGCCACGACGGGTCCGGTCGGCCCGTACGTCAGTCAGAGAAGAGCAGCCCATGAGCCCGTGTCGGATCACCGTCCTTGGGGAGTGCGTCGCGGACGCGTTCACCGAACCCGCGAGCGCCTCGAACGAGCTGGCCCTGCGCGTGCTGCCCGGCGGCGGACCCGCGAACACGGCGGTGGCCCTGGCCCGCCTCGGCACCCGGGCCCGCTTCCTCGCACGGCTCTCCGGGGATGTGTTCGGCCGCCTGTTCCGCGCCCACCTGGAGGCGTCCGGGGTGGACCTGTCGAGCGCCGTCCAGGCCGCCGAGCCCAGCACCCTCGCCGTGGCGGAGCTGGACGACCGGGGGCAGGCCGCGTTCTCGTTCCACGCCCAGAACACCGCCGACTGGCAGTGGACGGCCGAGGAGCTGGCGCGGGTCGACCTGTCCGGGGCAGCCTGTGTGCACACCGGCTCGCTGGCCCTGGTCCGGGAGCCCGGCGCGGCGGTCGTGGAGGACTTCCTGGCGACGGCCGCCCCTCATGCGACCATCAGCATCGACCCCAACGTCAGGCCGCTGCTGGTGGACCCCGATGTCTACCGCGCCCGGCTGGCCCACTGGTGCGCCCTAGCCGATGTGCTCCGGCTGAGCGAGGACGACCTCGAACTCCTGCTGCCGGGCACCCCGCCCGAGCAGGCCTGCGACATCTGGCACGCGGCCGGTGCGAGGCTCGTCGTGATCACACGCGGCGCCGACGGTGTCCTGGCGTCACTGGACGGCGAACGGATCCAGGTACCCGCCGTGTCCACGACCGTAGTCGACACGGTCGGGGCGGGGGACTCCTTCACCGCCGGACTGCTGCACCACCTCGGCGCCCGCGGTTTCCTGGGCGGCCGGCTGACTGATCTCCGCCCCGACGACGTCGCGGAGGCCTGCCGCTTCGCCGTCCGGGTCGCTGCCCTGACCTGCTCGGTCGCCGGCCCCAACCCGCCGTGGCAGGAGCAGGTGGAGCGGCTCACCGCGGCCGACCCCGTCTGACGGGTGGGCCGACCGGGCAAGGGGGGTGTCACTCCCGGACCGTTGACGCACGGGCCGGGTCGCCCTCTTCGCCGAGGACGGCTCGGTGAAGCTCGATCGGGCCCGCGTCCGGCACGTCAACTCCTACCGCGACCGACCCCGACCCGACCACGAAGGAAGCCACACCGTGAACAAGACCCTGCTCGCCGAGTTCACCGCCCGTGAGGGGGCGGAGGACGAGGTCACCCGTCTGCTCCTGGAGTACGCCCAGAAGGTGCGGGAGGAAGAGGGCAATCTCGCCTTCGACGTCTACACCAAGGCGTCCCACCCACGTGCCTACTGGATTTTCGAGGTGTACCGGGACGAGGACGCCTTCCAGGCGCACCTGAAAGCCCCGTACGGCGGCCCGTTCAACGCGGCCCTCTCCCCGCTGATCGAGGAGGACGCGTCGGTGCTGACCTTCCTCGATCCGGTCACCTGAGGTCGCTCCACTCGGTGCCGGACATCGCCCGGTCAGTGCGTCCCCGCGAACTCGGCGTCCTCCGGGATGCCGAGGGCGTGGGTGGCTCTCGCTCGGAGAACCGAGCACTCGTCCTGGGCGCGACCGGAGCCACCGGCACCCTGTTCGTGGAGTCGGCCGGCCGCGGGCACCCGATAACCGCGACGCCACGAACCCGGGGCGGGTGGCAACCTCGAACGCCGCCCGCCTTGGCGTCAGCTCGCCGCGTGCGGCTCGCGCGCCAGTGACAGCAGCCACCGGGCGCGTTCCAGCACCGGCTTGTCGATCATCTGCCCGTCGACCGTGGTGACCGAGTCACCGGCGCCCAGGACGGCACGGGCCCACCCCAGCTCCTCCTCCGACGGGGCGAACGCCTCGTCCACGTAAGGGAGTTGGAACGGGTGGACGCAGAGCTTGCCGGTGAAGCCCAGTCGGCGTGCGAGGGCCAGGTCGGCGGTCAGCGACTCCTCGTCCCGTACGGCGGTGGTGACCCCGTCGACGGGCGGGCCGATCCCCGCCGCGGCCGAGGCGACGACCAGCCGGGAGCGTGCGTACGCCAGCGCGGTGTGGTCGTCGTGGGCGACGCCGAGCCGTGCGGCCAGATCGACGTTGCCGAACGCGGCGCGCACGACCCCGGGCGTGGCGCACACCTCGTACGCCCGTTCCACGCCGAGGGCCGTCTCGACGAGCGCGACGAGGTCGCACCGCCCGGCCGTACGGGCCGAGAGTTCCGCGAGTACGGCGGGGTCCTCGGCCTTGGGCACCACGACCGGGCAGCCGTGCTCGGCGGCGAGGCGCAGGTCGGCCTCGGACCACGGGGTGCCGGGCGCGTTGATCCGTACGATCGCCCGGTTGCCCCGCGCGAGCCAGGCCCCGGCGTGGGCGCGGGCGCGCTCCTTGTCCGGGGCGGCGACCGCGTCCTCCAGGTCGACGATGACGAGGTCGGCACCCGAGGAGACGGCCTTGTCGAAGCGGTCGGGCCGGTCGCCGGGGACGAAGAGGAAGCTGCGGGCGAGGGCGATCGGGGTCGTCACGCGAAGACCACCTTCGCCGTGGCGTGCCGCTCCTCGCGATGCGTGGCGATACGCAGCTCGGCCCGGTCCTCGGCCGGCGTACCGCACGCCACCAGCCGCTCCCCGGCGAACACCGGCCGCCGCAGCCGGTACTCCAGCGACCGCACCGGCCGGTCGGGGGCGTGACGGCGGGCGAGTTCGAGCATGAGCAGGGCGAGCAGCGGGCCGTGGACGACGAGCCCGGGGTAGCCCTCCTCGTCCCGGCAGTACGGGGCGTCGTAGTGGATGCGGTGGGCGTTGGCCGTGAGGGCGCTGAAGCGGAAGAGCAGCGCGGGATCGGGGCGCAGCGGGAGCTGCCACGGCTCGTCGGGGTGGGGGAAGGCCGACCCGTCGAGTTCCTGCGGGTGTTGCCCGGCGCTGCGGCCGGACCGGTAGACGATGTCCTGTTCCTCGACGAGGCAGGTCCGCCCGTGCTGGCGGAACTCCCGGCGCTCGGTGACGAACAGCATCTCCCCGGTGCGGCCCTGCTTGGCCGTGACCGAGGCGAGGCTGCTGACGCGTTCGGCGGGCGCGCCGAGGCGGAGCGGTTCGGTGATCTCGCAGCGGCCTCCGGCCCACATGCGCTGGCGGTGGGGGAGCGGCGGCAGGAAGTGCCCGTGCAGGGGGTGGCCGTCGGCGCCCAGCGCGCGCTGCGCGGGCCAGGCGAGGAAGTGGAGCCAGTGCCACAGCGGGGGCAGCGGGTCACCGGCCTTCGCGGTGGTGTCGGGCAGGTTCAGGACCGCCGACAGGGCCGCCGCCGGGCCGGGGGACAGCGGGTCCTCGTCCGTCACCGGCTCAGGAGTCCACGACTCCACGTACGAGCCGAGCGGGGGCGGGGTGGTCTGCATCGGTGGTCTCCAGGAGGGAGGTGCGGGAGGGCTCGCGGACGAGGAGGGTGGCCAGGAAGGTGAGCGCGATGCACCCGGTGACGTACCAGAAGAAGAGTGTCTCGTGCCCGCCGTTCTTCAGGGCCAGCGCGATCGGCTCGGTCATGCCGCCGAAGACGGCGGCGACCAGGGCGTGCGGCAGGCCCACACCCAGGGCCCGGACCTTGGTGGGGAACATCTCGGCCTTGATGATCGCGGCCAGTGCCGAGTAGCCGCTGAGGAAGGTCAGCGCGGTCGTCATCAGCAGGAAGGCGATCCACGGACTGCTCGTACGACCGAGGACGGTCATGATCGGCACGGTGAGGACCATGCCGCCGATCGCGAAGCCGAACATCACCGGCCGGCGGCCGACCCGGTCGGACAGATGGCCCGCGACCGGCTGCAGCAGCATGTAGATGAAGAGCGCGGCGAAGCCGATGAGGGAGACGGTCGGCTTCGGGATGCCGGCCGTGTTCACCAGGTACTTCTGCAGGTACGTCGTGTACGTGTAGAACGCGACCGTGCCACCGATGGCCAGCCCGAACACGGCGATCAGCCGGCGCGGGTACTCGCTGAACAGGGCGGCCAGGCCCGTGCGCTCCTTGACCGCGGGATCCCGCTCGGCGGCCCTCGCCTGCTCCTGGCGGAAGTGCTCCGACTCCTCCATCGTGCGGCGCAGATACATCACGGCCAGACCGGCGACCGCGCCGATCAGGAACGGCACACGCCAGCCCCAGGTCTCCAACTGGCCCTCGGTCAGCAGGCGTTGCAGCACGATCATCACCAGCAGCGCGGCGAGCTGGCCGAGCACGATGGACACGTACTGGAAGCTGGAGTAGAAGCCGCGCCGCCCGGGCGGGGCGATCTCGGCCAGATACGACGCGCTGGAGCCGAACTCGCCGCCCACGGACAGCCCTTGGGCGAGCCGGGCCAGGATCAGCAGGGCCGGTGCCCACAGGCCGATGGTCTCGTGGGACGGGGTGGCCGCGATGGTCAGCGAGCCGATGCTCATCAGCGTGACCGACAGGGTCAGCGCGCGGCGGCGGCCGTACCGGTCGGCGTAGGCGCCGAGCAGCCAGCCGCCGAGCGGGCGCATCAGGAACCCGACGGCGAACACGACGGCGGTGGAGAGCAGTTGGGCCGTCCGATTGCCCTCGGGGAAGAAGACGGCCGCGAAGTAGATGCTGAAGGTGGCGTAGACGAACCAGTCGTACCACTCGATGAGGTTGCCCAGACAGCCGCGTACGACGTTGGCGGTGGTCCGGGACGGGGTGGTGGGGACGGAGGAGGTGTGGCTCTGCGACATGGGAAGCTCCGTTGCTCGTGTCGCGCGGGGAGGGCCTGCTGCGTGTCTCGGTCGGGTCGGTCAGCGCATGACGAACGGATTGCCCGTGGGCGCCCCGGTGTTGATCCAGACGCTCTTGTCCGCCAGGTACGCCGTGATGGCGCCGATGCCGTTCTCGCGGCCGATCCCGGAGTCCTTGAAACCGCCGAAGGGGGTCAGATAGCTGACCGCGCGGTAGGTGTTGACCCAGACCGTGCCGGAGCGGATGCGGTCGGCCATGCGGAAGGCGCGCCCGATGTCGGTCGTCCAGACGCCGGCGCCGAGGCCGTAGCGGCTGTCGTTGGCGAGCGCGACGGCCTCGTCCTCGTCCTTGAAGGGGATCACGGCGAGGACGGGACCGAAGACCTCCTCCTGGGCGATGCGCATGGTGTTGCGCACACCGGTGAAGACGGTCGGTTCGACGAACAGGCCACCGCGGTCCGCGGCCCTTCCGCCGAGGACGAGCCGGGCGCCCTCCTCGCGCGCGATGTCGATGTAGTCGAGGACCTTCGCGTACTGGGCGGGCGTCGTGATGGGCCCGACCTGTGTGGCCTCGTCCATCGGGTCGCCCATCCGGGCCGTGCGCGCGAGGTCGACCAGACGGCCCACGACCTCGTCGTGCACGCTCTCCTGCACCAGCAGCCGGGAACCGGCGATACAGGTCTGCCCGGTGGCGGCGAAGATGCCGGACACCGCGCCGTTCACGGCGGCCTCGATGTCGGCGTCGGCGAAGACGATGTTCGGCGACTTGCCGCCGAGTTCGAGGCTGACCTGCTTGAAGTCACGGGCCGCGGCCTCGTTGATACGGCGGCCCGTGGCGTCCGAACCGGTGAAGGTGACCTTCCGCACGAGAGGGTGCTCGACAAGGGCCGCGCCCACGTCCTGCCCGAACCCGGTGACGACGTTGACGACACCCGGCGGCAGCCCCGCCTCGTGGAAGAGCCGGACCAGTTCGAGGGTGGACGCGGAGGTGAACTCCGACGGCTTGACCACTACCGTGCACCCGGCGGCCAGCGCGGGCGCGATCTTCCAGGCCAGCAGCAACAGCGGCGAGTTCCACGGCGTGATGACCCCGACGACCCCGACGGGCTCCTTCTTCGTGTAGGCGAAGTAGCCCTTCTTGTCGATCGGCGGGACGGTCCCCTCGATCTTGTCGGCGAGCCCGCCGTAGTAGTGGAACCACTGCGGCACATACGTGAGTTGGCCGTACATCTCGGTGAAGAGCTTGCCGTTGTCGCGGACTTCCAGCTCGGCCAGATGACGGGCGTTCGCGGCGATCGTGTCGCCGAGCCGCCGCAGCAGGGCACCGCGGGCGCTCGCGGTCAGCTCGGCCCAGGGCCCGGCGCGCAGGGCGCGATCGGCGGCCCGTACGGCGTCGTCGACGTCCTGTGCGGTCCCCTTGGCGATCTCGGCCCACGGGGTGCCCAGATAGGGGTTGTCCGTGGGGAACCACTCGCCTCCGGCGGGCTTCCGGCTCTCCCCGTCGATGAACATGTCGTAGCGCTGCGGCTGCATGCGAAGTCCCCCCGGATCAGAAGGTGTTCAGGCCCAGTGCGGCACGGAAGGAGTTCTTGTTGGCGACACCGTCGCGGGGCGGCAGGGCGCGCGGCGGCTCGGTGGTGTCGATGAGCACCTGGGCGTACGTCGTCGCCGTGCGCGCCTTGATCCGGGAGGCGAGGTCGTCCGTCTGCGCGAGGTCGGTGATCCGCAGGGGGTCGTGGATGCCGAAGCCCCGGGCGACGGCGACGAGGTCGGTGCCCAGGCCGGTGTGGCTGGGCTGCATGCCCGTCTCGCCGAAGTGCTCGTTGTCGAGGACGACGACGGTGAGGTTGGGCGGGAGCTGGGCGCCGATGGTGGCCAACGTGCCGATGCCCATGAGGTGTTCGCCGTCGCCGGTGATCGCGACGACCGGGCGGTCCGGCCTTGCGAGGGCGAGCCCGAGGGCGAGCGGGGCGGCGGCGCCCATCGCGCCCCAGAGGTAGAAGGTGCCGGGACGGTCCCCGGCGGCGAACACGTCGTAGCTGGGGGAGCCGAGGCCCGTCACCAGCAGGGTGTCCTCGGGGATCAGGGCGATCAGGTCGGCGACGAAGCGGCGCCGGTCCAGCCGGGGCAGGGACGCGGTGGTGCTCGACGCGGTGTCGGTGACGGTCATCAGTCGCGCTCCCACTTCTTGCGGCCGATCAGCTTCTGCCCGAGGAGCACGGCGACGCGCTCGCCCGCCTCGAACACCGAGTCCAGGGCGGCCTCGACGGTCTCCTCGACCTCCTCGGGGGTGTCGGCGCGCAGCACGGTGATGCCCATCAGCTCCAGTGCCTGCTGGGTGGTGCGGCCCATCGGGCTCTGCCAGGGGTTGAACTCGGCGTACTCGCCACGCATGGTCACCAGCGTCAGAAAGGGGAACTGGCCCATCTGGGGCAGGGAGAACATGTTGACGCAGTTGCCGACACCGCTGCTCTGCATCAGCAGCACCGCGCGCTGCCCGCCCAGCCAGGCCCCGCTGACGACGGCGACACCCTCCTCCTCCGTGGTCAGCACCACGTCATGGATGTCGGGGTCGCGCCGGGCCTCACGGATGGTGTGGGAGTGGCCGGAGTCCGGGACGTAGGCGATCTGCTGGATGCCGCGTCGCTTCAACGCGGTGAAGACGTCCTCCTGCCAGGAGGGGGCCGGGGCGTGTGTCTGACTCATGGCGCACATCATGAGCGCTGATGGGGAAGGTTGGACAATAGAAAACGGTGATACCTGCATGCGCCGCGCGCATGGCCCCCGTGACCTGCGGTTCGGCGACGGCCCCTCGGCGAGGAACGCTGAGTGCTACGCCCCTTCGGTGAGGAACGCCGCGACGAGCGGGCCCGCCTCCGCCCGGCACTCCTCGAAGTAGGCGTGCCGGGCGCCGGGGAACACATGGCTGCGGGCGCCGGGGATACGGGCGGCCAGCAGCGGGAGATTGTCGGCCGGGGTGAGCCGGTCCTGGTCGCCGTGGAGGATCAGGGTGGGCGCGGTGATCAGGGGCAGCACGTCCCAGGCGTCGTGCCCGTTGCTGGCCCGCAGATGGCCGAGGCGGGCGTGCGGGGGCATGCCGGGGTCGCCGAGCGTGGCGTACGGGCCGGGGTGGGCGGCACGCCAGGCCGGGGTGTACATCAGGTCGGTCAGCACCTCCCGTGCCGCCACCGGGTCGGTCTGGGCCAGGGACCGACGTACGGTCGCGTCGCGCTCGACGGCGTGCGGGCCGCCGGGGCTGGTGCAGCCCAGGACCAGCCGCCGGACCCGGTCCGGATGGCGGGCGGCGACCCACTGGGCGATACGGCCGCCCATGGACGTGCCGTAGACGTCGGCCCGCTCGATCCCCGCGTGGTCCAGGACGGCGATGACGTCCTCGGCGAACTGCCGTGTGGAGTAGGGGCCTTGGGGCTTGTCGCTGGCGCCGGTGCCGCGGTGGTCGAGGGTGATCGTGGAGTGTGTGGCGTGGAAGTCCTCGCGGACGCCGTCCCACCAGTGGTGGTTGTTGGCCTGCCCCGCCAGGAGGAGCAGCGGGTAGCCGTCGCCCTGGGGCTGGTAGGCCAGTGCGGTGCCGTCCTGGGCGTGGGCGACGGCGGCGGCGGATCGGGCGCCGGGGTGGTTCATGGCGGGGGTTCCTTCGGTTTCCGCTCGGGCCGAGCGCGGGGGCGCGGGCGTACGGGGCGTGGGTGTACGGGGGTGTCAGTCCTGCTCGGTGGCCTGCTCGGCGCCCTGCGTCCGCGCGGACGGCCATCTGCCGTCGGCCACCGCCGAGTCGATCTGGCGGACCAGCTCCCGGGCGACGATCTCCACGGCGGGCGGCGTCCGGCCGTACCGCGGGGTGCCGAGGACGATGGAGCGCCGGACGTCCGGCTCGGTGAGCGGCGCCGCGCTCAGCGTGCCCCGCGCGACGTCCTCGGCGATGCCGACGCCCGGCAGGACGGTCCAGCCGTGCCCGGCCAGGACGAGCTGCTTCTGCACCCGCATCGAGTTGGTCTGCACGACGATGTCCATGGCGGCCCCGGAACGCACGGCGGCGGCGTCGATCAGTCGACGCAGGGCGTGCCCCGAGGCGGGCATGACCAGCGGATGCCGGGCCGCCTCGGTGAACGGCACCGGACGGTCGGCGCTCAGGCCGGCGGACGGCGGGGCGACGGCCCACAGGCGCTCGCGCACCAGTGGGCGGGCGTTGAGCGAGGGCGTGCTGTCCAGGTTGTAGAGCAGGGTGAGGTCCAGGTCGCCGTCGTCGAGCCACTGCTGAAGATGCCCGGAGTAGGCGGTCATCAGACGCAGTTCGACGCCGGGGTGGTCACGGGCGACGGCGGTCACCAGCGGCTCGGCCAGCAGATCGCTCGTGCTCTCCAGCAGCCCGACGGTGACGATGCCGGTCACCACCCCGGGAGCGGGCTGCACCTCGGCGCGGGCCCGCTCCAGCTCGTTGAGGGCACGCCGGGCGCGGTCCACCATGATCGCCCCGGCCTCGGTGGGCCGCATGCCCTGCCCGGTCCGCTCGAAGAGATCGACGCCGAGCTCCTGCTCCAGGGTGCGGATCTGCCGGGTCACCGCGGGCTGCACCAGATGCAGCAGCTCCGCGGCGCGCGTGACACTGCCCACCTCCGCGACCGTCACGATCGCCCTGAGCTGCTTGACGTCCACGGGTGCCGCCCGCCCTTCCGTCGCCGTCCGCCGCGCGCACGCCATCCGATGCGCGCATGGGGACATTACGAATTGCTATTTCACCTAAGCGGGAATGACCGCTGATGATGGTACTCGGTACGGGACCACACCCTCTGGAGGTCACCCCCATGACCGAGCCCCCCGACGCACGGCCACTGTCCGGCATCACCGTCGTGAGCATCGAGCAGGCCGTCGCCGCTCCCTTCGCCACCCGCCAGCTCGCCGACCTCGGGGCCAGGGTGATCAAGGTGGAGCGCCCGGGAGGAGGCGACTTCGCCCGCCGCTACGACACCACCGTGCACGGCGAGTCCAGCTACTTCGTGTGGCTCAACCGGTCCAAGGAGTCGGTGACGCTCGACCTGAAGTCGGACGCGGGCCGGACCGTCCTGGAGCGACTGCTCGCCGGGGCCGACGTGTTCGTGCAGAACCTGGCTCCGGGCGCGGCCGCGAGGATGGGCCTGGGCCCGGAGGCCCTCGCCGAACGCTTCCCCTCCCTGATCCCGTGCTCGGTCTCCGGCTACGGCTCCACCGGCCCCTGGGCCGACCGCAAGGCGTACGACCTGCTGGTGCAGTGCCAGACAGGGCTCGTGTCGCTGACGGGCAACGAACACGGCGCCGCCCGCACAGGGGTGTCGATCGCCGACATCGCCGCCGGCATGTACGCCTACTCCGGCATCCTCACCGCCCTCCTCGCCCGGGCCACCACGGGTGCCGTACGCGCCGTGGAGGTGTCCCTCTTCGAGGCGCTGGCGGAGTGGGTGAGCCAGCCCGCCTACTACACGCGCTTCGGCGGCACCCAGCCCCCGCGTATCGGCACCCAGCACGCGACGATCGCCCCGTACGGCGCCCACACCGCCGCCGACGGCAAGGACGTGCTGTTCTCCGTCCAGAACGAACGCGAATGGGCCGCGCTGTGCGAACGGTTCCTCGGCCTGCCCGGGCTCGTCACCGACCCCCGCTTCGCCACCGGCTCCGCCCGCGTCGCCCACCGTACGGAGGTGAACGCGATCGTGGCCGAGCGGTTCGCCGAGCTGCCCGGGGGCGAGGCGATGAAGCTGCTGGACGAGGCGGGCATCGCCAACGCGGGGGTCAACGACGTCGAGGAGTTCCTCGCCCATCCGGTGCTCGACGGCCGCGACCGCTGGCGGGACGTACGGCTCCCCGACGGCGCCACCGTGCCCGCGCTGCTGCCCCCGGCGGACCTGGACGGCGTCGAGCCGCGCATGGACCCCGTCCCCGCGGTCGGCGAACACACCGAGAGCATCCTGGCCGAACTGGGCTACAGCACGGCCGACATCGAAGGCCTCAGGGCCGGCCACTCCGTCTGAACAGCAAGGAGCGTCACCGTATGAGCACTCTGGACATCCTGTCCGAGGACGAACAGTTCATCGTCAGGACGGTGCGGGACTTCGTCGACAAGGAGGTGAAGCCCGTCGTCCAGGAACTGGAGCACACCAACACCTACCCCGAGGCCCTGATCGAGCAGATGAAGCGGCTCGGCATCTACGGCCTCGCCGTCCCCGAGGAGTACGGCGGCACCCCGGTCTCCGCCCCCTGCTACGTCCTGATCACCGAGGAGCTGGCCCGCGGCTGGATGAGCCTGGCCGGGGCGATGGGCGGCCACACGGTCGTCGCCAAGCTCATCCTGCACTTCGGCACCGACGCCCAGAAGAACCACTATCTGCCGAAGCTGGCCACCGGCGAGATCCGCGCGACCATGGCCCTGACCGAGCCGGGCGGCGGCTCCGACCTCCAGGCCATGCGCACGGTCGCCCGCAAGGCCGCCGACGGCGACGAGTACGTCGTCAACGGCTCGAAGACCTGGATCACCAACTCCCGCCGCTCCGGCCTGATCGCCCTGCTGTGCAAGACCGACCCCGACGCGAGCCCCGCCCACCAGGGCATCTCGATCCTCCTCGTCGAACACGGCCCCGGCCTGACGGTCTCCCGCGACCTGCCCAAGCTCGGCTACAAGGGCGTAGAGAGCTGCGAACTGGCTTTCGACGACTACCGGGCACCGGCCGATGCCGTACTCGGCGGAGTCGAGGGCAAGGGCTTCGCCCAGATGATGAAGGGCCTGGAGACGGGCCGCCTCCAGGTCGCCGCCCGCGCTCTCGGCGTCGGCCGTGCCGCCCTGGAGGACTCCCTCGCCTACGCCCAGGAGCGCGAGTCGTTCGGCAAGCCGATCTGGAAGCACCAGTCGATCGGCAACTACCTGGCGGACATGGCGACTTCGCTCACCGCCGCCCGCCAGCTCACCCTGTACGCCGCCCGGGAGGCGGAGGCGGGCCGACGCGTGGACATGGAGGCGGGCATGGCCAAGCTCTTCGCCTCCGAGACCGCCATGCAGATCGCCCTCAACGCCGTCCGCATCCACGGCGGTTACGGCTACTCGACCGAGTTCGACGTCGAACGGTACTTCCGGGACGCCCCGTTGATGATCGTCGGCGAGGGAACCAACGAGATCCAGCGCAACGTCATCGCGAGCCAGCTGGTCAAGCGCGGGGGGCTGGACGCCTGAGGATCGTTGTCACCGAGGCCGCGATCGTCGTCACCGACGGCCGTCCCGCTCCAGCAGCGGCGCGACGCAGGTTGCACATGTCCACCACCCACCAGGGTCGATCCATCAGCCTCTGTGGCCTGTCGCATCCAGAAACGTTCCCTTTACTGATGTGATCCGCTTTGGGAGCGTGAAGGACATGGACATGGACATGAACAGCGGCAGGGACATCGGCATGGGCATGGACGTCGAAGCGCTCCGGCGGGACACCCCGGGCACCGCGAACCGGATGCACCTCAACAACGCGGGTGCCGGCCTGCTGTCGCGGCGGACCCTGGAGACCATGACCGCCCATCTGGAGCTGGAGGCCGCGATCGGCGGCTACGAGGCCGCGGACCAGTCCCGTGACCGGGTCGACGCCACCTACGCGCAACTCGCCCGGCTGATCGGCGGCCGACCCGACGAGATCGCCCTCTTCGACAACTCCACCCACGCCTGGAACGCCGCGTTCTACTCCATGGCCTTCCGGCCGGGCGACCGCATCCTCACCGGCCGGTCCGAGTACGGCAGCAACGTCCTCGCCTATCTGCAGATCGCCGCGCGGACCGGCGCCGAGGTCGTCGTCGTCCCCAACGACGCGTCCGGACAGGTCGACACCGCCGCCCTCGCGAACCTGATCGACGACCGCACCAGACTGGTCGGCATCAGCCACGTCCCGACCAGCGGCGGCCTCGTCAACCCGGTCGCCGAGATCGGCCGCGTCACCCGGGCCGCGGGCGTGCCGTTCCTCCTCGACGCCACCCAGTCCGTCGGCCAGTTCCCCGTCGACGTCGCCGAGATCGGCTGCGACCTGCTGACCGCCACCGGCCGAAAGTTCCTGCGCGGCCCGCGCGGCACGGGTTTCCTGTGGGTCCGCCCCGAGGCACTGGAGTACCTGGAGCCGTACGTCAACGAGGTCGCCGCGTCCACCTGGGACGGCCGGCGGGGCTTCACCTGGCAGGCCGGGGCCCGGCGCTTCGAGACCTGGGAGGTCAGCTACGCCAACGTCCTCGGCCTGGGCGCCGCCGTCGAACAGGCCCTGGAGCTGGGCATGGACGAGATCGGCCGCCGTGCCGTCGGGCTGGGCACCCGACTGCGCGAGCGCCTCGACGCGGTGCCCGGCGTCACCACGTACGACCTCGGGCAGGACCGGTGCGCCATCGTGACCGCCAAGGTCGACGCCCTGCCGACGGCGGAGGTCGCCGCCGCGCTGGCCGGGCACGGCATCAACGTCACGACCACCGACCCGCTCCAGACCCAGTTCGACACCGAGGAGCGGGACGTCCATCCGCTGGTCCGGCTCTCGCCCCACTACTACAACACGGAGGCCGAGATCGACCACGCCGTCGAGGCCGTGACGAAACTCGCCAGGCCCTAGGACACCGGGCACCGAGCCGCAGGCTCACGCCGCCGAACACCACCTCATCGTTCGCCGGTTGGCCGGACCGCATGGCGGGTCGCCTGTGCTGTTCGCATCACGGACCCCCAGCCGTCACACCCGCGCCACGGGCCCTTCCCAGTCGTTCGTTCCTCTTGGACCATTCCTTCCGCGCAGGTCACCACCACGACACCACGCCAGGACAAGAGGTCACTCACCCATGCCTGAAGTCAACCGGCGGCGCTTTCTCCAAGTAGCGGGCGCGACCACCGCGTTCACGGCTCTGTCCGCGAGCATCCAGCGCGCCGCGGCCCTTCCCGCGCACCACCGTTCCGGCACCATCGAGGACGTCGAGCACATCGTCGTCCTCATGCAGGAGAACCGGTCCTTCGACCACTACTTCGGCTCGCTCAGAGGCGTACGCGGCTTCGGCGACCCGCATCCGGTGACGCTCGACAACGGAAAGCCGGTCTGGCACCAGTCCGACGGCGCCAAGGACGTCCTGCCCTTCCACCCCGACGCCGACGACCTCGGCATGCAGTTCCTGGAGGGCCTCCCGCACAGCTGGCCCGACGGGCACGCCGCCTACAACGGCGGCAAGTACGACAAGTGGGTCCCCGCGAAGGGCACCACGACGATGGCGTACCTGACCCGCGAGGACATCCCCTTCCACTACGCCCTCGCCGACACCTTCACCGTCTGCGACGCCTACCACTGCTCGTTCATCGGCTCCACCGACCCCAACCGCTACTACATGTGGACGGGCTGCACCGGCAACGACGGCACCGGCGGCGGCCCGGTCCTCGGCAACGACGAGGCCGGCTACGGCTGGACGACGTACCCCGAGCGCCTGGAGCAGGCGGGGATCTCCTGGAAGATCTACCAGGACATCGGCGACGGCCTGGACGCGGCCGGTTCCTGGGGCTGGATAGCGGACGCCTATCGCGGCAACTACGGCGACAACTCCCTCCTCTACTTCAACAAGTACCGCGACGCCAAGCCCGGCGACCCCCTCTACGACAAGGCCCGCACGGGCACGAACGCGAAGGCCGGCGACGGCTACTTCGACCGGCTGAGGGCGGACGTCAAGGCGGGCAAGCTCCCTCAGGTCTCCTGGATAGCCGCCCCCGAGGCCTTCTCCGAGCACTCCAACTGGCCCTCCAACTACGGCGCCTGGTACATCGCCCAGGTCCTGGACGCGCTCACCTCCAACCCCGCGGTCTGGGCGAAGACCGCGCTGTTCATCACGTACGACGAGAACGACGGCTTCTTCGACCACGTGGTGCCGCCGCTGCCGCCGCGCTCGGCGGAGCAGGGCAGGTCGACGGTCGACGTCGGCCCGGACCTCTTCGCGGGCAGCGCGACCCATGTCGCCGGTCCTTACGGCCTGGGCCCGCGTGTGCCGATGCTGGTGGTGTCGCCGTGGAGCAAGGGAGGTTTCGTCTGCTCCGAGACCTTCGACCACACGTCGATCGTCCGCTTCATGGAGCGCCGCTTCGGGGTGCGCGAGCCGAACATCTCGCCGTGGCGGCGGGCCGTCTGCGGTGACCTGACCTCCGCGTTCGACTTCTCCCGCAAGGACGCGAGGCCGGCGGCGCTGCCGGACACCGACGGTTACGAGCCGACGGACCGCGAGCGTCACCCCGACTACAAGCCCTCGGTGCCGGCGGACGCCGGCATGCCGAGGCAGGAGCGCGGGCTGCGGCCTGCCCGCGCCCTCAAGTACGTGCCGAGGACGGACGGTGCGGTCGACCCGGCCGCCGGGACGTTCACCCTGACGTTCGCCTCCGGCGCCACGGCGGGCGCCGCGTTCCTCGTCACCGCCAAAAACCGCACGGACGGGCCGTGGACGTACACCACGGAGGCGGGCAAGTCGGTCTCGGACACCTGGCACACGGCGTCCTCCTCGGGCTCGTACGACCTGACGGTCCACGGCCCCAACGGCTTCCTGCGCGCCTTCAAGGGACCGGGCGAGGCCGCCGGGCCGGAGGTGACCGCGCGCCATGTCGGCGACGACGTGGAGCTGACGTTCACGAACAAGGGCTCCGGGGCGGTGAATCTCAAGGTCACCAGTGCGTACGGCGGCCGGGCCCGCACGGTGAAGGTCCGGCCCGGCGCGACGGTGCGGCACGTGTTCGACCTGGGCGAGAGCAGGCGCTGGTACGACCTGACGGTCCACGGCCCCGACGGCTTCCTGCGCCGCTTCGCCGGGCACGTGGAGAACGGGCGGGTGGGAGTGAGCGATCCGGCGTTCGGGCGGTCGTCGGGCGCCTGAGCGCTCGGGAGGATTGTTGTGGTGGGGCGGGCGCGGGCAGTGGTGGCTGATCGCGCAGTTCTCCGAGGCCCTGGAGGCCCACGGCCTCGGCGGCCCGCCCCCCACAGCCAGCCGCGCCGACGCCCGCAGCCAGGGCAGGTCTGCGGGCGGGCGCCCCGCCCTGAACTGCGGGCAATCGTGCTGCCAGGGACGGCACGGGTGGGCGCAGCGGCGCCTCCCAACGAGCAGCGCCCCCTACGCCGGCCCGGTCAAAGAGGGGTCAGGTGCCCCGGCGCCGGTATCCCCGGCCTGCGGGGCATCAGGGAAGGTTCCGTAGGCGCGTGGGCCGGCTCCAGTGCCAGTACCGCCGCCACCGGGTGCTCCTCGTCCACCGGCGTGACCGCGACCGGCGTGACCCGCGTCAGCAGCACCACACCCCGCGCCGCCACCCCCGCTCCCGCCAGGGCCAGCAGCACCCCCGCGAGCCCACCCCGCAGACCCTCGCCCAGCAAGGACAGACCGATCACCGCCGCGGCGACCGGGTTGGACAGGGTCACCACGGCGAGCGGGGCGCCGAGGCCACCCCGGTACGCGGTCTGGGACAGGAGCAGGCCGATCGCCGCGAAGGCCGCCACCAGCAGAGCCACCACGATCACCTGCGCGCTGATCGGCGAGCCGGAACGATCCGTCGCCGCCACCGTCACCGTCTGGGTGAGTGCGGAGGCCACACCCGAGGCGATCCCGGAGGCGCTCGCGTGCCGCAGCCCGGGCTTCGTACCGGGCCGGGACAGCAGGCCGATCAGGGCCGCAGTCGCACCGGCCACCGCAAGGGCCTCGGGAACGCTCAGTACGTCGTCCGGGGCGGGCCCCGACGCGGCGACCAGGACCGCCGCCAGCCCGGCCAGCGTCAGAGCCGTACCGCGCCACTCCACCGTGCTCACCCGCCGCCCGGCGACCCGCGCGCCCAGCGGCACCGCGGCCACCAGCGTGAGCGCGCCCAGCGGCTGCACCACCGTCAGCGGGCCGTACTTGAGGGCCACCACGTGCAGCAGCGCGGCCCCGGCGTTCAGCCCCACCGAGCCCCACCAGGCGCCGCTGGCGAGCATCCGCCGTACGCCCGTGGTGGCGCCCCGAGAGGCGAGGCGCTCCTGGGCGACGGCCGCGGCCGCGTAGGCGACGGCGGAGAAGAGGGAGAGGACGACGGCGACGAGGGTGGCGTTCATCGGCCGACTCCGACCAGGGCGGGCTCCTCGACGGGCACGAGGGCCTTGCTGTGCTGCCCGGCGGTCGTGGCCGTCCGGTGCGGGAGCTGGATCAGGGCCAGGGCGGCCCCCAGCAGCGCGGTTGCCACGATCGCGTCCAGCCAGTAGTGGTTCGCCGTGCCGACGATCACCAGCAGGGTCACGGCGGGGTGCAGCAGCCACAGCCAGCGCAGCCGGGAGCGGGTCGCGGCGATCAGGCCGATCGCGACCATCAGCGCCCAGCCGAAGTGCAGCGACGGCATCGCCGCGAACTGGTTCGCCATCGAGTCGGTCGCCGGGGCCGCCGAGTACACCGTCGGCCCGTACACCTGACCGGTGTCGACCAGGCCCGCGATCTCCAGCATCCGCGGCGGGGCCAGCGGGAACACCAGGTGCAGCAGCAGGGCGGCGGCCGTCAGTGCGGCGAGGACCCGGCGGGCCCACACGTAGTGGGCGGGGCGTCGCAGGTACAGCCAGACCAGGAAGGCCGCGGTGGCCGGGAAGTGGACGGTGGCGTAGTAGACGTTCGCGATGTGCACCAGCGAGTCACTGTGCAGCAGCGCGGCCTGGACGGAGCCCTCGCCCGGCAGATGCAGGGCGCGTTCCCATCCCCAGACCTGGTCCGCGTTGCGGAAGGCCTCGGCGCTGTGGCCGTTGGCCAGCATCCTGCCGAACTTGTACAGGAGGAAGAGTCCTGCGACGAGCAGGAGCTCACGGACGAGAGGCGGCCGCGGTATCGCGTCGGCGGCCCGCTCTTCTGCAGGCTCGGTGCGCAATTGCATCTCCCGGCCCCTTCGCTGACGTTTGCTGGTGCGTTTGGTTCTCATGGCGCTGCGAAGCGATCGATACGCACAGGTACCGATACGTCGCCGTACCGAAACGAGAGTGTACCGATACGCCACTGTACCGAAACGAGCAGGTATCGATACGGCACTGTACCGATACGATGCCGTTCCGGTACAGTGGCGTATTGACAGCCGGATGAAACGTGGGGACGAGTGAAGGAGACGAGAGCCATGACGTCGCAGGCAGCGGAGGGGCCGGAGACGGCCGCCGCCTCGCGCCGCTCCAAGATCACGCCCGAGCGTGAGCAGGAGTTCTTCGACGCAGTGCTCGAACAGATCCGTGAGTGCGGCTATGACTCGGTGACCATGGAGGGCGTGGCATCGACCACGCGGTGCAGCAAGTCCACGCTCTACCGCCAGTGGAAGACGAAGCCACAGTTCGTGGCGGCCGCCCTGCGCGCCAGACGCAGCGTGCGCTTCGCGAGCATCGACACCGGCACCCTCGCGGGCGACCTGCGCGAGGTGGCCCGGCAGGCGGGCGAGGGGTTCGCCCTCGAGGGGCGCATGTTCCAGGCGCTCGGCCATGCCGTCCAGCAGGACGAGGAGCTGAAGACGGCGCTGCGTGACGCGCTCGTCGAGCCCGAGATCGAGGGGCTCAGAGCGATGATCGACCGTGCGGTCGCCCGGGGCGAGGTCCCGGCCGGTCATCCGGCGCTGGAGTTCATCCCGTGCCAGATCTTCGGCGTCCTGCGGGCCCGCCCGGTGATCGAGGGGCAGGACGCGGACGAGTCGTACATCATCAAGTTCATGGAGGCGGCCGTGCTGCCGACGCTCGGCCTCACCTGAGACTCGGGCCGCCGTCCGCGGGATGACCGGACGGCGACCTGATCGCGCCGCACCGTGGGGACGGGGGCGGCGCGCACCCCGGCCGGGTGGGATTCCTCTGGAGCGGAGAGGAATCCCGCCCGGCCGACCCGTTTCCGGTCTCCGGGGGCGGGGCCGGTGCGGGTCAGACCTCCTGGCCGCTGCCGCCGCTGACCGAGGACTCCTTGATGCCCTTCGTGATCTCGTCGATGGCGGACTGCTTGGGCGCCTTGTCGCTGACGTCGATGCCGAAGCGGACCACTACGAGCTGCGAGGAGTCGGCCGGGGAGGGGAACACCAGCGACTCGACATAGCCGTCGTCGCCCTTGCTCGTGGCCACCTTCCAGCGGACCAGATAGCCCTTCTCACCGGCCACCGTCACCGCCTTGGACAGCAGCTCCTTGTGCGAGGTGATCTTGCCGTAGCCCTCGGTGCCGTAGGACAGTTCGGCGTTGAGGGAGATGTCCTCCTTGGCGGCGGCCTCCGGCTTGGTGGCCTTCAGCTTCAGCGCCTCGGCGGTCGACGAGTACACACCGCCGCGGGTGCACTTCTTCGACGGGTTGGCGGGGCAGTCGTACGACGCCTCCGTCACCGCCTGCGCGCCCTCCGGGATGGGAGAGCTGAGCCAGCCGTCGAGCACGGGGATGCTGATGCCGCTGACCAGATCCGTGGCGTACCCCTCCTCCAGCTGCGGCAGCCCGGAGCTGTCGGGCGTCGGGGTCTGCCCGCCGGAGCCGCCCGAACCGCCGGGGCCGCCCTGGCCACCGGTGCCGTCACTGCCGCCCGGCCCGCCCTGGCCGCCGTCGGAGCCGTCGCCCTGGCCGTCCTGACCGCCGGGACCCTGGGAGCTCGACTCGTTGTCGCTGCCGCCGTCGTCGCGGGTGAGGACGAACACCCCGAGCCCGATGCTCGCCAGCACCGCGGCCGCCACGGCGATGGCTATGCCTGTGCGCAGCCCGCGCTTCGGAGCCGGCTGCGGATACCCGGGGTATCCGCCGTACCCGGGATAACCCGGCTGCTGCACGGCGCCGGGCGCGGCGCCCGGCGGGTACGCGGGCGGGCCGAACGCCCCCGCCGCCCCGACGGGCCGGACCTGGTCCGTCCATGCGTTGCCGTCCCACCAGCGCTCGGTGGCGGGCGCGTCACTTGTCTGCCCGGGATCGGGATACCAGCCGGGAGGAGTCACCTGCGTCATGGAAGCCACCGTATGAGGCCGGAGTGAAAAGCGGATGAGAGGGGGCGGGATTGTGATCAATCACGTCGCATCCCGTTCCCGCCGTTCCCGTCACTTTCCCCGTCCGGACCTCGTCTCACCCCCCGATCAGGCTTCTCTCACCGAACGAGCAGCCGCACCGGCGACACCACGGCACCCCGTCGCACCGACGGCGACAGCCCGTCCCGCCCCGGCGTCACCGACCCGAGCACACGCGCCTGCCGGGCACCCGTGCTCACCGGGTCGGTGCCCGGCAGCCCGTGCACGGTCAGAAACCCCAGCACGGCGAAGGCGTACGCCTCCTTGGCGGCGGCCGGCAGCCCCACCTCGTCGGACACGCGCAGTCGTACGCCGCCCAGTTCGGCGCCGAGCATCCGCATCAGGACCGGGTTGCGGGTGCCGCCGCCCGACGCGATCACCTCGGTGGCCCGCACCGCGCGCACGGCGTCCGCGACGGTCCGGGCGGTGAGCCGGGTGAGGGTCGCGACGACGTCCTCCGCGCCCAGGCCCTCGTGTCCGGCCAGCGCCTCGCGCACATATCCGCCGTGGAACAGCTCCTTGCCCGTGGTCTTCGGCGCGGGCAGCGCGTAGTACGGCTCGGCCAGGAGCCGGTGGAGCAGCGGCCCGTGGACGCTGCCGCGCGCGGCGAGGGCGCCGTCCACGTCGTACGACAGCCGTCCGCCGGTGAGGTCGCGCACGGCCGCGTCGAGCAGCGCGCAGGCCGGTCCGGTGTCGAAGGCGGTGCCGTCGGGGGCGGTGAGGTTGGCGATGCCGCCGAGGTTCAGCGCCACCGGGACGCCCGGGCGGCCGCGCAGCCACAGCCGGTCGACCAGGCTCACCAGGGGCGCGCCCTGTCCGCCGGCGGCGATGTCACGCGGCCGGAAGTCCGCGACCACGGGCAGCCCCGTCGCCTCGGCGATCCAGGCGGGCTGCCCCAGCTGAAGGGTGCCGCGCACCCGGCCCCGCTCGGCCCAGTGGTAGACCGTCTGGCCGTGCGAGGCCACCAACTCGGCCCGCCCTTCGCAGAGCTCACGGTTCGCCGTGAGGGCCGCGGCGGCGAAGGCCTGGCCGATGCGGGTGTCCAGCCGGCACACCTCGGCGAGGGTCGTGCCCGCCGGAGGCAGCGCCCTTGTCAGCGCCCGGCGCAGCTCGTCGTCGTACGCCCCGCCCACCAGCCCGAGCGGCGTCAGCGTGAGCGTGTCGCCGTCGAGGTCCAGGTCGGCCGCCGCCGCGTCGACGGCGTCGTACGACGTCCCGGACATCAGCCCGATCACCCGCATTCCTCAACTCCCTTGCCCGGCGGGAGGTTTCCGCAGGGTCAGCAGGGCGAGGGCGCTCACCGCGCAGGTCGTCGCCGCGTAGTACCCCGGGATGTCCACGCTCCCCGTCCGCTCGATCGTCTTCGTGATGATGAGGCCCGCGCATCCCGAGAACACCGCATTGGACAGGGCGTAGGCGAGTCCCAGGCCCGTGTAGCGGACGCTCGTCGGGAACATCTCGGCGAGCATGGCCGGGCCGGGGCCCGCCATCAGCCCGACCACCGCGCCCGCCAGGAAGACCGCCACGCCCTTCATCGCGTTCGAAGTCCCGGAGCCCTGGAGGAGGTTGAGCAGCGGGAGCGCCAGCGCGGTCACCAGCAGGGCGCCCGTGAGCATCACCGGCCGCCTTCCGACACGGTCGCTGAGCCACCCCGCCGGAACGATCGTGACCGCGAAGCCCACGTTGGCGAGGACCGTCGCCACGAGGGCCTGTCGGAAGGACGCGTTCAGGGTGCTCTGCAGATAGGAGGGGAGCACCACCAGGAAGGTGTAGCCGGCCGCCGCCCAGCCCATGACACGGCCGGCGCCGAGCGCGACGGCCCGGGCGGTCTCGCGGGCCGGCGGCCGTACCGACGCCTGTGCCGTACGGGAGAGGAAGGCGGGCGTCTCGTCCAGCCGCAACCGCAGCCACAGCGCGCCGAGGCCCAGCGGCAGCGTCAGCAGGAACGGCAGCCTCCAGCCCCAGTCGCTCAGCTGCCGCTCGGTCAGCACGGTCGCCAGCAGGGCTGCCGCGCCCGCCCCGCCCAGCAGCCCCAGTGCCACCGTGAACGACTGCCACGACCCGTACAGCCCCCGCCTGCCCGGCGGCGCGAACTCCGTCATCACCGACACCGCGCCGCCGAACTCCCCACCCGCGGACAGACCTTGGACCACCCTCAGGAGGGTCAGCAGCCAGGGCGCGAGGGCGCCGATGGTGTCGTACGTCGGCAGCGCGCCGATCAGAGTCGTCGCGGCCGTCATCGTCACGATCACCAGGATCAGCACCGGACGGCGCCCGATCCGGTCACCGAGCCGCCCGAACAGGGCCGCTCCCACTGGCCGGAAAAAGAACGCCAGCGCGAACGAGGCGTACGTTTTCACGAGGGCCTCGGCCTCCCCGCCGCCCTCGGGGGTGAAGAAACGCGCCGCGATGATCGTCGCGAAATAGCCGTAGACCCCGAACTCGTACCACTCGATGAAGTTCCCGACCGAGCCGGCGACCAGGGCCCGGCGCGAGCGCGAGGTCCGTACGGGGCGCGGTTCCCGGCCCTGCGCGGGTGGGGTCATGCCGTCCTCTCCAGGGGTCGCTCAGAGGGGCTTCTGCGCACGGTGGGGGCCCGCCGAATTTGCTGAAACGATCCTCTGGTCACAGGAAGTTGACTGTCAGTCATCTTCAATACGGCAGGTGAGAGGCTTGACGCGTCGACCACCCGCCCTCCGCTGTCACCCGACTCGGCAATACCTACCCGGACCGCCCTCCACTTCGGCCACCGGACGGCTACGCTCAATCACCTGTACGTCGTTTGGGCGACCTGGGGAGGTAGCGGGATGACGGAGGCACGACCCGGTGTGGTTGCCTCGGCTTCCCTGTGGGAGCGCGACGCGGAGGTCGCCGCCATCGCGGAGGCGATCGACGAACTCTGCGTGGACGAGGCATCCCCGGGCAGAGTCCTGTTCTTCACCGGCGACGCCGGCATCGGCAAGACGGCCCTCCTCGCGGAGGCCCGCCGCATCGCCGAGGAACGCGGCTGCACGGCCTGGTACGCCCGCGGCGGCGAGACCGTCACCTCCGTCCCCTTCAACGTCGTACGGCAGCTGCTCCAGCCCGCGCTGCTGTCGCTGATGGAGGAGGAGAAGCGTGAGTACCTCGGCGACTGGCACGACATCGCGGGCCCCGCCCTCGGGCTCGCCGAACCGGGCGAGGGCCCGGCCGACCCGCAGGGCGTGTGCGACGGGATCGTCGCCGCGGTGAACCGCCTGGTGCGGCGCACCTGGCCGCTCGTCCTGCTCATCGACGACGCCCACTGGGCCGACCAGGAGAGCCTGCACTGGCTCACCGCCCTGATCGCACGCCTGCATGAGATGTGTGTGCTCGTCGTGGTCGCCCGCCGCCCCGGCGAGGCCACCGGCGAGCGCGCCCGCAGTCTGGCGTCGATCGCCGCCGGGGCCGGCCCGGTCGCCAAGATCAGAGCGCTCACGCCCGAGGCCACCGCCGGACTCACCCGCAAGGCCGTCGGCGAGCACGCGGACGACCCGTTCTGCCGCGAGGTCTGGGCGGTCACCGGCGGCAACCCGTACGAGACGGTCGAACTCCTCGCCAAGGTCCGGGACAGCGAGCTGGCCCCCGTCGAGGACTCCGCCGCCGAACTGCGTGCCCTGAACCGCTCGGCCCGTGGCACCGGGCTCGTCGACCGCATCAAGGAACTCGGCGTCGAGGCCACGCGTTTCGCCTGGGCGGCGGCCGTCCTCCACACCGGCATCACGGTCGAGACCGCGGCCAGGCTCGCCACCCTGCCCGTGGACACGGCGACCGAGTGCGCCGAGCGGCTGAAGAACGCCCGCATCCTCACCCAGCCCGATCCGGCCAACCGCCGACAGGACGACGGCGAGCTGGAGTTCGTGCACCCGCTGATCGCCACCGCCGTCTACGACTCGATGCAGCCCGGCGTGCGCACCGCGATGCACGGCGTGGCCGCGACCGTCGTCGCCGAGTCCGGGCGCGGTGCCGCGGCGGCCTCCCGCCACCTCATCGAAGTGCACGCCGAGGGCGACCCCGACGTGGTCGAACGGCTCCGGGCCGCGGCGACCGAACACCTCGCCGTGGGCTCCCCCGACGGGGCCCGCCGCTGTCTCTAGCGGGCCCTGGAGGAGCCCCCGCAGCCGGAGGCCCGCGTCCGTGTGCTCTACGAACTGGGCTGCGCCACCCTCCTCACCTCGCCCGCCACCACCGCCGACTACCTCCGCGCGGCCCTCGCCGAACCCGGCCTCGACAGCGCCGAGCGGGTGAACGCCGTCTTCCGCCTCTCCCAGGCCCTGCTCCACAACAACCAACTGGAGGAGGCCGTCCGCACCGTCGAGGCGGAGCTCGGCCGACGGGGGATCGGACCGGCCCGGATGCGGCTCCAGGCGGTGCGTTACATGCTGGAGGCCATCCACGCGAGCGAGGGGCTCTCGCCCGAGCACTCCCGGGAGCTCGCCACCCTCGCGGCCACCTGCACGGGCCGGGACAACTCCGAACGCGCGCTGCTCATCCTGCGCGGCTTCGACGCGATGGCCCGCGGTGAGAACGTCGAGGAGGTCGTCGAGCTGCTCGACCGCTCCCTCGTCAACGGCCGCCTCGCCCCCGGACTCGGCTGGACCGACACCGAGTGGGGCATCGAAGTGCTGCTGATGCTGGCCAACGCGTACGCCTACGCCGACCGGCTCGACCGCGCGGAGAGCCTCTACACCGAGGCCCTGCGCACCTACGAGTCCGCGGGCTGGACCGGCGGCCATCTCGCCCTGGCCCACGGCTATGTCGGGCTCGGACACCGGATGCGGGGCCGTCTGCGGGAGGCGGAGGCGTCCCTGCGCAAGGCGCTGGTGCTCGCCGAGGAGATCGGGCGCGGACTGCCCCTGTACTGGACCTCGACCTGCAACCTCGTCGACACCCTGCTCGCCCGCGGGCACGTGGACGAGGCCTGGGCGATCGCCGAGCAGTACGACTTCGGGCCGCCGTACCCGTCGACCATCGTGCTGCCCGACCCGCGTTCCGTGCGCGGCAGACTGCTCCTCGCCGTCGGCCGCACCGAGGAGGCCGTCAACGAACTGGAGGCCGCCGAGAAGGCCGCGGCCTCCCGGGGCCACCACAACACGGTCCTCGCCCCCTGGGGCGGCGACCTCGCCCGTGCCCTGGCCAACGAGGACCCGCGCCGCGCCGCCGAACTCGCCGCGAGCGTCCGCGTCCGTGCGGAGCGCTTCGGCACCGACACGGCGATCGGCGAGGCCCTCCGTGTCGAGGCGTTCCTCGCCACCGGCAAGCAGGCGGCCGCCCTGTACGCCAAGGCGGTCACCTTCCTGGCGGCCTCACCCTCCGGTTACGAGCACGCGGCGGCCCGCGTCGAGCACGGCATCGCGAGCCGCTCGGTCGTCGAACTGAACAAGGGGCTCATGCTGGCCGAGTCGTGCGGCGCGGACGGTCTGGCCGACAAGGCCAGGGAGGCGCTGGCGGGGCTGACCTAGGTCCTGGCGGCACTGACCTAGGGCTAGCGGCGCTGACCTAGGCTTCCTCCTCCGCCAGTACCCTCTGGGCCGTCGCGAACGCCGAGTTCGCGGCGGGGACCCCGCAGTACACGGCGGTCTGGAGCAGCACGGCGCCGATCTCCTCGGGGGTGAGGCCGTTGCGGCGGGCCGCCCGTACGTGGAGGGCCAGCTCGTCGTAGTGGCCGTGGGCCACCAGTGCCGTCAGCGTGATCATGCTGCGTTCGCGGCGGGTGAGCGTCGGGTCGGTCCAGATCTCGCCCCAGGCGTAGCGCGAGATGAAGTCCTGGAAACGGGCGGTGAAGGGCGTCTGCCGGGTCTGGGCGCGGTCCACGTACGCGTCGCCGAAGACCTCGCGGCGCACCTCCATGCCCCGCCGCGCGTGTCCGTCGAAGTGCCCGCGCAGCGCGGCCAGCACGGCCTCGGGACGCTCGACGACGGCCAGATGGGACGCGCCGGAGATCTCGGTCAGCGAAGCCCCCGGTACCGCGTCCGCGATCTCCCGCAGATGCGCGGGCGGCGTCGCCGGGTCCTCGCGGCCGGCGACGACGAGGGTCGGGACGGTGATCCGGTGCAGGTCCTCACGGATGTCGAACGCGCCGAGCGCGTCGCAGCAGGCGGCGTACCCCGCCGGGTCGGCGTTGCGGTGGTCGTCGACCAGCTCCGGCACGGTGAACCCGGGCGTGAACCACCGGGCGTCGGCCGTCTCCGCGAGCCCCGCCAGCCCCTCCCGGCGGACCAGCTCGGCGCGCTCCTGCCACGGCTTGGCGCCGTTGAAATGGGCGGAGGAGCAGATCACGGCGAGGGAGGAGACCCGCTCCGGGTGGTGCACGGCGAGATACTGTCCGATCGCCCCGCCGAGCGAGACACCCGCGTACGCGAACCGCTCGATGCCGAGCGAGTCGGCGAGCGTCAGCACCAGCCCGGCCAGGTCGGCGATGGTCGCGCCCGGGCCGATGAGACCGGCGGGGGTGCCGCCGTGCCCCGGCAGGTCGAAGCGGACCACGCGGTGGGTCACGGACAGCTCGGGCGCCACCTTGTCCCACAGCGCGAGGGACGTGCCGAGGGAGGGGCCGAGGATCAGCGTGGGCCCGGAAGTGGGGCCCTCCGCACGGTGGTTGAGCAGCTTCTCGGTCAACGTCGCTCCAGGGCACGGTCGGTGAGGGCTCCGGCGGAGCCGGTGTAGCGGGCGGGGTCGGTGAGGTCGTCGAGGTCGACGTCCTTCAAATCCGGTTCCTCGGAGAGGAGTTCGGCAAGAGAACGGCCCTCCGCGTAGGTGCGCGGGGCGAGCCGGGTGAGCAGTTCCTTGGCCCGGCCGCGTCCCAGGACGGCCGACAGCTCGGCTGACAGCCGCTCGGAGACGATCAGTCCGTGGGTGAGGTCCAGATGGCCGCGCATGACGTCCGCGTGGACCCGCAGCCCCTGAGTCAGCTCGGCGGCGTCGCGCGCGGCCCCGCCGACCAGCCGCAGCAGGTCCCGCAGCGGCTCCCACTCCGCGTGCCAGGCCCCGGCCGGCCGCTCGTCCTCCGCCGCCAGCGACCCGTACAGCGTGGCCGCGAGCTGCGGGGCGCGCCGGGCGGCGGCCGCGATCAGCGTGGACCGCACGGGGTTGGCCTTGTGCGGCATGGCCGAGGAACCGCCGCCGCTTCCCTCCGCGACCTCCGCGATCTCGGTACGGCAGAGGGTGAGCACATCCGTCGCCAGTTTGCCGAGCGCCCCCGCCGCGAAGGCCAGACAGCCGGCGAGGTCGGCGATCGGGGTGCGCAGGGTGTGCCAGGGCAACTGCGGTGCCGCGAGGCCGAGTTCACGCGCGTAGGCGGTGGGCAGCACGGTCGCGTCCTCGGCGCCGTACGCCGTGAAGGCCGCCAATGTGCCGGCCGCGCCACCGAGTTGGGCGGGCAGCCCGTCCCGTACGGCGGTGACGCGGTCCCGTGCGTCAAGGACCAGTGCCCGCCAGCCGGCCGCCTTCAGCCCGAACGTCGTCGGTACGGCCTGCTGGGTGAGCGTCCGCCCCGGCATCGCGGTGTCGCGGTGCTCGGCGGCCAGCCGGGCCAGGGCCGCCGCCGTGCTGCCGAGGTCGTCGAGGACGAGGTCCAGGGTGCGCCGGGCGACCAGCATCGTCGCCGTGTCCATGATGTCCTGGCTGGTCGCGCCCCGGTGGACGTACGGTCCGTGCGCGCCGCCGACCGCCTTGGTGAGGTCCGCGACCAGGGGGATCACCGGGTTCCCGCCGCCACGGGCGCGCTCCGCGAGGGAGTGCGCGTCGAAGGCGCCCGCGTCCGCCGCCGAGGTCACAGCCGCTCCGGCACCCGCCGGGGCCAGCCCCAGGGCTTCCTGGGCGCGGGTCAGCGCGGCCTCCGCGTCCAGCAGTGCCTGGAGGAAGGCGCTGTCGGTGGTCGCGGAGGCGGCGGGGGAGCCGGTCCACCCGGGGGCGAGCAGACCGGCACAGGACTCGGCAGGCGTCACTGGAACTCCAGGAAGACCGTCTCGCCTTCGCCCTGAAGGCGGATGTCGAAACGGTAGGTGCCCAGCGGGCCGTCCTGGGCGATCAGTGTGTCGCGGCGTGCCGGGTCCACCTGCTTCAGCAGCGGGTCCGCGGCCAGCGCGGCCTCGTCGCCCGGGAGGTAGATCCGGGTGTAGAGGTGCACGAGGAGACCGCGCGCGAAGACGCACACGCTGAGGTAGGGCGCGCTCTGCCCACGGGCGCCCGGCCGCAGCGTACGCGCCGACCAGTGGCCGTTGGCGTCCGTCTGGACGCGCCCCCAGCCGGTGAACTCGACGCCGTTGCGCCCCAGGAAGCCGCCGCTCGCCGGGTCGCGCCGCATCGAGCCGTCGACCTGCGGCACATTGCCGTCCGGGTCGGCGCCCCACAGCTCCACGAACGCGTCCGGCAGCGGGTTGCCCTCGCCGTCGCGGATGTAGCCCTGGAGGGCGATGGTGTCGGGGTGGCCGACGGGGGCGATGTCGCCGCCGCCGGGGAAGGGCAGGGCGTGGCCGTAGAAGGGGCCGACCGTGTGCGACGGGGTCGGGAGCACGGTCTCCGGACGGCTCGTGTCGATCTTCGTCATGGCAGGTCAGCGTCCTTCTTCGATCCAGGTGGCGTTCGGCCCGTCGAGCACGATGTCCCAGTGGTAGCCCATCGAGAACTCCGGCACCGACAGGTTGTGGTCGTAGGTCGCGACCAGCCGCTGCCGGGCCGCGTCGTCCGTGACCGACTGGATGATCGGGTCGTACGGGAACAGCGGGTCGCTCGGGAAGTACATCTGCGTCACGAGCCGCTGGGTGAACGCGGTGCCGAACAGCGAGAAGTGGATGTGCGCCGGCCGCCAGGCGTTGAGGTGCTGGCGCCAGGGGTACGGGCCCGGCTGGATCGTGGTGAAGTGGTAGTGCCCGTCGTCGTCGGTGAGGGTGCGGCCGACGCCGGTGAAGTTCGGGTCCAGCGGCGCGTCGTGCTGCTCGCGCTGGTGGGCGTAGCGGCCGGCCGAGTTCGACTGCCAGATCTCGACCAGCTGGCCGCGGATCGGGCGCCCGTCGCGGTCCAGCAGCCGCCCGGAGACGGTGATGCGCTCGCCGATGGGTTCGCCGTCGTGCTGCCGGGTGAGGTCGTTGTCGATCTCGGTGATGTCGCGCTCCCCGAAGGCGGGGGAGTGCAGCTCCACCAGCTCCGGGTCCTTGGACACGTCGATCGTGATCGGCGGCTGCTTGGGGTGCCGCAGGACGGAGGAGCGGTACGGGGCGTAGTCGCGGCGCGGCTGGTGCTCGACCGGGGCGCCGTCGGCGATGCGCTTCTCGTAGGCGGCGTGCTCGGCCGCGATCTCCTGGTCGATGTCGTGCTGGGTGAGAGTCATGGGGGTTCCTGGGGAGTCCGGACGGTCTCGTCGAGGGGGCGGGGTGGCGCCCCGTAAGGGGCTCGGGGCGGTGTCGATGTGCGGCTCCGCCGCGCTGGCCGCGACCAGCCGCAGACGGCCGGCGGCTTCAGACGGCCCTTTGAGCGGAGCGTCAGCGTTCGAGGACGAGGGCCAGGCCCTGGCCGACGCCGATGCAGAGGGTGGCGACGCCGACGCCGCTGCCCTTGCGGGCGAGCTGGTGGGCGACGGTGCCGGCGAGACGGGCGCCGGAGGCGCCGAGCGGGTGACCGAGGGCGATGGCACCGCCCTGGGGGTTGAGGAGTGCCGGGTCGAACTCGGGCCACTCGGCGACACAGCCGAGGACCTGCGCGGCGAACGCCTCGTTGAGCTCCAGGACCGACAGGTCGGCGAATCCCTTTCCTGCCTTGGCGAGCGCGCGGTTGACCGCCTCGACGGGGGCGAGGCCGAAGTAGTGCGGGTCGATCGCCGAGACGCCGGACGCCGACACACGGGCGAGCGGCTCGCGCCCGGTGGCCTTCAGGCCCTCCTCGTCCACCAGCAGCAGGGCGGCGGCACCGTCGTTCAGCGGCGAGGCGTTGCCCGCCGTGACCGTGCCGTTCTCGGGCCGGAACGACGGCTTGAGCTTGGCCATGGCGGCCAGGGAGGCGTCCGCCCGTACACACTCGTCGGCGCCGAACACGACCGGCTCGCCCTTGCGCTGCGGAATGCTCACCGGTGCCAGCTCGGCGTCGAAGAGCCCCTGGTCCTGGGCCCTGGCCGCCTTCTGGTGCGAGGCGAGCGCGAACTCGTCCTGCTGCTCCCGCGTGATCTTGTGCTTGTCGGCGATCAGCTCGGCCGACTCGCCCAGCGGGATCGTCCACTGCGGGTCCATCCCGGGGTTGACCATGCGCCAGCCGAGGGTGGTCGAGTACAGCTCGGTGTGCCCGGCCGGGAAGGGCCGGTCGTTCTTGGGCAGCACGTACGGGGCGCGGGTCATCGACTCCACACCACCGGCCACGGCGACGGAGGCGTCGCCGACGGCGATGGCGCGGGCCGCCTGGAGGACCGCCTCCAGGCCGGAGGCACACAGCCGGTTGACTGTGACACCCGGCACCGACGTGGGCAGTCCCGCAAGGAGGGCGGCCATGCGGCCGACGTTCCGGTTCTCCTCACCGGCGCCGTTGGCGTTGCCGAAGTAGACGTCCTCGACGCGCGCCGGGTCCAGGCCGGGCGTACGGGCGAGGAGTTCACGGATGGCGTGGGCGGCCAGGTCGTCGGGGCGGACGCTCGACAGGCCGCCGTTGTAGCGGCCGACCGGGGTGCGGACCGCGTCGACGACGTAGACGTCCCTCAGGCTTTTGCCGTTGCTCATGACTGGATCTCCTCCGGGACGCGCACCTTGGCGGCGGTCTTCGCGACGATCTCCTCGGTGCTCACGCCGGGCGCGGTCTCCACCAGTACCAGGCCCTCGTCCGTCACGTCGAGGACACCGAGGTCGGTGATGATCCGGTTGACGCAACGCTTGCCGGTCAGCGGCAGCGCGCACTCCTCGAGGATCTTCGCCGAGCCGTCCTTGGCCGTGTGGGTCATGACCACGATGACCGTTCGGGCGCCGTGCACCAGGTCCATCGCGCCGCCGATCCCGGTGATCAGCTTGCCGGGGATCGCCCAGTTCGCCAGGTCGCCGCCGGCGGAGACCTGCATGGCGCCGAGCACGGCGACATCGATGTGGCCGCCGCGGATCATTGAGAAGGACAGCGCCGAGTCGAAGAAGGAGGCACCCGGCAGCACCGTGACGGTCTCCTTGCCGGCGTTGATCAGATCCGGGTCGACCTGGTCGTCCGTGGGGTACGGGCCGGTCCCGAGGATGCCGTTCTCCGACTCCAGGATCACCTCGACGTCGTCGGGGAGGTAGTTCGGGATCAGCGTCGGCAGTCCGATGCCGAGGTTGACGTACTGGCCGTCCTGAAGCTCGCGTGCGGCGCGGGCGGCCATCTGCTCACGTGTCCAGGCCATCACTCGCTCACCGTGCCCTCTGCCGCGGGGGCGGAGACCGTCCGCTGCTCGATCTTCTTGTCCGCCGCCTGCTCGGGGGTGAGGGCGACGACGCGCTGCACGAAGATGCCCGGCAGATGCACCGCGTCCGGGTCGATCTCGCCGGGCTCGACCAGCTCCTCGACCTCGGCGATCGTCACCTTGCCCGCCATCGCCGAGAGCGGGTTGAAGTTGCGGGAGGACTTGTTGAAGACCAGGTTGCCGTGCCGGTCGCCCTTGGCCGCCCGGACGAGTGCGAAGTCGGTCCGGATGCCGCGCTCCAGCACGTACTCGACGCCGTCGAACTCGCGGACCTCCTTCGGCGGCGAGGCCAGCGCGACTCCGCCGTCGCCGTCGTAGCGCCAGGGCAGCCCGCCCTCCGCGACCTGCGTGCCCACGCCGGCCGGGGTGAAGAACGCCGGGATTCCCGCGCCGCCCGCGCGCAGCCGCTCGGCGAGCGTGCCCTGCGGGATCATCTCGACCTCCAGCTCACCGGCGAGATACTGCCGCGCGAACTCCTTGTTCGCCCCGATGTACGAACCGGTCACCCGGGCGATCCGGCCCGCCGCGAGGAGGACCGCGAGGCCGGACTCCATGGCCCCACAGTTGTTCGACACCACACCGAGACCGGAGACCCCGCGCTCGTACAGCGCCTGGATCAGTACGTTCGGCACTCCGCCCAGTCCGAACCCGCCGACGGCGAGCGTCGCGCCGTCCGGCACATCGGCCACCGCCTCCAGGGCTGTGGCGACCACTTTGTCCATCCGTGAGGCCCCATCTCGTCCAAGCGCCCGGTCCACGATTAATCAGGGCACTGAGCATTTCGGTGAAGTTTCCTTCACGCTGCCACTCCAGGGGTTCGACGTCAAGACCTGGGAGAAGCCTGAGGTCAGTCGTGTCTCCGGCGCCGGAGACAGGTAAAAGCTTCTTTGAGTATTGTTCAGTACACCAACGAATCACCGACTCCGGTCGGCCCGGCCGAGCCGAGGAGCACACATGGCAGCGGTGGACCTCTCCGCCCACCCCGGGCACCTGGCCCGGCGACTGCAGCAGGCGCATTACCTGCTGTGGAACGTGATGGTCTCCGAGGAGATCACCTCGCCGCAGTTCGCGGTCCTCAACACGCTCGTCGACGAGCCGGGCCTGGACCAGCGCACGGTGGGGGAGCGGGTCGGCCTCGACCGCTCCACCATGTCCGAGGTCATCAGCAGGCTCGGCCGCCGCGGTCTGCTCGACAAGGTCCGCGATCCGCAGGACGGCCGCCGGTTTCTGCTGCGGCTCACCGACGAAGGGGTCCGTACGCACCGGAAGCTGACCGTGCGGACGGCCCGGATGAACCAGCTGTTCCTGGCGCCGCTGTCCGCCGAGGAACAGGCGCTCTTCTTCGACCTCATCCGCCGGGTCGCCGACGCGGCGGAGGGGCTGCGGAACCCTCCGGAGCCGTTGGGCGCGCAGCGCTAGGGCGTGTTTCGAACGTCCCGTCCGCCCGGGGCAGACGGGACGTTCGAAACGCGCCCTAGGGGTTGTTCGGCGGGCGGGGCTTCGCGGCGCCGCGGCGTAGGCCTGTCGGGCGGTGTCGGCGGGTCAGGGAGTGTGGCGGCTCGGCTGTGACGGGGATCACACCGTAGGGAAAACCTGTCGTCCGGGCCCGCCGTCTAGCAGGCGTGAGATCAGTGAGGGCAACGGTGCACGAGCAGGACGAGGAGCGTCTCGTCCGGCTGGTGGCCAGAGGCGACCGCGCCGCGTTCGAGGAGCTGTACCGACGTACGTCGCCGTGGCTGGCGGTGCGGCTGCGCCGCCGCTGCGCGGACGAGCAGATCGTCGCCGAGGTGATGCAGGAGACGTATCTGGCGGTGTGGCGCGCGGCGGGCGCGTTCGCCGGGGCCGCGGTCGGCGGGTCGGCCGTCGGCTGGCTGTGGACGATCGCGGCGCGCCGTCTCGTCGACGCGTTCCGGCGCCGGGCCCACCACGCTGAGCCGCCGCCCGCGGCCGCCCCGCGGGCCGTGGTGCCCGCCGCCGAGGAGGAGGCGCTCGCGGCGACCGTCGGCGGTGACGTCGGGGACGCGCTGCGGCGCCTCGCGCCGGAACTCAGACAGGTACTGCAGGCCATGGTGCTCGACGGGCTGTCCGTCCGGGAGACCTCGGTCCTGCTCGGCGTGCCCGAGGGCACGGTCAAGTCCCGTGCCCGCCGGGCCCGGATCGCGATGCGGAGGGCGCTGGCATGAGCGTGGAACACGCGTCGACGCGGATCATCGATGCTTATGCGCGCGGCGACATGGACGTCGCCGCCGACGAGGTGTGGGCCCTGGAGGACCATCTGGAGGCGTGCCGGCTGTGCCGGGACCGCCTGGCGACCGCGGTCGAGGCACAGGCGCCCGCCGTGGCGGCACTGGTCGACACCGTGTGGTCCGACCTCGGACCCCAGCTGGCCGCCACCGCCCCCATGCCGCGCCGACGGCACTGGTCGGCCCGGCTGTCCACGTGGCTGACGCCCGCGATGGCGCCGTGGCTGGCCATGGTCGGGGCCGTGACGCTGGTGGCGCTGCTGCTCGACCTGGCGGGGCCGGGCTCCGGCTTCGACTTCGACTTCGGTTCCGGTTCCGGCGACGTGTCGCTGGTGCTGCTGCTCGCGCCGGTCCTGCCCGTGCTCGGCGTCGCGGCCTCGTGGTCGCGCGGCCTCGACCCGGCGTACGAGCTGACGGCCTCGGTGCCCAGGGCCGGGCTCCAGCTGGTGCTGCGGCGCACGGCGGCCGTGCTCGCCGTGGTCGTTGCCGCGCTGCTGGCCGGCGGATGGGCGACGGGCGTGATGGTCGCCCAGTGGCTGCTGCCCTGTCTGGCCTTCACCTCGACGACCCTCGCGCTCGGCGGTGTCATCGGGGTGACCCGTGCCGCCGTCGGGTTGGTGGCCGTGTGGGCGGCCGTGGTCGTGGCGCCGACCGTGGCCACCAGCCGTACGACCTCGGCTTTGCAGACGGACGGTCTGCCCGTGTGGGGGCTGATCCTCGTGCTCGGCATCGCTGTCGTGATCGCCCGCAGGGGCGCGTACTCCGTGCTGGGAGCCCATCGATGACCATCGGAAAGGAACACCACATGAGATCCGCGGTGAGCGCGGCCGACATCGCGCCGACGGCCTACGCCTGGGAGATCCGGGCCACCGGGCTGAAGGTCCGGGTGGGCCGGAAGCGGATGGCCGTCGACGGGCTCGACCTGTCGCTGGGCACCGGCGTACACGGCCTCCTCGGCCCCAACGGGGCGGGCAAGACCACCCTCATCCGTGCGCTGGCCACCGTGCTGCGCCCCGCCGAGGGAACCCTGGAACTGCTCGGCGAGTCCGTGGGCGGCATGGGCGGGCACCGGGCGCTGCGCCGCCGGATCGGCTATCTGCCGCAGGAGTTCGGCTACTACAGGCGCTTCACGGTGCGCGAGTTCGTCGAGTACATGGCCTGGCTGAAGGAGGTGCCCAAGGCGGACATCCCGGGGGCGGTGCAGCGTGCCGTGGAGCGGGTCGGGCTGGCGGACCGGGCCGACGAGCGGATGAAGGCCCTGTCGGGCGGCATGGTGCGACGGGTCGGGATCGCCCAGGCCATCGTCAACGACCCGGCGATCCTGCTCCTCGACGAGCCGACGGTCGGCCTGGACCCGGCGCAGCGGCTGCGCTTCCGCGAGCTGCTGCAGGAGCTGGGCAAGGACACCTGCGTGGTCGTCTCCACCCACCTGGTGGAGGACGTCGCCGCCGCCTGCACCGACGTGGTGCTCTTCGCCGAGGGCCGCCTGGTCTTCCAGGGCACCCCGGACGAACTGGCCGCGGCGGGCGGCCCCGAGCACGTCGGCGACAGCCCGCTGGAGCGCGGCTACTCCGCGCTGCTGCAGGGCCCCGAGCAGGGAAGCGGCACCTGGTGAACGTCCGTGTCCTGCGCATCGAGCTGAGGCGCTCCGTCGCCCCGTGGGCCGGCGTCATGGTCCTGGCCACCGGGCCGGCGTTCCTGTACCTGTTGAGCGGGCCGTGGTGGAGAGGCACCGCGCTGTGGACGACCCAGTGGACGTCCATGGCCCTGTGGACCCGCTTCCTGTTGGTCTTCCTGTGGCCGCTCGCCATGGGGCTCGGGGCCCTCCAGGGGCTGCGCGACCACCGCTCGAAGATGCCGGAGCTGCTGACGAGCACGCCACGGCCCGCACGGCACCGCGCGGGCACGCTCGTCGGCGCCACGGCGATCATGCTCACCTCGGCCTTCGCGCTCCTCGTCCTCCTGTGCTCGGTCGAGGTGCTCGCCGACACCGCGTACACGCACCTCGGATGGCTGCCGATCTCCCTGGTGGCGGCACTCGCCCTCGTCGCGGGAGCCGTGCTGGGCATGGGGCTCGGGCGGGCGCTGCCGTCCTCGCTCACCCCGCCCGCGCTGGTCGTGGCCGCCTTCGTGTTCATCAACGTCGTGCGGCAGTCGACGGACTGGTCGGTGCCGACGGCCTCGGTGCCGAACCAGCTCTCGCTGCTGTCACCGGTGGGGGCAGAGGTACGTGACGTGTTCCTCACGTTCTCCACCTCCGTGCACCTCGGGCAGACGGTCTGGCTGCTCGGCATGGCCGCGACGGGCCTCGCCCTCCTGATCGCCGCGACACCGCGCGCCCGGCTGCTCGCCCTGACGCCGATTCTGGTGGGCGCGGCGGTCGCCCTGCTCGTCCTCCCCGCCGACCCGCGCCGGACGTACGTCGTCGACGAGGCCGCGGCAGCGCTGGTGTGCGACGGCCCGGTGTGTGTGACCAGGGCGCACCAGGGGCGACTCGCCGACCTCGCGGCCCCCGGCAGGAAGGCGCTGAACCTGCTGAAACAGACCCTGGGCGATCAGGCGCCGGACTCGCTCCGGGAGACCACCGCTCCACGGGCGATCGGCGACACACCGGAACGGTCCCGCACGGCCGTGTTCATCGACTTCGGCGACGGGGCGATCGCCTCGGCGAAGGGCGAGGAGCTGACCCGGGCCCTGCTCGGCCAGGGGCTGGCGCCGACCTGCTCCGCCCGCAGCGAGAACGAGAGCGGCACGCTCGGCGAGATCGCCGCGCAGGGCGTCGCGGCGGGCCTGGTCCTCGGGGACCTCAGGCCGCTCGACGGCACCCTCCACCGGTCACGTGACCAGACAGCCTTGGCCGCCCCGGTGTGGAAGGAACTGAAGACGCTGCCCCGGGCCGAACAGCTCGAACGGATCAGGGCGATGCACACCGCCGCGGTCTCCTGCCAGGGCGACCCGCTCGACAATCTGAACGGCGGTACGTCCCGATGAGATGGCTGACGCTGTACGCCCGCTCACGGCAGGTGCCCGCCTCGCTCGCCGCGGTGGTGATCAGCGCGGTGGCGGTGTGGGCCCTCGCCCGGGACGGCGGCGGGGGACCGGTTGATCCGCGCCTGCCCGTGCTCGCCCTCACCGCGGGGGTGACGGCGGCCTCGATCGGCCTCGGCGGGCAGGACCTCGCGCTGGACCGGACGGCCGCGATCCGCTGGCTGCCCCGCAGGGCGGCCCATGCGCTGCTCATCGGCGCGGTCGTCGCCTCGGTGTTCCTGGCGGTGCAGACGCCGGGCGAGGCTCTGGCCACCACCGCGTTCCTCGTCCGGGACAGCGCCGGGCTGGCGGGGCTCGTCGCCCTGGGCGCGGCGGTGTGCGGGACGCCGTACGCGTGGACGCCACCGATCGCCTGGCTGTCACTCGCGCTCTTCGCCCCGCCCCCGACCGGACTGCCGGCCCAGGTCGCAACCTGGCCGCTGCTGCCGCCCGGCACACCGACGGGCACGTGGACGGCCCTGCTCCTCGCGGCCGCCGGCACCACGGCCTACGCGGTGGCGGGACCGAGGAGATAGCGGGGCCGGGTTGGCGGGCGCGTGGGCGGGACGCGGGCGGTAGTGCGGCCGGGTGGGCGGGCGCGCAGGCGAGACCCGACGGTTGGTAGGACCGGGTTGGCTGGCGCGTGGGCGAGCCCCGACGGTTGGTAGGACCGGGTTGGTGGGCGCGGCGGTGAGACCCGGTTGCGGTAGTGGGGCAGGTTCGCCGGGCACGGCGATGCGCCCCGGGCGTAGCGGTAGCGGTAGCGGGACCGGGGCAGCGGGCACGGCGCTGCGCCCCGACGGTAGCGGGGCCGGGGCGCTGGACAGGGCGTAAAGACCCGGGCGATAGCGGCACAGGGTCAACGCGTACGGCGGTGCGCCCCGGACGGTACCCGGACCGGGGCGGCGGGCACGGCGTCACGCCCCGCACGGCGCCCGGGTCGGCCCGGCGCGCGCGTCGGGGAGGCCGCCATCAGGCCTTGGCGTACAGCACCCACACCTGCCCCTTCGCGAAGTTCATCGGCTTCCCGTCCGCCGTTGTGAACTCGGTCCCGTCGGCCGCGTCGCTCCGCTTCCATTCCGCGTCGAACGACCGCCCGTCGCGCAGGACTTCGGCCCGGCCCGATCCCACGGTCTGCGTGTACGGCGTGTTGTTGCCCAGGAAGTCGCGGAACTGGGACTTCCGGATGGTCACGTACTGCACGACCACGGTCGCCGCGCCCACCCGGGTGCCGTCCGTGGTGACCGTCGGCGTCCCGTCCATGGACACCAGCCAGCGATCCCGGTCCTCGGACCAGGTGAAGGTGAAGCGGGCCGCCGGATAGCGGACCGTGCGCGAGTCCTCCGCGCTGCCGCCCGTGGGCACCGCGCCGTAGTGGAAGCCGGTCGTCAGCGCGTCCTCGCCCGGCGCGGAGCCGATCAGCCGCTCGGGACGCAGATACAGGTTGTGCGGCGCGGCCTTGTCGGTGCCCCGGTAGTACGCGCCGTCGGCGTCCTCGGGCGTCTGCGCCTTCAGCGGCGCCTTGTCGATCAGCGGCAGCAGCTTGCTCTGCGCGCCCGAGAAGGCCAGCGTCGGCTCGTCGAACTGGCGCAGCAGCTCCAGGTCGGACTCCCGCGCGCTGCGCACCGGCCCGACCACCTCCGGCAGCTTCGTCGCGTACACCGCCATCAGCCGGCTCAGCCCGCCCTCGACCTGCTCGGCGTAGACGACATCCGCCGCGTCCAGTCCCGTCTGCGGCCGGGCCGCACCCACGTTGTCGATCTTCACGGCGAGTACGGAACCGGTCGGGCCCTCGCTGGCCTGGCCGTCCCCGTGCTCCTGCGGGCGCTCACTGCCGCGCCCGTCGTCGCCGTCGCCGTTCACGGTGCAACCCGCCATCAGGGCGCCCGCCGTCACGGCGGCGAGCAGCGCCCCCGCCATCCCGCCGCGTCGCATCCGTCGCGCCCTCAGTCCCATGGTCACCGTGGCCATCCCGTCCATACTGTCTTCGATTGTGCGCTTATATGTTCGCGGGTGGCCATACCCGTTTTTTTCTGATTGTGCGCGTTCCCGCCGAGCCGGTCGGAGCACGCTCCTGGGATCGTGCCCGGTCAGCCCTGTGGTCGCCCGAGGATCTCCGCCAGGTCATAGCTCACCGGCTCCTCCAGTTGGGCGTAGGTGCAGCTCTCGGCGTCGCGGTCCGGGCGCCAGCGGCGGAAGCGTGCCGTGTGACGGAAGCGGACGCCGTTCTCCATATGGTCGTACGCCACCTCCGCGACCCACTCGGGCCTGAGCGGCACCCAGGAGAAGTCCTTCTTCGACGACCAGCGGCTCGGCGCCCCCGGCAGCCGTGCCGTCTCGTGCGCGGCCTCGTCGGACCAGGCCGCCCAGGGGTGCTCCCCGACGTCCTCCAGCCGCAGCGGCTCCAGCTCCTCCACCAGCTCCGCCCGCCGCCTCATGGGAAACGCGGCGCACACACCCACGTGCTGGAGGGTGCCCCCGTCGTCGTACAGCCCGAGCAGCAGCGAGCCGACGATGGGCCCGCTCTTGTGGAGGCGGTACCCGGCGACCACCACATCCGCCGTGCGCTCGTGCTTGATCTTGAACATGGCTCGCTCGTCCTGCCGGTAGAGCAGTGTGAGCGGCTTGGCGATGACCCCGTCCAGCCCCGCGCCCTCGTACTGCTCGAACCACCGCTCGGCCAGCTCACGGTCCCGGGTCGCGGGTGCCAGATGCACGGGGGCCGTGACCTCGGACAGGGCCACCTCCAGCAGCGCGCGCCGGTCGGTGAGCGGGAAGTTCAGCAGTGACTCGTCGCCCAGGGCGAGCAGATCGAAGGCGACGAACGACGCCGGCGTCGTCTCCGCCAGCATGCGGACGCGGGAGTCCGCCGGGTGGATGCGCTCGGTGAGCGCGTCGAAGTCCAGCCGCCCCTCCCGGACGATCACGACCTCGCCGTCCATCACGCAGCGGTTCGGCAACCGCTCCCGCAAGGCCTCCGCCAGCTCGGGAAAGTACCTGGTCAGCGTCTTGCCGGTCCGGCTGCCGATCTCCACCTGGTCCCCGTCACGGAACACGATCGCCCGGAACCCGTCCCACTTCGCCTCGTAGTGCATGCCCGGCGGGATCTTCGCCACGGACTTGGCGAGCATCGGCTTCACGGGCGGCATCACCGGCAGATCCATGCCTCGATTCTGCGGGCTGGTTGAACGATTTGCCTGGTGTGCGCTTTTCGTCCTGCCCGCCTACCGTGGCTCGTATGGCTGACGCGGTGGAGCTGGACGCGGCAGGGCGGACGGTACGGCTGTCCAGCCCCGACAAGCTCTTCTTTCCGGAGCGCGGCTTCACCAAGCTGGACCTGGCCCGCTACTACATCGCCGTCGGTCCCGGCATCCTGCGCGCCCTGCGCAACCGGCCCACCACCCTGGAGCGGTACCCGGACGGTGTGACCGGCGAGTCCTTCTTCCAGAAGCGGGCGCCCAAGAACATGCCCGACTGGATCCCCACCGCCCACATCACCTTCCCCAGCGGCCGCAGCGCCGACGAGATGTGCCCGACGGAGGAGGCGGCCGTGCTGTGGGCCGCCCAGTTCGGCACGCTCACGTTCCACCCGTGGCCGGTCCGCCGCGACGACGTCGACAGCCCCGACGAACTCCGCATCGACCTCGACCCACAGCCCGGCACGGACTACGCCGACGCGGTGCGCGCCGCGCACGAGCTCCGCGAAGTCCTGCACGAGTACGGTGGCCTGCGCGGCTGGCCCAAGACCTCCGGCGGCCGTGGCCTGCACGTCTTCGTGCCCATCCGGCCCGACTGGACCTTCACCCAGGTGCGCCGGGCGGCCATCGCCGTCGCCCGCGAACTGGAACGCCGCATGCCGGACCAGGTCACGACGGCGTGGTGGAAGGAGGAGCGGGGCGAGAAGATCTTCGTCGATTTCAACCAGACCGCCCGCGACCGCACCATCGCCTCCGCCTACTCCGTACGACCCCGCCCGTACGCCCCCGTCTCGGCCCCCCTCGCCTGGGACGAGGTCGACGAGGCCGAGCCCCAGGACTTCGACCTGGCGACCATGCCGACGCGCTTCGCCGAACTCGGCGACGTCCACGCCGACATGGACGACCACGCGTTCTCCCTGGAGGCCCTGCTGGAACTCGCCGCCCGCGACGAACACGACCACGGCCTCGGCGACCTGCCGTATCCGCCGGAGTACCCGAAGATGCCGGGCGAGCCGAAGCGGGTGCAGCCGAGCAGGGCGAGAAAGACGTGACGCTCCGCCGGGTCCGCACAGCAGCGGCGTACGGCTGCCACTGATCACAGCATGCCGCACGCCACTGACAACGGGCCGAGCCGCGACCGCCCCCCTACAGCTCCTTGATCCGGATGTCCCGGTACGACACCACATCCGTCGTGCCGTGCACTTGGAGCCCGACGTAGCCGGAGGCGAACCGCCGCCCGTCCGTGCCCGGGTCGTCCGAGCGGGGCGGGGTGAAGTCCTGTCCGCCGGTGTTGTCGAACTCGTTGATCAGCACGCCGTTGCGGTACACCGAGTAGTGCTGGTCGACCACGCGGATCTCGTAGTCGTTCCAGGTGCCCTTCTGTGTGACGCCCGCACCGGCGAGCCCCACCCGGTCGAAGCCGTAGACCGAGCCCGTTTTGTACATGTCGCCGTCGGGCCGGTCGAGGACCTGCACCTCGTGGCCGTACTTGATGGCGACCCACTCCGGACGGGACTCCTCCGGGTGGTCGTGGACCCACGGGAACCGCACGAACACCCCGGAGTTGGCGTTCGACGTGCCGGGCGCGTCGTCACGCCACTGGAGCCGCAGCGAGAAGTCGCCGTACTTCCGCTCCGGGAACCACAGCATGCCGAGCCCGGCCTTCGTCGTACCGGACGTGATCGACCCGTCGGCGTTGAGGCCGAACGAACCGCCGCCCACCTGCTGCCACTTGGCGAACGACGCGGCCGTACCGTCGAGGATCTTCCGATACCCCTCCGTCCCGCCAGGTCTGCCGATACCGGACTCCTCGGCCGCCGCCCCCACGGCGTCGTACTCGCGCTCGTCGACGACCCCTTGCCTGAACAGCCCGTCCATGACGGTCTTCACGTGCTTCAGGAACAGCGCGTGGGACGTCCACGCCTTCTCGTCCTCGACCAACTCGTTGATCCGGCACCGGTTGTTCGTGACCCGGTTCGGCACGCCCGTGTTGACCGTCCCCACGAACACCGTCAACCGCTCGTCGTACTCGGCGCAGTTGGGCGCCGGAACCCCGCCGCCCGCCACGACGGTGAAGCTCACCGACCGTGCCGCCGCCGTGTTCCCCGCCTTGTCGCTCGCCCGGTACGCCACCGTGTGCGTGCCCGCGCGGTCCACCACCACCGGGGCGGTGTGGGCGAGATAGGGGCCGCCGTCGAGCGAGTACTCGATCGTGGCGACACCCGAGCCGCCCGGGTCCGTCGCGCTGACGGTCACCTTCGCGCTCCTGAGGTAGGCCCCGGCGGAGTTCCGGTCGCCCTCGACGGTCACCCCGGTCACGGGCGGCGTCGTGTCCGCGGTCGGCGGAGCCACGACCGTGAACTGCGCGCTGCGCACGGCCGACACGTTCCCCGCCCTGTCCGTGGCCCGGTAGCGCACCTTGTGCGTGCCCACCTCGTGCACCATCACGGGACCGGTGTACGCCTGCCACGCGCCCGAGTCGCCGAGCGCGTACTCGATGGTGTTGACCCCCGAGCCGGTGTCCGACGCGGAGACGGTCACGGTCGCCATGGTGAGGTACTCGCCCTGGGGGTTCCGCTCGCCGTCGACCGTCGCGGACGTCTCAGGCGCCGTCGTGTCGTCCGTCGGCGGCGCGACCACCGCGAACTCGACGCTCTTCTCCGCCGCCGTGTTCCCGGCCTTGTCGCTCGCCCGGTAGCGGACCTTGTGGGTGCCGACCCGGTCGACCACGACGGGCGTGGTGTACGACAGCCAGGCGCCGGTGTCGTCGAGCGCGTACTCGATCCGCTCCACACCGGAGCCGCCGACGTCGGTCGCGTTCACCGACACGGTCGCCGAACCGACGTACGCCCCCTGCGAGTTCCGCGTTCCGCTCACCGAAGCCGAGGTCTCCGGCGCGGTCGTGTCCTCACCGGTGCCCTCGGTCACCACGAAAATGCCCTGCATCTGGCCGTGCCCGGGGATCGTGCAGTGGAAGCGGTACCGGCCCGGGGTGAGCGTGACCTCGGCGGTGTGCCGGCCGCCCTGGTCGTCGTTCGGGTTGGCGAGGATGTTGAGCGGCACGTCGTTGTTGTACTCGGGGTCGGAGACGTCGAACGTCAGCGTGTGCGGCATTCCCATGGTGTTGCCGGTCGCCGCGCTGTTCTCGAAGACGATCGTCGTCGGACCCGCCACCGCGGTCAGCGGGGCGGTCGTGTACTTGGTGATGTCGTCGCCCGCGGTCCAGGTGAGCACCTGGGCCGCGGCGGCCTTCTCGGACGACTGCGACGACGACTGCGACGAGGACTGCGACACGGCAGGCGTCGACGTCAGACCCAGCAGCATCAGCAGGGACGCCAACAGGGCGGTCCAATAAGATTTCTGACGTCTCGTCATTTCGTTGTCGCTCCCCTCACCAGCTGATCGGCGGCCGGAGTCGGACCGCCGCCGGTGTAAGTGACCCTCCACAGCGCGGACTTGGCGTCCGAGGTGAAGAAGCCGCGCCCGTAGTCGAGGACGTACAGCGCGCCGTCGGGGCCGAACTTCCAGTCCATGAGGTTTCTGATGCCGTCGTTGCCGACCGGCACGATCTTCTTCAGCGACTCGGCGTGGATCGGGATCCCTCCGCTGCCCTGGGTCTTCGGGTCGGTGAGTACGGCGTGGCGAGGCTGGTCGGCGTCGTAGAAGTCGCCGACGAACCACTTGCCGTCCCAGTAGGCCGGCCACTGGCCGGAGCCGGTGACCGAGGGGTCGTACCGGTACACCGGCCCGTTCATCGCGGCCTGCCCGCCGCCCTTCAGCCATGGCAGCAGATACTTGGCCTCCTCGTTCTTGTACGAGGGGATGCCGTTCGCGTCGCGCGGGAAGTCGGGGGCGCCGCCCTGCGGTGAGTACCAGATGTTGTTGCCGGTCACCGGCGGCAGGTTGACCAGCCCGTCGTTGTTCGGCGACTCGTTCTTCGGGTGGTCGCAGTCGTACCAGCCCAGCGGCTTCGACGGGTCCGGCAGATTGCGGTCACGATAGGGCTGCTCGTTGCCCATGCAGTACGGCCAACCCCGGTTGCCCGCCTCGGTGATGGCGGCGAACGTGTCGTACTTCGCCGGGCCCCAGGTCGTGGACGGCGCCGAGGCGTCCGGGCCGACCCAGCCCGCGTACAGGACGTCCGTCTGCTGGTCGACGAAGATCCGGGCCGGGTTCCTGACCCCCATCACATAGATCTCGCCCCGGGTCCTGCCGCCGCCCTCGGCGGTCTCCTTGCCGGTGAAGAGGTTGCCCTCGGGCAGTGTGTACGTACCGTCGGGCTCCGGGTGGATGCGCAGGATCTTGCCGTTGAGGTTGTTCGTGTTGCCGGCGGTGCGTCGCGCGTCGGCGAACGAGACGCCCTTGTAGTTGGGCTCGGGGTTGTTGCCGGAGTAACCGTCGCTGAAGCGGCTGGAGTTGTTGTCCCCCGTCGCGATGTACAGGTTGCCTCGGGAGTCCCAGGTCATCCCGCCGCCCGCGTGACAGCAGCTGTGGATCTGCACCGGCCACTTCAGCAGCACCTTCTCGCTGCTCAGGTCCAGCTTGTTGCTCGCGAGGTCGAGCGTGAAGCGGGAGACGCGCCGCTCGGCCATCCGGGTGTCCCGGTCGATCCGCGAGTGGGGTGTGTAGTGCAGATACACCCAGCCGTTCTGCTGGAAGCCCGGGTCCAACTCGATTCCGAGCAGGCCCTCTTCGACTTTGATCAGCTCGTCGCCGCCGCCCTTGTTGCCGAAGACGGTCAGCGCGCCCGCGAGGGTGACCTTCTTCGTCCTCGGGTCGTAGACGTGGACCTCGCCCTTGCCCTTGCCGATGTCCGGGTTGTTCCAGTCGGTGACCACGGGCTGGGACGAGTCGGCGCCGCCCCGGCCGATGTAGAGGATCCGCCCGTCGGGCGCGGTGACCAGCCCGTGCGGCTCGCCGATCTGGTCGTTCTGACCCGGCTGGTTGGGCTGGGTGAGCCGCTCCGCCTTGTAGTTGGCGTCGATCGTCGCCTTGCAGTCCGCCCGGGCGAGCCGGGACGTCCACAGGAGGGCGCCGCGCAGATGCGTACGGAAGTCGGTCTCGTCGTACGCGGAGGCCGTGCCGCCCATCGCCGTGTAGAAGGAGCGGCCGCCGTCGTAGTCACGGCACCAACTCACCGGATGATCCCAGCCGTTGGCACTCGCACCCGGCTGGTACGTCGACTCGCGCACCCGCGCCACGGTGTGCACGGCACCCGACGGGTTCTTCACCCAGTTGAGCCACTTGTCGGGCCGCTTCCACTGCACCGGCAGATCCGTGGTCGCCGGATGCCGTCGGTCGCCCACCTCGACCGTCGCCCGCTGCACGGAGGTGGGACTCGACGCGGCCGGGCGGGCGCCGATCAGGCCCGTGAACCAGTCCGAGTACGGCTCGGCGCGGGCCGCGTCATGGACGCCGACGAAACCGCCGCCCGCCTCCATATAGGCCTCAAGACCCGCCTCCTGCTCGGGGTCGAGGACATCGCCGCCGCCGGTGAGGAAGACCACGGTGTTGAAACCGCTCAGCCGGGACCCGTCGGTGAAGACGGACGCGTCGTCGGTGGCCTCCACCGCGAACCGCTGCCCCGCAGGGCCGGACAGCCCGATCCTCTCGATCGACTCGATCCCGGCGTTCACGACCGGCGACTCCTCCCCACCGGCAGCGGAACCGTAGAAGATCAGCACCTGAGGCCCCGAGCCACCCGGCGGCGAGGTGATCGACATCGTTGTCAGCGGCCCGTCCGGCAGCGGGCGCGCTTGCGCGGCAGGCCCGGATATCAGCCCGGCGGCGACGACCGAGGCGGTCAGCGTGGCCGCCCAGCCGCGTCTCCTTGCGCTCACACCTCGTAAGTACATGGGCACCTCCTCGGTCACGGCAGCAGCGCCAAGGAAGCTAGACCCCTTTGTGCGACTCGCCAATACCTATGACCGCAATGGCATGAACTTTGTCCTTAGAGTGGATAAACAGTTGTGCGGCCGCTACCGTCGCACAGGTTGATCACAGGTGCGTCTGCGGCAAGATTCCGTATCCGAGTGAGGAGTTCAGCATGGACAGACGCGGGTTCAACCGTCGGGTGCTGCTGGGTGGCGCGGCCGTCGCGACATCGTTGTCCATCGCCCCCGAGGCGGAAAGTACCGCCGCGGCCGCGAGCGCCGAAGGGGCGGCGAAGGAGGCCCCCGCCGGCGGCGAGGTCAAGCGCATCAAGATGTACGCCGAGAGGCTGCCCGGCGGACAGATGGGCTACGGCTTCGAGAAGGGCAAGGCCTCGATCCCGGGCCCGCTGATCGAGCTCAACGAGGGTGACACACTGCACATCGAGTTCGAGAACACCATGGATGTGGCGGCGAGCCTGCACGTCCACGGCCTGGACTACGAGTTTTCCAGCGACGGCACGAAGTTGAACAGGAGCGACGTCGAGCCCGGCGGCACCCGCACCTACACCTGGCGCACCCACGCCCCCGACACCCGCAAGGACGGTACCTACCGGGCGGGCAGCGCGGGGTACTGGCACTACCACGACCACGTCGTCGGCACCGAACACGGCACGGGCGGCATCCGCAAGGGCCTCTACGGCCCGGTGATCGTCCGCCGCAAGGGCGACACCCTCCCGGACAAGACCGTCACCGTCGTGTTCAACGACATGCTGATCAACAACAAACGGGCCCACTCGGGCCCGAACTTCGACGCGACCGTCGGCGACCGTGTCGAGTTCGTCGTCATCACGCACGGCGAGTACTACCACACGTTCCATCTGCACGGTCATCGCTGGGCCGACAACCGCACCGGCCAACTGACCGGCCCCGACGACCCCAGCCAGGTCATCGACAACAAGATCGTCGGCCCCGCGGACTCCTTCGGCTTCCAGGTGATCGCGGGTGAGGGTGTGGGCGCCGGCGCGTGGATGTACCACTGCCACGTCCAGAGTCACTCCGACATGGGCATGGCGGGCCTGTTCCTGGTACGCAAGCCGGACGGCACGATTCCGGGGTACGAGCCGCACGGGGAGCACGCGCACTGAGGGATCGGCCCGGAACTCAGAGTTCGCCGATGTCCAGCACGTGCCACTCGGTGAACGGTTCCTCCCGGACGTAGACGCGCGAGCCGCGCGACACGACACGGAACCGGCGGTCCAGCGGGGAGCCGTCCCGGTGGGTCAGACGGGTGGTCGTCACGGTCTCGACCGAACTCTCGGTGAGGGAGCCCAGGACGAGCCTGTCACGGTCGGCCCGGTAGCCGCCGAGGAACGCGACGCGTTCGCCGTGCACCGCCACGCCGGTCGCGCCCTGCACCCGCGTCGTCCGCACGCGGGGCGGGTCGTCGCCGCGCACCTCCACCAGCGGGAACTGCGTATACGGGTACACCCACGCCGCTCGACGGTCCACGTTGAGGGCGTAGCAGTCCGCGATCCCGTCGGTGCCGGCCGGTGGACCGTACTCCCACAGGGGATCGCCCGTGCTGCTCCAGCGGCGTGCGCCCGGTGCGCTGAGCGGGTCGCCGAAGATGCCCTCGTCGAAGTAACCGACCCACAGGTCGCCTGACTCGTCCGTCATCAGGTGCTCGATGCCGTCGCCCACGCGGAACGTCCATGACGGACGCCCCAACGCGTCGATGACCTGCACCTGGTCGTCACCCTCGCGACTGCGGGCGTCGGCGAGCACGAAGCCGCCGTCCGGGAGCGAATCGAGGCGGGGGCGGCGAGGCACCACCGAGCTGAGCGGGGTGGTGTGGGGGCTGCCGTCCGTGACCGTGACGACCACCGCGTCGTACGGGTCCGGAGGATCCGCCGACTCGCGCAGCAGCCAATGGGCGCGGCCGAACGCGTCGACGGTCGTATGGATCAGATGCAGATCGCGGTACGCGCGCGGCAGACGGGCGTACGGCGTGAGGCGCTCAGACCGCATGGGCCTTTCTCGTTGTCATGCGGCGATCTTCTTCGGACACCGATGCGCGGTGCAACTGGATTTCGACAAGCGGTTTCGGTGATCGGGGAGCGCTCTCAACAGCTCCCTCCCCGGGGCTATCCTGATCCGCAACCGCTCTGGAGGAGTCCCGAAGTGACCGAGACAGCGTCGCGTCCCACGCTGGAGGCCGTGGCCGCGCGGGCCGGGGTGTCGCGGGCGACCGTGTCACGGGTCGTGAACGGGAGCGAGGGAGTGCGGGAGCCGCTCGTGGAGCGGGTACGGCGGGCCGTCGAGGAGCTCGGCTACGTACCGAACCAGGCAGCGCGCAGCCTCGTCACCCGGCGGCATGACGCCGTGGCCGTCGTGATCGCCGAACCGGAGACCAGGGTCTTCGCCGACCCCTTCTTCGCCCTCCAACTCCGGGGCATCAGCAAGGAGTTGACCGCCCATGACTCCCAGCTGGTGCTGCTGCTCACCGAGGGGCGCGAGGACTACGCCCGGGTGGGGCGCTATCTCGCGGGCGGGCATGTCGACGGCGCGCTCGTCTTCTCCCTCCACCTGGACGACCCGCTGCCCGGCCTGATCCGCGGTGCAGGGGTGCCGACCGTGTTCGGCGGCCGGCCCGGCTGGCAGGACGGTACGCGCAGCGCGGAGCCCGCCACGCCCACGGTGTACGTCGACAGCGACAACCGGGGCGGCGCCCGGGACGCCGTACGGCATCTCGTCGGCCTCGGCCGCGTTCGCGTCGCCCATATCGCCGGGCCCCTCGACCAGACTTCCGCGGTGGACCGGCTCGACGGGTTCCGGGACGTCATGGTGGACGCCGACCCGCGGCTGATCGCGGAAGGCGACTTCACCCCCGCCGGCGGGGAGCGCGCGATGCGGGAACTCCTCGACCGCTGCCCGGACCTGGACGCGGTGTTCGCCGCCAACGACCTGGCGGCCTCCGGCGCCCTGCGCGTGCTGCGTGAGCGGGGGCGCCGGGTTCCCGAGGACGTCGCCGTGATCGGCTTCGACGACATGCTGCCCGTGGCCGAGCAGACCGACCCACCGCTGACGACGGTCCGTCAGGACATAGAGGAGATGGGTCGGCTGATGGCCCGCCTGCTGCTGCGTGGTCTGGAGCGGCGGGGGCGGGAGGACGCGGTGGAGGACATCGCAGGCGCACCGCCGTCCAGTGTCGTCCTGCCGACCACGCTGGTGCGACGCGCCTCCGCCTGACCACCGCGCCACGACGTTCACGCGCCGACCGTCACGGTGAACCGCCGGGGGTTGCCGTCGTGTGCCGCGCCCGACACGTCCGGCTGCCCGTCGGGACGTACGTCGTCGTACGGGAACGCGTACCCGATGGGCGAGTTGGCGTGCACCACACGCGCCCAGTGGTTGGTCACGGCACCCCGGTAGTAGTCGGACGAGGTCGCCCCGCCGGGCTGCGTGGGGTGGGTGAGCATCAGGGAGCGGTTGAAGCCGGCGGCGAGGCGGGCGAGGAGGGCCTTCTTGGTGTCGGAGTCGCCCGGGTTGTTGGCGAACGGGCCGTGGTTGCAGGTGAAGACGTCCTTCGAGGCCGGCTTCGCGAAGGAGTGGTCGCCGGTGAAGGTGAGTGTGTCACCGGTGACCCGGCCGGTGAGCACACCACGGCCGTCCTGGAGGTCGACGCTCAGGTCCGTCGACCGGTACTTCGCCCAGACCTGGTCGACATAGGCGTCCCAGTACGCGCGGAACGGCATCTGGTCGGGTCGGTCGAAGTACGGCGCCATCAGGTTCTGCGGGGAGACGACCCGAAGGGCCCTGCCGTCGCCGCCCCGGATGACGAGCCGGTCCCACGGCTGGCCGTCGGCCGCGGCCTGCGTCACGAGGTCCGCGGCGATCCGGTCCACGGCACCGTCGGGCAGCGGCGCGACCGTGTGCGTGGCGTCGCCCTCCAACGTCAGCCCGATCGGCAGGGCCGTCACCAGGTCGACATAGCTGATGTTGGCGAACAACTGCGTGGTGTCGAACGTGAACTCGCAGAACGACCACGTCTTGCCGTAGTTGGGATCGGAAGCCGTGGCGAAGGCGGGCTCCACCAGCGCCGGGCCCGGGTTGACGAAGAAGTCGAGGGCGCCGTCGCGCACGAAGTAGACCCGGGCACCGTACATCTGAGGCAGGGGCAGCAGGGTCGGGACCGAGCCCGCCGCGCCGAGCGGGATGGAACAGTCCACCGGCAGCGGGGTCTGCGGCGCCGAGGGCGAGGCCGGGCGGTAGAGGCTGCCGTCGGCCCGCAGCAGCACCCACGCGCCGGTCGCCCGCTCGTGCCCGGTGACGTACGCCCGGACCGTGCCCGGCAACGAGGCGTTCCGCAGGACGAGTTGACAGGTGGCCGGGGCTGCGGAGGCGGGTGGGCCGAGAGCGCTCCCGAGGGCGGTGGTGCCGACGGCGGTGGCGGTTCCGGCGAGGAACAGACGGCGTGAGATCACGGTGGGCCTCCTGGGACGTGGGGGAGTGGAGGCACAGGGGGTGGGGCCCCTGCTGCGGTGCGTCCACTGTTCCCAGGGGCAGTTGAGGCGTCAAGGCTTGCGGCAGGTCTTGTTGAGAGCGCTCTCAGAACCCTCCGCTGAGCCGGGTGGGCGTGGATGCTGAGGAAAGGCCGACCGGGCGGAGGACACCGAACCCGGTCGGCCAGGGCTCTTCGGCTGGTCAGTCCTGCTGTTGCCGCGGCGTGCTCTTGATCACCGCGAACCGTGCCCCGTACGGGTCGGCGAGCTTGGCGATGCGGCCCACGCCCTCCAGGTCCGTGGCGGGCATACGAACCTTGCCGTCCCGCTCCAGCGCCTTGCTCACCACGACGTCCGTGTCGGCGACCTCGAAGTACGGCAGCCAGTACGGTCCGGACTCGGCCTCCGTCGGGTCGTCGGACAGCGGGACGATGCCGCCGAACATGGCCTCCGGCTCGGTCCCCGCCGGGTTGACGCAGGTGTAGGAGCTCCCTTCGAAGTCGATCGCCGAGGTCTCCCAGCCGAACACGGCGTTGTAGAACCCGGCCGCCGCGGGCAGATCAGGGGTGTACAGCTCCAGCCAGCACAGCGAACCCGGCTCCTGGACCACGCCGAGGCCCTTGTTGGCCGCCGGCTGCCAGATGCCGAAGGGCGCACCCGCACGGTCGCCGAGGATCGCCATCCGTCCCTGGTCCATCACGTCCATGGGCTGCATGAGGACCGAACCGTGCGCCTGCTCGGCCGCCTTGGCCGTGGCGTCGGCGTCCGGCGTCTGGAAGTACACGTTCCAGGACGGCGGGCCCTGCTCCGGTGGGTTCTGCATACCGGCCGCGGCGGTCCGGCCGTCCAGCTGGAAGAAGCCGTATCCGCCCATCTCGGGGCCGCCCGACCGGAACTCCCAGCCGAGGAGATCGCGGTAGAAGGCACTTGCGCCGTCCATGTCGGGGGTGCCGAGGTCGACCCAGACGGGGGAGCCGGTGACATAACGGGTGGTGAGCATCTTCGCCCTCCTCCGAGGTGGTTCTGCGGGGTCCCGTTACCTGCACTGCCGAGTCTTGCACCGCCCACTGACAATCGCTGCCGGGACGCCGTCGCAGGGGCCGGACGATGGAAGCGTGACACTGGGTGGTCAGCGGAACCGCACGCGTGTGCGCCCGCTCCGCGCGCCGCCGTGCGCTGTCCCGCCGGGCAGGGGCAGCATGGTTTCGCGGGCGCGATGCGAAGCGGCGCGTTGATGCGGCGTTGATCGAACGTTTTTCGCCGCCGGGCACCATCCTGTGCATGCACAACGACACGATGACCCCACCCGACGTCAACTGGCAGGAGCGGGCGCTGTGCGCGCAGACGGGTGCCGACTTCTTCTTCCCCGAGCCGGGCAGCTCGGTGCGCGAGGCGAAGCGCATCTGCGGGATGTGCGAGATGCGCCCCGCCTGTCTCGACTACGCCCTCACCAACGACGAGCGCTTCGGAGTCTGGGGCGGCCTGTCGGAGAAGGAACGCCTGAGTCTCAGGCGTGCCGACCCCAGCTAGCCGCCCCCCGTCGCAGCCCTGCCGATCGAAGGCTTCCCTGTCGAAGACGTCCCTGTCGTGCGGCCCGTAAATCGGTTGGGTGCGACGGAGTCGGTTGCCTAGGATTCAGGGGCGCGGTCCGGACGTAGCGCAGAGGCAGGCGCACCGCCCTTTCAAGGCGGAGAACACCGGTTCGAATCCGGTCGTCCGGACCGTTGCGTACGTCCGGCTCGGGTACATCGAGGGCGGGACACATGAGTGAGAGCAACGGCGACGGGACCCTTGGGGCCGGCGGGATCACGCCGATCACCGAGCAGGAGCTTGCGGCCTTCCACCGTACGGTCGGCAGGCTGCGGGCGCTGCCGGTCGACGACCCGGCGCGGTTGAGGGCCGAGCAGGTCGCCGCGTCCTTCGTCCGTGACGGTCGGCTGCGTCGCCGCAAGGCCCTCGGCGTCGAGCGCTCGGCCGCCGATGCCGCCGCGATGGCCGCGACGGCGACCGGTGCGCTGGAGCGCCGCGAGGACGCGCCGCTGACGGCGCTGGGGCCGCCTGGCGGAGCCGCGACGAGCGGGGAGGCGAGCGTCGGTGTCTTTCGTAAGCCACGCACCTGCTATGTCTGCAAGACGCCCTATCGACAGGTCGACTCCTTCTATCACCGGCTGTGCCCGGAGTGCGCCGCGGACAACACCGCCCGCCGCGCCCTGAGCACCGACCTGAGCGGCCGTCGGGCGCTCCTCACCGGCGGCAGGGTGAAGATCGGTTTCCAGTTGGCGCTGATGATGCTGCGCGACGGCGTGGAACTGCTCGTCACCAGCCGTTTCCCGCACGACACCGTGCGCCGCTTCCGTGCCGAGCCGGACAGCGAGAAGTGGCTCGACCGGCTGACCGTCGTCGCCGTCGACCTGCGTGACCCGCGTCAAGTACTGGGCCTGTGCGAGCAGTTGCGGCAGGAGGGCGAGCCGCTCGACATCCTGGTCAACAACGCGGCCCAGACGGTACGGCGGCCACCGGAGGCGTACGCGCTGCTGGCGGCCGGGGAGCGGGACGCCCTGCCCGAAGGGGCCCGGCAGGCACCCGGGTTCACCCCGATGCGGATGCTGGGCAGTGGCGGGGTCTCGGCCCTGCCGGTGGCGCTGCGCGAGGCCGACGAGGCCGGGCTGCTGCCCGACCCCTCCCCGGAGAACTCCTGGTCGGCGCGGCTCGGTGAACTCGACCCGGCGGAGGTCCTGGAGACCCAACTGGTGAACGCCCTCGCGCCGGCGCTGCTCTGCGACCGGCTGCTGCCGCTGCTGCTCGCCGCGCCTCGGCCCCGCCGATATGTGGTCAACGTGACCGCGGTCGAGGGGCGTTTCGCCGTGCGCAACAAGACGGCGGGCCATCCGCACACGAACATGGCCAAGGCCGCGCTCAACATGCTCACCCGCACGAGCGCGGCCGAACTTGCCGGCCAGGGGGTTTTCATGTGCGCGGTCGACACCGGGTGGATCACCGACGAGAATCCCGCGCCGAAGAAGGAGCGGATGGCCGGGGCGGGGTTTCGTACCCCGCTCGACATCGTGGACGGGGCGGCGCGCGTGTACGACCCGATCGTGCGGGGTGAGGCAGGGGAGCCCTTGTCGGGGGTGTTCCTGAAGGACTATCGGGTGGCGGAGTGGTGAGCGGAGGTGTGCCCTGGAGAGGGTTTCGCCCCCGCCGCCCCTACCCGTCCCGTCCCTGGGGGCTGCGCACCCCCAGACCCCCCGGGCGTGTGTGTCGGCCGCGGGCCGGTGGGGGCTTGTCGCGCAGTTCCCGGCGCCCTCAAAAAAAGCACGGGGCGCGGCCCCGGCTTTTCAGGGGCGCGGGGAACTGCGCGAGCAACCACACACAACCCGCACCCGCCAACGCACCGAATCCACCCAGCCCACCCGAGCTCCAAGCCCCAGCGGCGGGGGCGAGTGAAAACCCGTTCCCCCGGCGGCAGCCGACCCGTTAAGGTCGCCCCAAGGGCGGAGTCGTAGCGCAGAGGCAGACGCGCCGGTCTCCAAAACCGGAACACGCTGGTTCGAATCCAGCCGCTCCGCCCCCAGAATCACAGCCCGCCGCAGCGGACAGCTACGCCCCGGCCCGCGCGGCCATCCGCGCCTTCCGCGCCGCCAGCTTCTCGTCGAACTTGCTGGCCTCCGCGTCCAGCCCACCCATGTAGAGCCCCAGCTCCTCCTGGGCCCGCTGCCCCTCGGGACCCAGCCCGTCGATCTCCATGATCTTCAGGAAGCGGATGACCGGCTGGAGGACGTCGTCGTGGTGGATGCGCATGTTGTAGACCTCGCCGATCGCCATCTGCGCGGCTGCACGCTCGAAGCCGGGCATGCCGTGGCCGGGCATACGGAAGTTGACGACGACGTCACGCACCGCCTGCATCGTCAGATCCGGCGCGATCTCGAACGCGGCCTTCAGCAGGTTCCGGTAGAAGATCATGTGCAGGTTCTCGTCGGCGGCGATACGCGCCAGCATGCGGTCGCAGACCGGGTCACCGGACTGGTGGCCCGTGTTGCGGTGCGAGATACGGGTGGCCAGCTCCTGGAAGGAGACGTAGGCGACCGAGTGCAGCATCGAGTGCCGGTTGTCCGACTCGAAGCCCTCGCTCATGTGCGCCATACGGAACTCTTCGAGCTTGTCCGGGTCGACCGCGCGCGAGGCGAGCAGATAGTCGCGCATCACGATGCCGTGGCGGCCCTCCTCGGCGGTCCAGCGGTGCACCCAGGTGCCCCAGGCGCCGTCACGGCCGAAGAGCGAGGCGATCTCGTGGTGGTAGCTGGGGAGGTTGTCCTCGGTCAGCAGGTTCACGACCAGGGCGATCCGGCCGATCTCGGTGACCTTCGACTGCCCCTTCTCCCAGGCCTCGCCGTCCTCGAAGAAGCCGGGGAAGTTACGGCCGTCACTCCACGGCACGTACTCGTGCGGCATCCAGTCCTTGGTGACCTTCAGATGCCGGTTGAGTTCCTGCTCGACCACTTCCTCCAGCGCGTACAGCAGCCGCGCGTCGGTCCAGTCGGAGGACGGGCTGCCGAGAAGGGGAGAAGTGATCGACACAGAGGCTCCAGGGGGACGACCGGGGGCGAATACTTGTGAGGTCACGGGCGGGTGACCTGAACCTACGGCATCGTAGGCTACGAACCCGTAGGTTACGAAGCCGTAGGTTAAGTACGCTGTAAAGATCGCTGATCAGTGGTGTTCCGCGGGGCTTCCGCGGGGCTTCCGCGGGGCTTCCGCGGGTAAAAAAGGCCCCGTGGAACCGCAGGTCCACGGGGCGAACGGGTGAGGTGATCACCTGTCAGGCGTACAGCTCCCTCAGCCGCACCGAGAGGCAAGTCACACAGCCCTCGAGCTTCTCGAACTCGCTGATGTCGACCACGACCGGCTCGTAGCCGAGGCTCGAGTACAGTTCCGCGGTCTTCGGCGCGCTCGCCGCCATCAGCAGCTTGTCAGCGCCGAGCAGCACCACGTGCGACCCGGACTCCTCCGGCACCGGCAGGAATCGGCCGAACAGCGATGGCATGTCCATCTTCGGGATGTGCCCGACGACCGTGCCGTCGGGCAGCGCGGTGACCGCCGACTTCAGATGCAGCACCTTGCTCACGGGCACGGAGACGACACGCGCCCCGAGCGGCTCGAACGCGGCCCGCAGTTGCTGGACCCCGGCCGCGTTGGTGCGCCCGCCCCGGCCCACGAACACGGTGTCGCCGACCTTGAGGACGTCACCGCCCTCCAGCGTGCCCGGCTCCCAGACCCAGTTCACCGAGCAGCCGAGGGCGGCCACGGCCTCCTCGACACCGGCGGTCTCGCCGCGCCGCGACTCGGCGCCGGGGCGCGCGATCAGCGCCACGTTCTTGTACACGACCACCGCGTCCTCGACGAACACCGAGTCCGGGCAGTCGTCGGCCGGCTCCACCTCGATGGTCTCCCACCCGTGCTCGCGCAGCGCCTCCCCGTACGCCTCCCACTGCTCGACCGCGAGGTCGACGTCCACCTTCTCGCGTTCGATGTGCGTGACGAGGCCTTCGGCCAGGCGGGGGCTGGGACGGCGGACGAGGGCCTTCTTGCTGGGCACGTGTGGGACTCCGAATCGAACGAGGGTTTTCCGGCGCCCGTGACACGACGCCGGTCCGCCATCATGCAGCCCCGGTCCGCAGGGACAAAACCCCCGCCGCGAGGCTGTGGCCCTCCTGAGATGCGCGGTGGTAGCGAAGGCCCCGGCCGCGGGAACGGAAGTCCGCGCCCATGGCGGCCGAGGCCCCGCCCGCCGCCCGCGCTACCCGATCTCCTCCGGCGACGTCTCCCGCAGCTCCCCGTCCGCCAGCAGCAGCCACCGGGTGATCCCGATCGACTCCAGGAACGGCAGATCGTGGCTGGCCACGAGCAGGGCGCCCTCGTACGACTCCAGGGCCGTGGTGAGCTGCCGGACGCTCGCCATGTCGAGGTTGTTCGTCGGCTCGTCCAGCATCAGCAGCTGCGGGGCGGGCTCGGCGAGCATCAGCGCGGCGAGGGCCGCCCGGAAGCGTTCGCCGCCGGAGAGAGTGGCCGCGTATCGGTCGGCGCGGGCCCCCCGGAACAGGAAGCGGGCGAGCCGCGCCCTGATCCGGTTGTTGGTGGCGTCCGGCGCGAACCGGGCCACGTTCTCGGCGACCGTCAGCCCGTCGTCGAGCACATCGAGCCGCTGCGGCAGGAAACGCATCGGGACGTACGCCTTCGTCTCGCCGCTCACCGGCTCCAGCTCGCCGGCGATCGTGCGCAGCAGCGTGGTCTTGCCCGCGCCGTTGCGGCCGATCAGCGCGATCCGCTCGGGGCCGTGCAGATCGAGCCCGCGCACCCGGGCGCCGTACTTCAGCTCCAGGTCCTGCAGAGTGAGGACGGTACGGCCCGGAGGCACGGCCGTGTACGGCAGGTCGACGCGGATCTCGTCGTCGTCCCGTACGGCCTCCACCGCGTCGTCGAGTCGTTCCCTGGCCTCGGCGAGCTTCTCCTCGTGCATGATGCGGTGCTTGCCCGCGGACTCCTGTGCCGCGCGCTTGCGTGCCCCCATGACGATCTTCGGCTCGCGTTTGCTGTCCCACATCTTCTGCCCGTACCGCTTGCGTCGGGCCAACTTGACCTGCGCGTCGACCAGTTCGCGCTTCTGCTTCTTCAGATCGGCCTCGGCGACCCGCACCATGCGCTCGGCGGCGTCCTGCTCTCCGGCGAGCACCGCCTCGTACACCGAGAAGTTGCCGCCGTACCAGGTCACCTCACCGGAGTGCAGATCGGCGATCTGGTCGACTAGCTCGAGGAGTTCGCGGTCATGGCTGACGACGACCATGACTCCGGGCCAGGACTCCACGGCCGCGTACAGCCGACGGCGGGCGTACAGGTCGAGATTGTTGGTGGGCTCGTCGAGGAGGAGGACGTCCGGGCGGCGCAGCAGCAGCGCGGCCAGCCGCAACAGCACCGACTCGCCGCCCGACACCTCGCCGATCGTTCGGTCCAACTCGATGTGGCCGAGGCCGAGTTCACCGAGGGTGGCGAGAGCGCGCTCCTCCACGTCCCAGTCGTCGCCGACCGTCTCGAAGTGCTGCTCGCAGACGTCGCCGGCCTCGATGGCGTGCAGGGCGGCCCGCTGGGCGTGGATGCCGAGCGCCTCGTCGACCCGCAGACCGGTGTCGAGCGTGACGTTCTGCGGGAGATAGCCGACGTCGCCCATCACGCGGACGGTGCCGTCGGCCGGGGTCAGCTCACCGGCGATCAGCTTCAACAGGGTCGACTTTCCCGATCCGTTGACGCCGACGAGTCCGGTCCTGCCGGGACCGAACGCGATCTGGAGATCGTCGAAGACGGAGGTGCCGTCGGGCCAGGCGAACGACAGGGACGTACAGGTGAGGGACATGGACATACAGGCCTCGCGGTTGCTCGAAAGGTGATCAGGGGCAACGCGTTCGAGACACCGCGAGGGGGCGACAGTCACGTCCGGGGGCCATGCGAAGGCCTGGTGAGAGGGGACGGGGACGGCTCACACGCCGAGGTCGCACGCAACGCACACACGACGCCGGGATACGGCGGAGGGTGTGTGACGCGGTGTCTCAGGACCTCAGTAGAGCAACGTCCTTCTCCAATCGGTGGCAACAGAACCGCTGTACAACGTACGAGGGGCCCCGGCGCGCGTCAACGCAATTAAATGGGGGAAGCGGTGGCCGAGCGCCGGTCGTTCGGCTCGCGCCTGGCCCGAGGTGGCCGCACGTTCATGTCGGATTTCCGCCAGTCGCCGCCCCGCCCCGGCTGGTTGAGTCGTCCGCATGACGAACCAGCACGCCCTCCTCGACCGAGCCCTCGCCTTCCGCGCCCTGCACGTCCCCGGGCGGCCTCTCGTCCTGCCCAACGCGTGGGACGTGGCCAGCGCCCGGCTGATCGAGGACGCGGGTGCCGCCGCGGTGGCCACCACCAGCGCGGGGCTCTCCTGGGAGCTGGGCACGGCGGACGGCGACCGGCTGGAGCGCGACCGTGCCCTCGGCGCCGTCGCGGCCCTCGCCGCCGCCGTACGGGTCCCGGTGAGCGCGGACATCGAGAGCGGTTACGCGCCGGACGCGGCGGGCGTCGCCGACACCGTGCGCGCGGTGCTCGCGGCGGGCGCCGTCGGCATCAACATCGAGGACGCCCTGTACGCGGGTGAGACGGAGCCGCTGCGGCCGGTGGCCGAGCAGGCGGAGCGCATCGCCGCGGCTAGGGAGGCCGCCGACGCGGCGGGCGTGCCACTCTTCGTGAACGCCCGCATCGACACGTTCCTCAGGAGTGCCGGGGGAGTCGACGCCACCCTGGAGCGGGCCGCCGCGTTCCTCGGCGCGGGCGCGGACGGGATCTTCGTCCCCGGGGTTGTCGACTCGGAGACGGTCAAGCTGCTCGTGGCGGGTGTAGACGGACCGCTGAACGTCCTGGTCGGCCCCGGTGCTCTCCCCGTGGCCGAGTTGGCCGGACTCGGCGTCGCCCGGGTCAGCGCCGGATCCACTCTCGCCCTGGCCGCGCACGCGGTCGTCCGCCGCGCCGCACGGGAGCTGCTGGGCGCGGGAATGTACATGGCCCTGGCCGACGGGCTGGACCACGGCGAGCTCAACGCGCTGCACGGAGCCGCGCGTTGACGGTTCTCAGCAGGCGTCCCGCATCAGCTCGGCCAGATCGCGGTCAAGATCGATCTGGAGGTGCTCGAGCCCTTCGGGCACCAGCTCGGTCGTACGCTCCAGGAAGCGGCGCACCTCGTCGGCGTGAACATGCACCACGGCCGTGCCCTCGGGGGCGTGGAACTCGAGAACCAGCCGCTCGTAGCCGTACGGACGCACCCGTACGTCCCCGTGGCCGACCGACTCCTCCATGCCAAGGGCGAGCAGTTCGCGGGCGAACGTCCAGCAGACCTCGACGCCCTCCAACGTGGCCGGGGCGGGGAAGGTCATCCGGACGGCGAACGGGTCGCGCCGGTCGTAGTGGAGCGTTGCGGGAATGCTCGGCATCCGCGGCGCGGCGGCGACGAGACGGGCCTCTACGGGCTGCTCGATGACGATGGACAACGCCTTGCTCCCTTGTGACGGCTGGACGGACTCCGGATTGCTGAGGCCGGGCATGTGAAAAGACGTCGGAACGGGCCGATCCGTGCACATGAGAGTCGAGTGACCTGCGTCACCGACTCCATGCGCGTGGGTGATCCATTTCTCATCCCGAGGACCGGGATCTCTCATCCCGAGGACTCAGGACATCGGAGAGGACATCGGACCGCGCCCACCGGTTCCCGCCCTAGGCCATCTGGACGGCATCGGATCGGTCCACTAGCTTCGCCCGCCATGAGGGGCTTGGGGCAGTCGAGGCGTACGAGTCGGACGATGACCATGGGACTGGCGGTGGCGGCGCTCGCGGCGGCCCTCACCGTGCCGGCCCAGGCACAGGGGCAGGGGTCGCGAGCGCCGCACTGGGCGGTGAAGGACAGCGGCACGACGGCACGCTTCCGCGGTCTCGCGGCTGTCAGCCGGAACACGGCCTGGCTGGCGGGCTCCGCGGGCACCGTCCTGCGCACCACCGACGGGGGCGCGAGCTGGCGGAACGTGTCGCCGCCCGGCGCGCAGGAAGTGCAGTTCCGGGACATCGAGGCATTCGACGCGCGCCGGGCGGTCGTACTCGCCATCGGCGAGGGCGAGGACTCCCGCGTGTACCGCACGGACGACGGCGGCGCCACCTGGACCGAGTCCTTCCGCAACACCGACGCCCGCGCCTTCTACGACTGCCTCACCTTCTTCGACCACCGCAACGGCCTCGCCATGAGCGACCCGGTGGACGGAAAGTTCCGCATCCTGTCCACCAAGGACGGCGGCCGCTCCTGGACGGTCCTGCCGAACGACGGGATGCCCCCGTCGCCGGCGGGCGAGGCCGGGTTCGCGGCGAGCGGGCAGTGCCTCGTCGCCTCGGGGCCGCGTGATGTGTGGCTGGCCACCGGAGGCGGCGCGCACGCGCGCGTGCTGCACTCCGCCGACCGCGGGCTGACCTGGACGGCGACCGACACCCCCGTCCCCGCGGGCGACCCGGCCCGCGGCGTCTTCGCCCTCGCCTTCCGCGACCGTACGCACGGCCTCGCGGTCGGCGGCGACTACCGCGCCGACCAGGCCTCGCCCGACGCGGCCGCGACCACCGCCGACGGCGGCCGCACCTGGACGCGAGCCATACAGCCGCCGCCCGCCTACCGCTCGGGCGTCACCTGGCTCCCGCACAGCCGTGCGACCGCCCTCGCCGTCGGCCCCACCGGCACCGACCTCACCACGGACGCCGGCCGCACCTGGCGGACGGTCGACTCCGGCTCGTACGACACCGTCGACTGCGCCCCCGACCTGGGCTGCTGGGCGTCCGGCGAACAGGGGCGGGTGGCCCGTCTGGAGTACTGACAGCCCGGAGGTGTGATTCCCGCGAACGGGATACCCGGGGAGTGGTCGAGCCATGGGACGCGCGCAGCGCGAAGGGAGTGATCGACCATGCCACGCGGCTCCAGCCCCAAGCGGGAACGCCAGTACGAGCACATCAAGGAGAGCGCCGAGGACCGCGGCGAGAGCGAGAAGAGGGCCAAGGAGATAGCCGCCCGGACCGTCAACAAGGAACGCGCCCGGTCCGGCGAGTCCAGGACGGCGAGCCGCACCTCCACCGAGGACATGTCCTCCGGCAAGCGCGGTGGTCAGCGCTCGCACCAGGGCTCCCAGGGGCCCACCTACGACCAGCTCTACGAGGAGGCCAAGCGGCGCAACATCCACGGCCGTTCGGACATGAACAAGAGCCAGCTGCGGCGGGCCCTCGGCGACGAGTAGCCGGGATCCGGTACGTCCCGGCCGGCCCGGGGAACGTAGGCTCGACGCCATCATGACGACCGTACGCATCCCCGCGGGCTGGCCCGCCACCGAAGAGCAAGCGCTGGCCGTGCAGGACGAGTTGCGGGGCGGGGTGGTCCTCGACGAGACCGGGCCGCCGCCCGCCACGGGGCATGTCACCGGTGTCGACGTCGCATACGACGACGAGCGTGATGTGGTCGCGGCGGCGGCCGTGGTGCTGGACGCGGCGACGCTCGAGGTGGTCGCCGAGGCCACGGCAGTCGGCCGCGTCTCGTTCCCGTACGTGCCCGGGCTGCTCGCCTTCCGGGAGATCCCGACCGTCCTGGCCGCCCTCGACGCCCTCCCGTGCGAGCCCGGCCTCGTCGTCTGCGACGGTTACGGCCTCGCCCACCCCCGCCGCTTCGGCCTCGCCAGCCACCTCGGCGTCCTCACCGGGCTCCCCACGATCGGCGTCGCCAAGAACCCCTTCACCTTCACTCACGACGACCCGGCCGCCCCGCGCGGCAGCGCCTCCCCGCTGCTTGCGGGCACCGAGGAGGTCGGCCGCGCCCTGCGCACCCGCGACGGGGTCAAGCCGGTCTTCGTCTCGGTCGGCCACCGGGTGAGCCTGGACAACGCCTGCGCCCACACCCTGGCCCTGACTCCGCGCTACCGCCTCCCGGAGTCGACGCGTCGCGCGGACGCGCTGTGCCGGGAGGCGCTCAAGCAGATTGTCTGAGTATCCGATCTGAGTATCTGTACGGATGTGGGTGCGCCGTCATGGTCGGCAGGCTGTGCCGTATGACGACGCACCGAGCCCCCAAGCCCGCCGCCCACCCCACCCAGACGGTCGAGCGTGCCGTGACGGCCGGGCTGCTCCTCGCCGTGATCGCCGGGCTGGCCTGGATCTCCGGGATGGTCTACACGATCACCGGGTGGGCGCAGTGACGACCGGCTCCGCTACCGGGAGTCGGCGACGCGGAAGGTGATCCCCGCCGCGCGCAGCCGCTCGATCAGCGCGTCGCCCATCGCGACCGCCGTCGTGACCTGCCCCGCCGAGGGCGGGAGGTCGTCGAAGGCCAGGGACAGCGCGGACTCGGCGAACATCTTCGCCGTCTCGCCGTAGCCCGGGTCACCGCCCGAGACCTCCGTGAAGACCCGACGGCCACCGCCCTCACCGACGAACCGCACCGAGAACCAGCTCTTCGCCCGCTTCTCCGCGCTCGGCCCCTCGCCCGGCTTCAGCCGGTCGCCCAGCCAGCGCCGCGCGGGCGGCACCTGGGCCGCCGCGAAGACCGCGCCGACGAACGCGACCCCGCCCACCGCGAAGGGCAGCGTCTTCACGGCCGCGTAGTGGCGGTAGCGGAAGTCCGGCCCGTACCGCTGGAGGGCGCGTGCCGAGCGCTGCACCACCTGCGGGTCGATCGTGGGCAGCGGGATCGCCCACGCCCCGACCTCCTTGGCGAACCGCGGCGCGCTCACCGGCGCGTACGCCCGCCGGCCCACGATCCGCGGCTCGTGCCGCTTGCGGTCCTGCGCCGCAGCCACCGTCTGCCGGGTGCGGGAGAAGCCGGTGAGCGCGGAGTTGAACGTACCGCCCGAGAACGTCCCCTCGGCGCGCACGAACCCGTCGACGGTGAGCGGCACCCCTTCGGGGAGCTGCTGGACCGTGAAGTACACGCCCAGGTCGTGCGGGATCGAGTCGAAGCCCGCCGCGTGCACGAGCCGCGCCCCGGTCTCCCGCGCGCGTGCGTCGTGGCGGACATAGGTGAGGTCCACGAACTCCGGCTCACCGGTGAGGTCCAGATAGTCGGTGCCCGCGTCGGCGCAGGCGGCCACCAGTTCCTCGCCGTACGTCACATAGGGGCCGACCGTGGTGGCCACCACGCGCGCGTGCAGGGCGAGTTCGCGCAGCGAGGCCGGATCGGCGACGTCCGCCGTGAGCACACCGATCTCCGAGCCGCCGGGGAGCCGCTCGCGCAGCGCGTCCAGCTTCTTCTCGCTGCGGCCCGCGATCGCCCAGCGCAGGCCCTCGGGCGCGTGCGCGGCGAGATACTCCGCGGTGAGCTCCCCGACGAAACCCGTGGCTCCGAAGAGCACGATGTCGTACGCCCGGTCCGCCTTGTCCTGCCTGCTCATGGCACCCCTCAGCACTCGCCCACGGCCCGCCCACGCGCCGTTGTCGGTGGCTGAGGCTAGCGTGAGGAACGAGCAACCGGACGAGCGGGATGCAGGAGGTGGCCGTGGCCGTGCCGAAGAACGCCCTGAAAAAGTGGGAGAAGGTACGCGAGTTCGCCCTCGGGCTGCCCGGGGCGGCCGAGGAATTCCCGTGGGGCGAGAGCGTCGCGAAGGTCAACAAGAAGGTGTTCGTGTTCCTCGGCGTCGACGACGGCAGCTACCCGCTGGGCGTCACCGTCAAGCTCAAGGACGAGGAGACCCACGCGCACGCGCTGACCTGCCCGGGTGCCGAACCCGCCGGGTACGGCCTCGGCAAGGCCGGCTGGGTGCGCGTCCCCCTGGCGGAGAAGGGCGCCCCGCACGCGGACCTGCTGTGCGACTGGGTCGAGGAGAGCTACCGCGTGATCGCCCCGAAGCGGCTCATAGCCGACCTGGAGGCGCGCTGACCCCGCGGGCCTGTCGTCAGGCCGTACGCTGCGGCAGGATGACCTAAGCGTCTGCTCAGTCTGGGGCTTGTGCGGAGTGGAACACGTTCTTAGCATCGCTGGTGTTACATCAGTTGTGTCACATAGTTCGCGGGGCTCCCGGAGTACATGAGGATTCCGTGGAGCTGACGGTGCCGACCGATCTGGGGGATCGATGGCGGAGGCGAAGACGCCCGGGCACGGCCCGCTCACCGGTGTGCGCGTGGTCGAGCTCGCGGGCATCGGCCCGGGGCCGTTCGCGGCCATGCTCCTCGGTGACCTCGGCGCCGATGTCGTCCGCGTGGACCGGCCCGGCGGACAGAGGCTCGCCATCGACCCCCGGTACGACGTCACCAACCGCAACAAGAGGTCGCTGATCGCCGACCTGAAGTCCGACGCCGGCCGCAACACCGTCCTCGACCTGGTCGAACGCGCCGACATCCTCATCGAGGGCTACCGCCCGGGCGTCGCCGAACGCCTCGGGGTCGGCCCCGAGCCCTGCCACGCCCGCAACCCCGGGCTGGTCTACGGCCGTATGACCGGCTGGGGCCAGGAGGGCCCGCTCGCCCACCGCGCCGGGCACGACATCGGGTACATCGCACTGACCGGCACCCTCGGCATGATCGGCGCCCCGGACACCCCGCCCCCCGCCCCCGCCAACCTCCTCGGCGACTACGCGGGCGGCTCGCTCTACCTGGTCGTCGGCGTCCTCGCCGCGCTGCACCACGCGCGCGCGACGGGCACCGGCCAGGTCGTGGACGCGGCCATCGTCGACGGCACCGCCCATCTGTCGGCGATGATCCACGGCATGCTCGCCGCCGGCGGCTGGCACGACCGCCGCGCCGCCAACCTCCTCGACGGCGGCTGTCCCTACTACGGCACCTATGAGACCGCCGACGGCAAGCACATGGCGGTCGGCGCCCTGGAGCCGCAGTTCTACGACGAGTTCACACGCCTCCTGGGGCTCACGGACTTCGCCGACGCCCGCAAGGACTGGACGCGATGGGGCGACCTGCGCGAGGCGGTCGCGGCCCGCTTCCGGACCCGTACGAGGGACGAGTGGACGGCCGTCTTCGAGGGCACCGACGCCTGCGTCGCGCCCGTACTGTCGCTGCGCGAGGCCCCGGACCACCCGCATCTCGCCGCCCGCGGCACCTTCACCGTCGTCGGCGGCGTCACCCAGCCGGCCCCCGCGCCCCGTTTCTCCGTCACCCCCACCGCGGTCCGCGGCGGCCCCGCGCAGCCGGGCGCCGACACGGCGGTGGTGGCGCGCGACTGGGGCATATCCGGCCTCCGGCACGACTGACACCCGGGCCCCTCTCCCGCCCCCCCCGAGACCCTCCCGCCCCTTCGAAAGGCCAGACTCGTGAGCACCGAAGCGTATGTGTACGACGCGATCCGCACCCCGCGCGGCCGCGGCAAGGCGAACGGCGCCCTGCACGGCACCAAGCCCATCGACCTGGTGGTCGGGCTGATCCACGAGGTCCGGCGCCGCTTCCCCGGCCTCGACCCGACCGCGATCGACGACATCGTGCTCGGCGTGGTGGGCCCGGTCGGCGACCAGGGCTCCGACATCGCCCGGACCGCCGCGATCGCCGCCGGACTGCCGGACACGGTGGCCGGCGTCCAGGAGAACCGCTTCTGTGCCTCGGGCCTGGAGGCGGTCAACCTGGCCGCCGCCAAGGTCCGTTCGGGGTGGGAGGACCTGGTGCTCGCGGGCGGCGTCGAGTCGATGTCCCGGGTGCCGATGGCCTCCGACGGGGGAGCGTGGTTCAACGACCCGATGACCAACCTGGCCGTCAACTTCGTACCGCAGGGCATCGGTGCGGACCTCATCGCCACGATCGAGGGTTTCTCACGGCGTGACGTGGACGAGTACGCGGCGCTCTCGCAGGAGCGGGCCGCCGCCGCCTGGAAGGACGGCCGCTTCGACCGGTCCGTCGTCCCGGTGAAGGACCGCGCCGGTCTCGTGATCCTGGACCACGACGAGCACCTGCGGCCGGGCACCACCGCCGAGTCGCTCGCCTCGCTGAAGCCGTCCTTCGCGGACATCGGCGACCTGGGCGGCTTCGACGCCGTGGCGCTGCAGGAGTACCACTGGGTCGAGGAGATCGACCACGTCCACCACGCGGGCAACTCCTCCGGCATCGTCGACGGCGCCTCACTGGTGGCCATCGGCTCCAAGGAGGTCGGCGAGCGGTACGGGCTGCGGCCGCGCGCGCGGATCGTCTCCGCCGCCGTCTCCGGCTCCGAGCCCACCATCATGCTCACCGGCCCCGCCCCCGCCACCCGCAAGGCCCTCGCCAAGGCCGGGCTGACCATCGACGACATCGACCTCGTCGAGATCAACGAGGCCTTCGCGGCCGTCGTCCTGCGCTTCGTGAAGGACATGGGCCTCTCGCTGGACAAGGTCAACGTCAACGGCGGCGCGATCGCCCTCGGCCACCCGCTCGGCGCGACCGGCGCGATGATCCTCGGCACGCTCGTCGACGAACTGGAGCGCCAGGACAAGCGGTACGGCCTCGCCACGCTCTGTGTGGGCGGCGGCATGGGCGTCGCGACGATCGTCGAGCGTGTCTGACCCAGCGGATCCGGCCGACCCGTCGGCCCGCGGGCCCGCCCGAATCGGCGGCGGCCCGCTCCACAGACTTTCTACGGAGACCTTGTCATGACCGAGAGCACCACCATCCGCTGGGAACAGGACCGCACCGGCCTCGTCACCCTCGTCCTCGACGACCCGAACCAGTCCGCCAACACCATGAACGCAGCGTTCCGCGACTCGCTCGCGGTGGTCACCGACCGGCTGGAGGCGGAGAAGGACACCGTCCGGGGCGTCATCATCACCTCCGCGAAGAAGACCTTCTTCGCGGGCGGCGACCTGCGCGACCTGATCCGGGTCACGCCCGACACCGCCCAGGAGCTGTTCGACGGCGGCCTGGAGATCAAGCGCAACCTGCGCCGCATCGAGACCCTGGGCAAGCCGGTGGTCGCGGCCATGAACGGCGCGGCCCTCGGCGGCGGTTACGAACTCGCCCTCGCCTGCCACCACCGCATCGCCCTCGACGCGCCGGGCTCGAAGATCGGCTGCCCCGAGGTCACCCTCGGCCTGCTGCCGGGCGGAGGCGGCGTGGCGCGCACGGTACGGCTGCTGGGAATCACCGACGCACTGCTGAAGGTGCTGCTCCAGGGCACCCAGTACAGCCCGCAGCGTGCCCTGCAGAACGGCCTGGTCCACGAGGTGGCCACCACCCAGGACGAACTGCTCGCCAAGGCCCGCGCGTTCATCGACGCCAACCCAGAGTCGAGCCAGCCCTGGGACAAGCCCGGCTACCGCATCCCCGGTGGCACCCCCGCCAACCCCAAGTTCGCCGCGAACCTGCCGGCCTTTCCGGCCAATCTGCGCAAGCAGACGAACGGCGCGCCCTACCCCGCGCCGCGCCGGATCCTCGCCGCGGCCGTCGAGGGCGCCCAGGTCGACTTCGAGACCGCGCAGGTCATCGAGGCGCGGTACTTCGTGGAGCTGGCGGCCGGCCAGACGTCGAAGAACATGATCCAGGCCTTCTTCTTCGACCTCCAGGCGGTCAACTCGGGCGCCAACCGCCCCAAGGGCATCGAGTCCCGCCAGGTCCGCAAGGTCGCCGTCCTCGGCGCGGGCATGATGGGCGCGGGCATCGCGTACTCGTGCGCCCGCGCGGGCATCGAGGTCGTCCTGAAGGACGTGTCGCCGGAGGCGGCCGCCAAGGGCAAGGGCTACTCCGAGAAGCTCTGCGCGAAGGCGGTGTCCCGAGGCCGTACGACCCAGGACAAGGCGGACGCGCTGCTCGCCCGCATCACGCCGACGGCCGACCCCCAGGACCTGGCCGGCTGTGACGCGGTCATCGAGGCGGTGTTCGAGGACACGGCGCTCAAGCACAAGGTCTTCCAGGAGATCCAGCACGTCGTCGACCCGGACGCGCTGCTCTGCTCCAACACGTCCACCCTGCCGATCACCGCGCTGGCCGAGGGCGTGGAGCGCCAGAGCGACTTCATCGGGCTGCACTTCTTCTCGCCCGTCGACAAGATGCCGCTCGTCGAGATCATCAAGGGCGAGCGGACGGGCGACGCGGCGCTCGCGCGTGCGTTCGATCTGGTGCGCCAGATCAAGAAGACCCCGATCGTCGTCAACGACTCGCGCGGCTTCTTCACCTCACGGGTGATCGGCCAGTTCATCAACGAGGGCGTGGCGATGGTCGGCGAGGGCGTCGAACCCGCGTCGGTCGAACAGGCGGCGGCACAGGCGGGCTACCCCGCCAAGGTGCTGTCCCTGATGGACGAACTGACGCTCACACTCCCGCGCAAGATCCGCGCGGAGTCCCGGCGGGCCGTCGAGGAAGCGGGCGGAACCTGGGACACGCACCCCGCCGAGGCCGTCATCGACCGCATGGTCGACGAATTCGGGCGCCCGGGCCGCAGCGGTGGGGCGGGCTTCTACGACTACGGCCCCGACGGCAAGCGCGCCAAGCTGTGGCCCGGGCTGCGCGAGCACTTCACCAAGCCCGGGGCCGAGATCCCGTTCAAGGACATGCAGGAACGCATGCTCTTCTCGGAGGCCTTGGACACGGTCCGCCTCCTGGAGGAGGGCGTCCTGACGTCGGTGGCCGACGCGAACATCGGGTCGATCTTCGGGATCGGATTCCCGGGCTGGACGGGTGGGGTTCTGCAGTACATCAACGGCTACGAGGGCGGCCTGCCCGGTTTCGTGGCGCGTGCCCGGGAGCTTGCGGACCGCTACGGGTCGCGCTTCACGCCGCCGGCGCTGCTGGTGGAGAAGGCGGAGAAGGGGGAGCGGTTCGGGGAGGGGTGACGGGGCGTCCGTGGCGGCGGGGGCCTTCTTCGCCCCCGCCGCCCCCGTCTCACGACTCCTCGAGCCACTCCCGCAGCTCCTCCTTCAACGACCGCTGGAACGTCGTCAACAGCGCTTGGACGACCAGTGGCTGCATATGCGCCGAGAGGGACTTCACGGCTTGCGGGTCGCGTTCCGCCACCGCGTCACGGAAGACCCGGGACAGCTCGTGGGCCGCCGCCCGAGAGTGCTCGACCAGTGCGGTCAGGGCCGCGAGGATCGACTCCTCGGACAGGGCCACGTCGAGGAGCTGCACACCGAGCCGCAACAGCCCGGGATCCACGCGGAAGCCGTCGCCGTCCCGCTCGACCACCCCCATCGCCGCCAGCCGCTCCACCTCCTCCTCGGCCAGCGCTCGCCCCGCCCGCCGGTCCAGCTCCTCCCGCGTCACCGTCTCGACCCCGTCCGGCGCCCAGGACGCCACCACCGCGCGCTGCAGGGCCAGATCGCGCGGGGTGATGTCCGCCGGCAGCTGCCGCAGATAGCGCTCGATGGCCGCGAGGGTCATGCCCTGGCGCTGGAGCTCCTCGATCAGCGCGAGGCGCGCGAGATGGTCCCGCCCGTAGTGCCCCACCCGGCGCGGACCGATCACGGGCGGCGGCAGCAGGCCCCTGGTGCTGTAGAAGCGCACCGTACGCACCGTGACACCGGCCCGCGCGGCCAGCTCGTCGACGGTGAGCCCGGTCTCCTCGGCGTCGGTCGTCATGCGGAGCAGTATCGCTGTCCCACCAATACTGTGAAACCCGCAGTTGTCAGTGGCTGCCCGTACGGTGATGCCATGTCGGGGATCACGTATGTACGGGGTGACGCCACCGTGCCGCTGGGCAAGGGCGTCAAGATCATCGCCCATGTCTGCAACGACAGCGGGGGCTGGGGCAAGGGCTTCGTCCTGGCCCTGTCCCGCCGCTGGCCACAACCGGAGGCGTCCTACCGAGCCTGGCACCGCGACCGCGCGGCCAACGACTTCGGCCTCGGCGCCGCCCAGTTCGTCCGGGTCGGCACATACACCTGGGTCGCCAACCTGATAGGCCAGCGAGGCACCCGCACGGGCAGCAAAGGGGTGCCGGTCCGGTACGAGGCCATCGACACGGCCCTCGGCCTGCTCGCCGACAGGGCCCTGGAGCTGGGCGCCTCGGTCCACATGCCACGCATCGGCTGCGGCCTGGCGGGCGGCAAGTGGTCCCGGGTCGAGCCCCTGATAGCCGACCGGCTCCTGGGACGCGGGATATCGGTGACGGTGTACGACCACGGCGACTGAGGCGGCCGTCGGGGTGAACGATGGCCGACCATTGGTCAACTCCGGCGCAGATGTGCGATGCCTCGTGCGGGCGAGCGGGTAAGCCACCGGTATGGACCTTCTCCCCGTCGACATCGGCCCGTTGAACCCCCCGGTGCAGGAACTCGTCGTCGCGGCCGTACTGTTCGCGCTCGTGTTCCTCTTCTTCGTTCGGCTGCTGCCCCGGGTACAGCGCGTGCTGGACGAGCGTGAGGACGCGACCAAGGGGGCGGAGGGGCGAGCGGAGGCCGTACGGGAGGCGGCCGAGAGCAAGCGGGCCGAGGCGGCCGCAGTTCTGGCTGAGGCGCGCCATGACGCCGCCCGTATCCGCCAGCACGCCTTCGAGGAGGGCACCGCCCTGATCGCCGCGGCCCGTACCGACGGGCAGCGCGAACACACGACGCTCCTCACCGAAGGCCGAGCCCGCCTCGACTCCGACCGAGCCGAGGCCGAAACCGAACTCCGCGGCTACGCGGCAGAGCTGGCCTCGGCCTTGGCAAGCAGGATCGTGGGCGAACGAATCGAAGCCGGAGTCGAGCAACCGCGCCCCTGAAGGGGCGCGGGGAACTGCGCGACAGGCCACGACGCACCGCAGCCGACAAGTGAGGCAACCTCCCCGCCCTCCGGGCGGACGACGCCACTTTCGAAACACGCCCTAGTCGCGACGGTGCCCGTGCCCTTCACCACGCTCATGAACGGAGTCGGTCGCAGCGATCCCCTTCCACGACTTGGGCTCCTTGACGACCCCGACCCCCGGCGAAGCCACACCCCCCGGCTTCGACGCCCGATTCAGCCACGTCTCGAACAACGCCCCCAACGACTCCCCGGACACCTGCTCCGCATACGCGACGAAGTCGCCCACCGTCGCGTTCCCGTACGCGTACTTCGCCGGCCACCCCTTCAGGATCGCGAAGAAGTCCTCGTCCCCGATCCGGTTGCGCAGCGCCTGCAGGGCCAGCGCACCCCGGTCGTACACCGCGAGGTGGAACTGGTTCTCCGGCCCCGGGTCACCCGGCTTCACGGTCCAGAAGGGATCGTCGGCCGGATGCGACGCGTACACATAGTCCGCGATCTCCTGCGCCGTGCCCTCGTTCTCGTGCTCGGACCACAGCCACTGCGCGTACCGGGCGAAGCCCTCGTTGATCCAGATGTCCTTCCACCCGGCTACGGACACCAGGTCGCCGTACCACTGGTGGGCCAGCTCATGGACGACCACGGAGACATTCGTGCCGTTCGCGAACTGCCGGGGGCTGTAGAACGGCCGGGTCTGGGTCTCCAGCGCGTACCCGGTGTCCGTGTTCGGTACATAGCCGCCGAGCGCGTTGTAGGGATACGGCCCGAAGTACTCGGCCAGCCAGTCGGCGATCTCGCCCGTGCGTTCGATGCTGGCCCGTGCCGCGTCGTAGTTGTCGCCGAGGTCCTTGCTGTAGGCGTTGACGACCGGGATGCCGCTCTCGGTGCGTCCGGTGGTGACGTCGAACCTCCCGACCGCGAGGGTGGCGAGATAGGTCGCCTGGGGCTTGTTGGACCGCCAGTTGAAGCGGGTCCAGCCCACGCGTGAACTCGTCGACTGGAGCGTGCCGTTGGAGATCGCCTGGCTGCCGTCCGGGACCAGTACGGACACGTCGTAGGTGGCCTTGTCGAGCGGGTGGTCGTTGCTGGGGAACCACCACCAGGCGCCCTCGGGCTCGTTCGCCGCGACCCCGCCGTCCGGGGTGCGGTGCCAACTGGTGAAGCCGTATGCCTGCTTCGACGACGGCACCCCGCTGTAGCGGACCACGACGGTGACGTCCGTCCCCTTGGGCAGCGGGCTCTTCGGGGTGATCTCCAACTCGTGCTCGCCGGAGCCGGCGAACGTCGCCTTGGCGCCGTTGACCCGGACCTCGCTCACATCGAGCAGGAAGTCCAGGTTGAAGCGGGACAGGTCCTGGGTGGTCCTCGCAAGGAGGGTCGCGGTGCCCTCCAGCTTGTCGGTCGCCGGCTGGTACTTGAGCCGGAGGTCGTAGTGGGAGACGTCGTAGCCGCCGTTGCCGTAGGCCGGGTAGTAGGGGTCGCCGATCCCCGGCGCGCCGGGCGAGTAGTCGGCCGCCGACGCCGGGATCGCCAGCAGCAGGGAGGCCGCGAACGCGCCCGGGGCGATGAGTCTGCGGTGCACGAAACACTCCAATTGGTGGGGGGCCAAGTGGTCGGAGCCGCCGGGAAGCCGGTCCGGACGGGTCCGCACGAGTCTGTTCGGAGCCTATTGAGTCCCTGTGATCCCAGACGTGTCCATGGCCGCCCCTGTCACACGATCGCCATTCGGCCGACATGGGCGACCCGCGCCGACGCTCCTTTCCGGACACACCGTGGCCGAACCCCCATCAGCCCCAATGGGCCCTCTGTTCCACGGGAGTTGACCGCAGTACCGTCCGCGCATGCCGATACCTGTGCGACGCACGCGCTTCACGATCTGGAGAACGCTCGCGACGGCGGCCGCGGCCGCCCTGATGGCCAGCCTCCTCGCCCCGGCGGTCGCCCACAGCGCCCCGCCCCGCGAGAGCCGGCCCGTCTACTCGTACGCCAACGCCATCCGCGAGGCCGTCTGGGTCGACACCGGACTCGACGGCGACAGCGACGGGAAGACCGACCGGGTCGCCGTGGACATCGTCCGCCCGCGTGAACCCGCTCAGCGGGGCCGCAAGATACCCGTGATCATGGACGCCAGCCCGTACTACTCCTGTTGTGGACGAGGCAACGAGAGCCAGCGCAAGACGTACGACGCGAACGGTGACGTCGTCCAGATGCCGCTCTTCTACGACAACTACTTCGTGCCCCGCGGCTACGCCTTCGTCGGCGTCGACCTGGCCGGAACCAACCGCTCCGACGGCTGTGTGGACGTCGGCGGCCGCTCCGACATCCAGTCCGCGAAGGCGGTGGTCGACTGGCTCAACGGCCGGGCCAAGGCCTACACCACCCGCACCGGCGGCAAGAAGGCCAGGGCGACCTGGACCAACGGCAGGACCGGCATGATCGGCAAGAGCTACGACGGCACCGTCGCCAACGGCGTGGCCGCCACCGGGGTCAAGGGCCTGAAGACCATCGTCCCGATCGGCGCCATCTCCTCCTGGTACGACTACTACTTCGCCCAGGGCGCCCCCCTCTACGACTCCGGTCCCGAATGGCTGTCCGACTACGTCGAGAGCCCCGACGCCCGCGCCAAGTGCGCCGCCGTCCAGCAGAAGCTCGTCGACGGCGCCCCGCGCACCGGCGACTGGACCCCGCTGTGGACCGAGCGCGACTACGTCAAGGACGTCAGGAAGATCAAGGCCAGCGTCTTCGTCGTGCACGGCCAACAGGACCTCAACGTCCGCCCCAAGCACTTCGGCCAGTGGTGGGACGCCCTCGCGAAGCACGGCGTCGAGCGCAAGATCTGGCTCTCCCAGACCGGCCACGTCGACCCCTTCGACTTCCGCCGCGCCGCCTGGGTCGACACCCTGCACCGCTGGTTCGACCACGAACTCCTCGGCTACGACAACGGCATCGACGACGAGCCCATGGGCGCGATCGAACGCCACCCCGACCAGTGGGAGACCTCCAAGGTCTGGCCGCCGCGCGCCACGAAGACCACGACGCTGCGCCCGGCCAAGGGCACCGAGGCCGGCGTCGGCACCCTCGGCCTGCGCAAGCGGACCGGCACCGAGACCTTCACCGACAACCCGGCCCTGAGCGAGACCGACTGGGCCGCGTACGTCGACAAGTCCACCCCCGACAAGGCGGGCTTCGTCACCGCGCCGCTGACCAAGGACCTGCGCCTGTCCGGCTCCTCCCAGGTGACGGTCACCGCCACGCCCACCACCTCCACCGCCCATCTCTCGGCGGTCCTCGTGGACCTCGGCCCGGACACCATCCGCGACTACGCCGCGGCCGGCGAGGGCATCTCGACCCTCACCGAGCGCACCTGCTGGGGCCCGAGCACCACCGGCGACAGCTCCTGCTTCCGGAAGACCGAGGCCAAGACCGCCGACGTCGACTACACGATCTTCAGCCGCGGCTGGGCCGACCTCGGCAACCACTCCTCGGCCACGGGAGCCCCGCTCACCCCCGGAAAGCCGTACCGGATCACGCTGGACCTGCACGCCAGTGACCATGTGATCCCGGCCGGCCACCGCCTCGCCCTGATCGTCGCGGGCACCGACAAGGACCTCATCGACCCGCCCTCGACGACCCCGACCCTGACCATCGACCTCAAGGGCACCTCCGCGCACGTCCCGCTGGTCGGCGGTGCCGCCGCGTTCGCGAAGGCCACCTCGGGCGCCGGGCCCGCGCCGAGCCCGTCCGTCCTCGACGGCGTACGCGAACCGCGCTCCGCCCAGCGCGTGCCGGGGGCCGGGGAATGAGAGGCAGGGGCGCGACACTGATCGCCGCCGCCCTCGCCGCGCCCCTGCTGGCGGCCCCGGCGCACGCCACGGACGCCACCACTGCGCCCCGCACGGGCTTCGAGCAGTCGGCAGGCGCGCGCTGGACCAGCCAGAGCGAGGAGCAGGACTTCCTCGCGGCCGTCGACCGGGGGAGCGAGCGCGTGTCGCTCACCCGGATCGGCACCACGAAGCAGGACCGCCCGCTCCAGCTCGTACGCATCGGCACCCGCCCCACCAGCCGCATGGTCCTGCTCATCTGCAGTCAGCACGGCGACGAACCCTCCGGCCGCGAGGCCTGCCTCACGACGATCCGCGACCTCGCCCAGCCCAAGGACGGACGCACCGAGCGGCTGTTGAAGAACACCACCGTCCTCGTCGTGCCCACCGCCAACCCCGACGGCCGGGCCGCCGACACCCGGGGCAACAGCGACGGTGTCGACATCAATCGCGACCATCTGGCCCTGAAGACAGCCGAGGCACGGGCGATGGCGGCCGTCATCCGCGACCGCGACCCCGACATCGTCTATGACCTGCACGAATACGGCGCCACACCCCCCTACTACGACAAGGACCTGTTCGACCTCTGGCCACGCAACCTCAACACCGACCCGGCCGTGCACAAGGAGGCGCAGTCCCTCTCGCAGGACTACGTACGGCCCGCCGCCCGGGCCGAGAAGTACTCGACCGGCACGTACGGCATCTGGACCGACCCCGTCACCGGCGATCCGATCCGCCAGGTCGCGGGCGACGGCCAGGAGCGCATCCTGCGGAACATGTCGGGCGTCAAACACGCGGTCGGCGTACTCATCGAGAGCCGTGTGGAACCTATCGCCGAGGGCACCGGGGAGCCGGAGAACAACCGGCGTCGGGTGAGCTCGCAACTGGCCGCGCTCAAGGGCCTGTTCGGCTTCGCCGGGGAGCGGGGCCGCCAGGTCGACGCGGCCACCGGCGCGGCCCGGCTCGCCGGGTGGCGCGACACCGGCCCGGTCTACGTCGGCGGCGCCGACAACGACCCGGCCGAACCCGCCGAGGTGCTCCAGGACCCGCCCTGCGGCTACCGGCTCACCTCCGAGCAGTACGCGGAGTACGCGGACGAACTGGCCCTGCACGGGGTCCGCACGCGGCCCGACGCGGACACCGGCGGCGCCGTCGTACCACTGCGTCAGTCGCTGCGGGCGCTCGTCCCGTTGCTCCTCGACGAGCGTGCGCCATATCACGTCACGGTGGGAGAACCCCACACGACCTGCTGAAAAAGATCACATGGGTGTCACATGCGGTACGGCTCAGTGGGCAGGCGTAGCTGGTCATCAGCTCATCGCGGAAAGGTTCCACCTGTGACACACGATCAACGCTCCGCCCACCACGGGGGAGGTGCGCTTCCGGGTTCGGAAGCGGACCTCCCCGGCGGCGGGCGGCCCCGTACGGACCGCGTGGTGTTCGGTGTGACGGCGGGCCTCACCCTGGCCTTCGTCGTCTGGGGCGCCGCCGCCACCGACTCGCTCGAGGACGTCTCCGGGACGCTGTTGAGCGGGCTGATCCACAACGGCGGCTGGGCCTTCATGCTCGCCGCCTCCTGTTTCGTGGTCTTCGCCCTCTGGCTCGCCGTCAGCCGCTACGGCCGCATCCACCTCGGCGCGGAGGGCGAGAAGCCCGAGTTCCGCACGGTGTCCTGGGTCGCCATGATGTTCAGCGCCGGCATGGGCATCGGACTGATGTTCTACGGCGTGAGCGAGCCCCTCGCGCACTACACCTCGCCCCCGCCGGGCACCGCCCCGAACGGCTCCGGCGAGCGCATGGAGACGGCGATGGCGACGACCCTCTTCCACTGGACGCTGCACCCGTGGGCGATCTACGCGGTGGTCGGCCTAGCCATCGCCTACAGCACCTTCCGCAAGGGCCGCCGCCAGACCATCAGCGCCGTCTTCACCCCGCTGATGGGCGAGAAGCACGCGAACGGCGCCGCCGGCCGGGTCATCGACATCCTCGCCATCGTCGCGACGATCTTCGGCTCCGCCGCCTCGCTGGGCCTCGGCGCCCTGCAGATCGGCTCCGGAATGCGGGAGCTGAACTGGATGGACAAGGTGAGCACGGGTCTGCTCGTCTCCATCATCGCCGTCCTGACCCTGGCGTTCGTCGCCTCCGCCGTGTCCGGCGTGGAGAAGGGCATCCAGTGGCTGTCCAACACGAACATGGTGCTGGCACTGGTGCTGGCCGTGTTCGTCTTCGTCGCCGGCCCGACGATCCTGGTGCTCGACCTCCTCCCCACCTCGGTCTTCTCCTACCTCGGCGACCTGCCCCGGCTCGCGGGCCGCACCGAGGCCTCCGGCGGCGCGGGCGTCGCCGACTGGCTGGGCAGCTGGACGGTCTTCTACTGGGCGTGGTGGATCTCCTGGACGCCGTTCGTCGGCATGTTCATCGCCCGCATCAGCCGCGGCCGTACGATCCGCCAGTTCGTCGGCGGGGTGATCCTCGTCCCCAGCACGGTCAGCCTGGTCTGGTTCGCCGTCTTCGGCGGTACGGCGATGAAACTCCAGGCCGGCGAGCGCCTGGGCGACGCGTCGACACCGGAGGGACAGCTCTTCGCCGTACTGGACCAGTTCCCCGTCGCCACCGTGAGCAGCCTGCTCGTGATGATCCTCGTCGGCATCTTCTTCGTCTCCGGCGCCGACGCGGCCTCCATCGTCATGGGCACGCTGTCGCAGCGGGGCGCTCTGGAACCCGGCCGGTTCGTGGTCGTCTTCTGGGGCGTGGTGACGGGCGCCGTCGCCGCGATCATGCTGCTGGTCGGCAGCGGCCAGGGCGACGCCCTCACGGGCCTGCAGAATCTCACGATCCTGGCAGCCGCGCCCTTCGTCCTCGTGATGATCGGCATGTGCGTCGCCCTCATGCGTGACCTGCGCCGGGACCCGGTGATGGTGCGAGAGGACATGGCCTCCGAGGCGGTCGAACTCGCCGTCATCGAGGGCCACCGGCGCTATGACGGCGAGTTCGAGATCAGGGTGGGGCCGGGGCAGGGGACAGAGGTGGAAGGGGACCCGGTGGGTCACGGCGCCCCGTAAGGGGCGCGGGGCGATCGTCGGAAGCCGGGCGCACAGGCCCCCCCGCCGCGTACTACCCGGCCGTCGACGCCCGCGGCTCCGGCACGCGGGCGGCCCCTGCGCCCCTGTCGTCCAGTGCCGTGTCGCGGTGTACGCCCTCGACCATGCGTACGCCCGTCTCGTAGGGCCGGGCCGCCAACTCCTCGTACACGGTCAGCGATTCGTGCGCCCATTCGCCCACGACCGCCTCCGGTTCGATCCGGTACGGCCAGCACAGCCCGCCCGCGACCGCCGACGTGGTCCGCTCGACCGGCTCCCGCGCCCACACCCGGCTGCCGCTCTCCGTGAGTACGACGGCGGTCGTCAGCCCGACGACCCCGCCTCCGACCACGATCACGTCACCGGTCAAGTCAATGGCCGTCCAGGGACGTTGGCGGAATATGTCATGCCGTGCTCATAGAGGTCCCGATGTGGGGATACTCACACCATGTCTGCCGAATACGCTACCTTCGGCCTGGCACCGGCGATGCGTGCCGGTGGCGTCCTCGCCAACGGTGACTACCAAGTGCACCGGGATTTCGTGGACTTCATCGTCGACGGACGCCCGCTGCTGTTCCAGCTCTCCGACCTCGACGCCGTCTCCCCTCTCGCCTCCGACGTCCCGCCCGCGATCTTCACCGCCCAGGTGCGCAGCCTTCTGCTGGAGGCCGACGCTCCGCTGGCGGGCGGCCGGTACGTCATCTACGGCTGCCCCGAATGCGCGGACCTCGCCTGCGGAGCAGTCACCGCTGTCATAGAGCGCGACGGCGACGACTTCGTGTGGCGCGACTTCGCCTGGCAGACGGAGGAGGTGGCCGACCTCAAACTCAACGGCTACACCGGCATCGGCCCGTTCCGGTTCCGCGGCACCGAGTACCGCAGCGCCCTGCATTCCCTGCTGCGCGAGGACCCCGACGAATCCTCGGCCCGCCGCCGTGTCCTGCTCATCGGCGCCCGGGTCGCCGTCCTCGCCAAGCTGGCCGCCGCCCTGCGCACCATCGGCATCGGCGCCGACATCACGCACGACGCCACCGACGTACCCCCCGAGGAACTGCGCGTCTACGGGGCGGTCGCCTTCGGCCGGGCTGTCGGCGAGGCGGACCGCGAAGCCGTACGGCGGACGTTCGAGCGCGCCGGGGTGCAGGTCGCCTACGTCGAGGGACTCGCCCCGATCATCCCGCTCCTCGTCGCCCAGATCGAACACGCCCTCGACCGCAGCCCGTCCGAACAGCGCCGCCTGACCCGGCTGATCGCCGCCGACGGCGAGGCGGGCATCGAGATCACCTCCACCTGCCGGGTCCAGCTGACCGCGTATCGGACGGACCGCCTCTACCGGACCCACATCCACAAGGTCTTCGACGGAATCCTCCCGGCGGGCCAACACCGGATCGGCCTGGACACCAAGGCCGTGAAAGGCGAGTCGTTCATCGTGGCGCGGACGTCGGGGACGGTGTTGGTGCAGCCGATGGCAAGATGAGGGAATCGATCGAAATGGCCCTTTATGTGCCTTTATGACTGCTCTCGGCTGGGAGGAATGGCCGGCCGGTCATTAGGATCGCCCCTTGTGACAGCCACCCTCGTCGTCAAGAACCTCGCCGCCGGCCACGGCGACCGCTCGCTCTTCTCCGGGCTCGACCTCGTCGTCGCGCCCGGAGACGTGATCGGGCTGGTCGGCGCCAACGGCGCGGGCAAGTCCACCCTGCTACGGCTGCTCGCCGGGCTGCTCCCACCGGAACAGGGCGAGCTCCGCCTCTCCCCGCCCACGGCCAACGTCGGTCATCTGCCGCAGGAGCCGGAGCGCCGGGAGGGCGAGACGGTACGGGAGTTCCTCGCCCGCCGCACGGGGGTGGCCGAGGCCCAGCGTGTGATGGACGAGGCCACGCAGGCCCTGGTCGACGGGGCGCCGGGCGCGGACGACGCGTATGCGACCAGCCTGGAGCGCTGGCTCGCCCTCGGCGGCGCCGACCTCGATGAACGGGCCGAGGAGGTCGCCGACTCCCTGGGCCTCGGTGTGGACCTGGACCAGCTGATGACGGGCCTCTCCGGCGGCCAGGCGGCCCGTGCGGGCCTCGCCTCCCTCCTTCTCTCCCGCTACGACGTCTTCCTCCTCGACGAGCCCACCAACGACCTGGACCTCGACGGCCTTGAGCGCCTCGAACGCTTCGTCGGCCGCCTGCGCGGCGGCACGGTCGTGGTGAGCCATGACCGGGAGTTCCTGACCCGCACGGTCACCAAGGTCCTCGAACTGGACCTCGCCCAGAACCAGATCAATCTCTACGGCGGCGGGTACGAGGCCTACCTGGAGGAGCGGGCCACCGCGCGCCGGCATGCCCGCGACGGCTACGAGGAGTACGCCGACAAGCGTGCCGCCCTGCAGGACCGGGCCCAGACGCAGCGCTCCTGGATGGACAAGGGCGTCAAGAACGCGCGGCGCAAGGCGGGCAACGACAACGACAAGATCGGCCGCAAGTTCCGCAGCGAGGCGAGCGAGAAGCAGGCGGCGAAGGCGCGGCAGACGCAGCGCATGATCGAACGGCTGGAGGTCGTCGAGGAGCCGCGCAAGGAGTGGGAACTGCAGATGGAGATCGCGGCCGCTCCCCGCTCGGGTGCGGTGGTCGCGACGCTGCGGGACGCGGAGGTACGGCGGGGCGACTTCGTGTTCGGCCCGGTGTCACTGCAGATCGACTGGGCGGACCGGGTGGCGGTGACGGGTGCGAACGGGTCCGGCAAGTCGACGCTGCTCGGTGCCCTGCTGGGCCGGATCCCCCTGGACGCGGGCCATGCCTCGCTCGGCTCGGGTGTTCTGGTCGGCGAGGTCGACCAGGCCCGGAAGCTGTTTCACGGCTCGGAGTCGCTGCTCGACGCCTTCCGCGCGGCGGTCCCCGACACCGAACCGGCCGAGGTCCGCACGCTCCTCGCCAAGTTCGGCCTCAAGTCCGACCACGTCCTGCGCGAGGCGGTGACCCTGTCCCCCGGCGAACGTACCCGCGCGGCCCTGGCGCTGCTCCAGGGCCGAGGCGTCAACCTCCTGGTCCTGGATGAGCCGACGAACCACCTGGACCTGCCGGCGATCGAGCAGCTGGAGTCCGCCCTGGACGCGTACGAGGGCACGCTGCTGCTGGTCACCCACGATCGCCGCATGCTGGACGCGGTACACGTGACCCGCCGCGTGGAGGTGTCGTCCGGCAAGCTGACCGAACACTGATCACCCCACCCGCGGGCCGAAAAGACCAGGGCGCAGCCCGGTCCTCCCAGGGGCGCGGGGAACTGCGCGAGCAACCACGACGACCCCGCACACGCCAACGAACCCAGACCCCCCGAGCTCTCGGGCGCAGCAAGCGGAGCGGAAGGGGCGGCAGCCCCTGGGGGATGGGACGGGTAGGGGCGGCGGGGGCGAAAACCCCCGCCGCACACACCTCACCGCCGCTTGGGATCCACCAACCCCGCCCGCCGCAACGCATCAGCCATCGCACTGTTTCCCGGCGCCGGCGCCGAAGTCTGCCGAGCCCCACCGCCCCCACCACGCCCCTGCCGGGACTGCTGCTGAGGCGCCCGCGAACCCCTCTGAGGCCGCGAGCCACCCCCCTGCTGTCCTTGCCCCTGAGCCTGAGGCGCCGCCTCGTCGTCCAGCCGCAGCGTCAGAGAGATCCGCTTCCGCGGAATATCGACATCCAGCACCTTCACCTTGACGATGTCCCCGGGCTTCACCACATCCCGCGGATCCTTCACGAACGTCTTGGACATCGCCGACACATGCACGAGCCCGTCCTGATGAACACCGACGTCCACGAACGCCCCGAACGCCGCCACATTCGTCACGACGCCCTCCAGCACCATCCCGGAGACGAGGTCGGAGATCTTCTCGACGCCGTCCTTGAAGGTCGCCGTCTTGAAGGCGGGCCGCGGGTCACGCCCGGGCTTCTCCAGCTCCTTCAGGATGTCCGTGACCGTCGGCAGACCGAACGTCTCGTCCACGAAGTCGTTCGCCCGCAGCGACCGCAGCACACCCGTGTTGCCGATCAGCGCCGCGACCTCACTGCCCGCCGACTTCACCATCCGCCGCACCACGGGATACGCCTCGGGATGCACGCTGGACGCGTCCAGCGGATCGCTCCCGCCCCGGATCCGCAGGAAGCCCGCGCACTGCTCGTACGCCTTCGGCCCGAGCCGCGCCACGTTCTTCAGCTGGGAACGCGAGCTGAACGGGCCGTTGGAGTCGCGGTGCGCCACGATGTTCTCGGCGAGCCCGGAGGAAATCCCGGAGACCCGGGCCAGCAGCGGCGCGGACGCCGTGTTCACGTCGACACCGACGCCGTTCACACAGTCCTCGACGACCGCGTCCAGCGACCGCGACAGCTTCACCTCTGACAGGTCGTGCTGGTACTGCCCGACTCCGATCGACTTCGGGTCGATCTTCACCAGCTCGGCCAGCGGGTCCTGAAGACGCCGCGCGATCGACACCGCGCCACGCAGCGAGACATCCATCCCGGGCAGCTCCTGCGAGGCGAACGCCGACGCCGAGTACACCGACGCGCCCGCCTCGGACACCATCACCTTGGTGAGATTCAACTCCGGGTGCTTCGTGATCAGTTCACCGGCGAGCTTGTCCGTCTCACGGGACGCCGTGCCGTTGCCGATCGCCACCAGTTCGACCGCGTGCTCCTTGGCCAGCCGCGCCAGCTTGGCGATGGCCTCGTCCCACTTGTTGGCCGGGACGTGCGGATAGATGACGTCCGTCGCCACCACCTTGCCGGTCGCGTCGACCACGGCCACCTTCACACCCGTACGGAAGCCGGGGTCGAGGCCGAGCGTCGCGCGCGTACCGGCGGGGGCGGCGAGCAGCAGGTCGCGCAGGTTCGCCGCGAACACATTGACCGCCTCGTCCTCGGCCGCCGTACGCAGGCGCAGCCGCAGGTCGATGCCGAGGTGCACCAGGATCCGGGTCCGCCAGGCCCAGCGGACCGTGTCCGTCAGCCACTTGTCGCCGGGACGACCGCGCTCGGCGATCTTGAAGCGACTCGCCACGATCCCCTCGTACGACGACGGACCGGGCTGCTCGGAGGGCTCCTCCGGCTCCAGCACGAGGTCGAGGACATCCTCCTTCTCACCGCGCAGCATCGCGAGGATGCGGTGCGAGGGCAGGTCGGTGAACGGCTCGGAGAAGTCGAAGTAGTCGGCGAACTTGGCGCCCGCCTCCTCCTTGCCGTCCCGCACCTTGGCGGCCAGCCGCCCGCGCACCCACATGCGCTCGCGCAGCTCACCGATCAGGTCGGCGTCCTCCGAGAACCGCTCGGTGAGAATCGCGCGGGCGCCGTCCAGCGCGGCCTGCGGGTCGGCGACGCCCTTCTCGGCGTCCACGAACGCTGCGGCGGCGGCCAGCGGCTCGACGGTCGGGTCGCCGAGCAGTCCCTCGGCGAGCGGCTCCAGCCCGGCCTCGCGGGCGATCTGCGCCTTCGTCCGACGCTTCGGCTTGAACGGGAGGTAGATGTCCTCCAGCCGCGCCTTGGTCTCGGCACCGCGGATCTGCGCCTCGACCTCCGGCGTCAGCTTGCCCTGCTCGCGCACCGAGTCGAGGATCGCCGCCCGGCGCTCCTCCAGCTCCCGCAGATAGCGCAGCCGCTCCTCGAGCGTGCGCAGCTGCGCGTCGTCGAGCATCTCGGTCGCTTCCTTGCGGTAGCGGGCGATGAAGGGCACGGTCGAACCGCCGTCGAGCAGCTCCACCGCGGCCTTCACCTGCCGCTCCCGTACGCCGAGCTCCTCGGCGATCCTGCCTTCGATGGACCCTACTTCGATGGACCCGGGTGTCGTCACGATCCCGTACCGCCTTCTCCACTGAGGTTGCGCGGCAATTGTGGCAGGTGACACCGACAACGGGGGCCCGGGGCGACAAGTGCGTCGTGGCGGCCGGGCCGTGGTCAGGCCCGGCGGGTCCGGCCGGAGCGGTGCGCCGAGTCCGAGGCGCCGCCGAAGAGCCGGGCCAGGGCCCGGAACGGCAGTGTCACCACTGTGGCGATGGCACCGCCGATCTGCCGCAGCACATCTGCGATCGCGCGGAACATGTTCTTCCCCTCTCGTCTCTCCAGCCCCATTCGCCTCTTGGGCTTCTTCCGTCTCAAAGACCTCTCCGTCTCGGAGACCCCTTTCATCTCCAAGACCTCTTCCGTCTCACGAACCGACGGGACCGGAAGCCGAACGAGTACCGCGATCGGCGCGTCTCATCCCCGCCGCCCGCTCACCCCTTGCCGATCAAGCCCTTCGGGAACGCCTCCGCTGCGAGCGCCGCTGCGGTGAACCCGGTCGCCAGTTCCGTGAGCCGGGCCACGCCCTCGGTACCGAGGTGTTCGTAGGGCGCCCGGTCGAGGTGATCCGTGCGGACCTCCATCTCCCGACGCAGGGCGACGCCCGCCTCGGTCAGCTCGCCCTCGCCGTCCAGCAGCCCGCGCTCCCGGAGCCGTACGACCCCGGCCTCCCAGTCGTCCTGGGTCCAGCCGCGCGTGGCCATGGCCCAGCGGGGGGACGTGCCCTTGCCGGTGGCGGCGTGGCTGACCAGGGCCTCCACCGGGTCGAGCCCGGCGTCGAGCAGCACGGTCAGGTGGCCATCGCCCCGGTGCTCGCGCAGCAGGGTGGTGGCGTGCCAGAGCGCGAGGTGGGGCGCGTCGGGTATGGGCAGGTCGGCGTGGGCCGCGTACAGGGGGCGCGCGGTCCGTTCGCACGCCTCGCTCGCGCGCAGCGCCAGCTCCGCCGCCTCGGCCATCTCGTCGGACGCGACGGCCTCCTCGCCGAGCAGCCGCCGCAGCGTGGCGTCGGCCACGCGCGCGCGTGCCGCGAGGACGACCGCCGGGGAGGCCGTCTCCCACACGGCCGGCACGTGCTTGGCCACCAGCTCGTGCCGGAAGTTGAAGAAGGTCGCGGTCACCACGCCCGCGCCCACGGTCCCCATCGCTGCCGACCGCACCGCGAAGTACGCCGCGTCGGCGTCCTCGATCCCGACGGCGGCCAGCTCCCGCCCGAGGTCCGGTGAGAAGTAGTGCGCGGAGTGGAGCGGATTGAGGGCGTGGTAGCAGTGCCGACCGGCGCGCTCCGGGAGGGAGGAGTTCATGGCGACAGGTTACCGACTGGTTGTTTTGCTGGATGCGGAGACCATCGGCCCACCCTGACCTGCCGCGCTCATGCCAGGCCACCACCCCGTTCCACGCCCGCCGATGGCAGAAAAGGTGGGCAATTCGTCATTGCGGCCATCCCGCTCGCTCCCAAGAATCGAGGCATGCGAACCGTCCTTGTCGTCCTGTTCGACGGCGTGCAGAGCCTCGACGTCACCGGCCCGGTCGAGGTGTTCGCCGGTGCCGAGCTGTGCTCCCCGGGGTCCTACCGCGTCCGCACGGCCTCCCTGGACGGCGCCCCCGTACGCACCTCCAGCGGCCTCACCCTCGTCCCGGACCGCGCCCTCACCGACGTCCCCACCCCGCACACCCTGCTCGTCCCGGGCGGCCGGGGCACCCGGCAGCCCGCCCCGGAGCTCGTCGCCTGGCTGCGCGAGCACGGCCCGGACGCGGAACGCCTGGTCTCGGTCTGCACCGGCGCGATCCTCCTCGCACAGGCGGGTCTCCTGGACGGCCGCCGGGCGACCACCCACTGGGCGTACTGCGCCACACTCGCCCGGGACCACCCGGCCGTCGAGGTCGACCCGAACCCCATCTACGTCCGCGACGGACACATCGCGACCTCCGCCGGAGTCACCTCCGGCATCGATCTCGTCCTCGCCCTCGTCGAGGAGGACCTCGGCCGTGAGGTCGCCCTCTCCATCGCCCGCCACCTGGTCGTCTTCCTGCGCCGCCCGGGAAACCAGGCCCAGTTCAGCGCCCAGCTCGCCGTCCAGACCGCCCGGCGGGAACCGCTGCGCGAGGTCCAGCAGTGGATCACCGAGCACCCGGGCGACGACCTGAGCGTGGATACGCTGGCCGCCCGCGCCAGTCTCTCGCCCCGCCACTTCGCCCGCGCCTTCCAGGCCGAGACGGGCATCCCCCCGGGCCGCTACGTCGACCGGGTCCGCCTCGAACACGCCCGCCGCCTGCTGGAGGACACCCCGGACGGCGTCGAGGAGATCTCCCGCGCCTGCGGCTACGGCACCTCGGAGGCCATGCGCCGCGCCTTCGTGAAGACCCTCGGCACGGCACCGGCCGAGTACCGCCGCCGCTTCCGGCCCGCGCCCACTCCCTGAGACCACCCGCACGTACCCCGTGCAGCACCTCACCGGAAAGAACGGAAAGAGCCGTCATGCAGATCGCCATCGTCCTCTTCGACCGCTTCACCGGCCTGGACGCCGTCGGCCCTTACGAGACCCTCGGCCGTCTGCCCGACGCGGAGACCGTCTTTGTCGCCGAGCGGACCGGCCCGGTGCGCAGCGACACCGGGAACCTCGCCATCACCGCCGACAAGAGCCTCGCCGAGGTGCCGCGCCCCGATGTCGTGGTCGTGCCCGGCGGCCCCGGCCAGACCGCGCAGATGGAGAACGCGACGCTGCTCGACTGGCTGCGCACCACCGACACCACCAGCGCCTGGACGACCTCCGTGTGCACCGGCTCCCTGCTCCTGGGCGCCGCCGGACTCCTGGACGGCCGCCGCGCGACCTCCCATTGGCTGGCCCTGGACGTCCTGAAGCGGTTCGGCGCCGAACCGACGGGGGAGCGGGTGGTCTTCGACGGCAAGTACGTCACCGCGGCCGGCGTCTCCTCCGGCATCGACATGGGTCTCACCCTGCTCGGCCGGATCGCGGGCGACGGCCACGCCCAGGCCGTACAACTGCTGACCGAGTACGACCCGCAGCCGCCCTACGACGCGGGCGCGCCGCACAAGGCACCCGCGCACCTCGTCGAGGAGTTCCGGGCCAAGAGCCGGTTCCTCCTGGCGTAGCCGTATCCGGGCGAGAGGTCACCCGTTCCAGGTGAACCGGGGCTCCCTCCGCTCCAGGAACGCCGCGACCCCCTCCGCCGTGTCGCCGCCGGCCCGCGCCTGCTCGGCCCAGTAGGCGTCCCGGTCAGTACGGCCGTTCGCGAACTCCTTGGCCGCCGCCTGGGTCAGCCGCGAGCGCGAGACCAGGATCCGGGTGAACTCCGCGACCCGCTTGCCGAGTTCGCCCGGGGGCAGCACCTCGTCCACCAGTCCCGTCCGCAGCGCCCGCTCCGCGTCGATCAACTCGCCGGAGAACAGCAGGTACTTGGCGGTGCCGGGCCCCGCGAGCGCCACCAGCCGACGGGTCGAGGAGGCCGGGTAGACGATCCCCAGCTTCGCCGGGGTGACCCCGAACAGGGCGCCCTCCTCCGCGAACCGCAGATCGCACGCGGCCGCCAACTGCGAGCCGCCGCCCACGCAGTATCCGCGGATCGCCGCGAGCGTAGGCTTCGGGAAGGCCGCGAGCGCCTCCTCGGCGAGCACGGCCAGCCCCTGCGGCTCGTCCGGGGACTCCCGCAGCGACGAGATGTCGGCCCCCGCGCAGAACGTCCCGCCCTCCCCGGTCAGCACCAGCGCGCGTACGGCGGGGTCGGCGGCCAGCCGACCGAGCAGCGGCGGCAGGGCCCGCCACATGCCGGCCGTCATGGCGTTGCGCTTCACGGGGTGGTGGATGACGACGGTGGCGACCCCGTCGGCGACGGTGTGCAGCAGCTGAGGCTCCATGCACGGGATGCTAGGGGGCGTCTTGAAGATCCCGTACAGCACCCACGGCGTCCGGCACGCTGCCACGATCAAGAAGGTCGGCGTCAACGTGTACAACCCGAATAGTTCCAAACCGGGCGCCACCCGGGCAGAAACGGTCCTCCAGCTGGCTTTTGTGGGCGGTGCCGATCTGAAAGTCGCCGATACGCGCTGACTTGTGTTCAGTCATCCGGCGGGAGGTGCGGAGTTACCAACACTCGACGTGTGGTGACAATCGAGCGCAAGGGTGGCGACCGGACAATGGACGACCAAGGGCGCGGGGGCGACCCACGCCCTGGAGGCGGGGGACATGTACCCGATGACCCGAATCCGCCGGGACCACTGCCTTACGAAGGGGTCTGGCGGTTCACCGCTGCCGCCGTCGACGCCTCGGTGCCGCAGGCACGGCGCGCCGTCCGTGACCTGCTCGCCCGACAGGGCGTACCGGTCTCGGACGACCTCGTCCAAGGACTTCTGCTGATCGTCTCCGAGCTGGTGACGAACGCCGTCAAACACGCGGCCCTGCTGTCGCCCACGCTCGCCGTCGAGGTCGCCGTCGGGGCCGAGTGGGTGCGGGTCTCGGTGGAGGACAACCACCCCTACCGCCCGACCGCCCTGGAGACCGACCACGGCCGGCTCGGCGGCCGGGGGCTGCTCCTGGTCCGCGAGTTCACCAGGGAGGCCGGCGGGGTCTGCGACGTGGAGCACACGGCGAGCGGCGGCAAGGTGATCTGGGCCGCCCTGCCCCTCAAACCCCCGTACCTGCTCTAGAGGTTCACCAGCCCGCGGTCGGCCCCGTCAGCTCGCGGATCGCCGGGCGGGCCGTGTCCAGCACGGTCATGAACCAGGCCGAGAACGTGTCCTTCGCGTGCCGCTCCGCCAGCTCGGCCGGGGTCACATACGCCGTGGCCCCGACCTCCTCCGGGTCGGGCCCGAGCGGGGAGCGCACCAGCCCGACGAACAGATGGTTGAACTCCTGCTCCACCAGCCCCGAGGCCGGGTCCGGGTGGTTGTAGCGGACCGTGCCCGCCTCGCCGAGCAGCGCCGGGGAGACCCCCAGCTCCTCATACGTCCGCCGGGCCGCCGCCGCGAAGGGCGCCTCGCCCGGGTAGGGGTGGCCACAGCAGGTGTTCGACCAGACACCGGGGGAGTGGTACTTGCCGAGCGCGCGCTGTTGGATCAGCAGTCGGCCGCGCTCGTCGAAGAGGAACACGGAGAACGCCCGGTGCAGTTGGCCGGGCGGCTGGTGGGCGGACAGCTTCTCCGCCGTGCCGATCGTGGTGCCGTCCTCGTCGACCAGTTCCAGCAGGATCGCTTCCGTGATGCCGTTCGGTGAACTGTGCATCGCGGTGGCAGGTGTGATCGGCATGCCCATCCTTCGCTTCGTTCTTCGAGTCCCAAGTCTGCCGCACGAATCCGGCACTCCTGGCACTTCGAGCCAACCCGCAAGTCCTACCCCGGGGCCGCGTGGCGGGACACCCACCGCTTGCGCGCCGTACGCCGAAAGAGGCCGAATACCTGCTTGTGCCGGGTGCCATGTACCCCGAATCGTCCGGGATCATGACCGTCGTCGGGGCGTCCGGCGAAGCGAAACGCGGCTGGATGCCATACCCGGATGCGCGTACGAAGCCGAAGCGCGGGGAGGAGCCGGAGTGGCCCCGGGTGAGGACGGGCCACTCCTCACCCGGACGTGCCGCCGCCGGCCCCGAGCCCGCTCAGTGGCAGAGCTTCGCCTCGTGCTCGGCGTGGCCGCCGGGCTCCAGCTGGAAGGTGCAGTGCTCGACGTCGAAGTGGTCGCCGATGCAGCCCTGGAGTTCGTGCAGCATCTTCTCGTTGCCGATCGCGTCCAGCGTGTCGGAGCCCACCACGACATGGGCGGAGAGGACCGGCATGCCGGAGGTGATGGTCCAGGCATGCAGATCGTGGACGTCCTCCACACCCGGCAGCGCGAGGATGTGGGCCCGCACCTCGGCCATGTCGACGTTCTTGGGCGCCGCCTCCAGCAGGACGTCGAGGGTCTCGCGCAGCAACTTCACCGTACGCGGGACGATCATCACACCGATGATCAGTGAGGCGATCGGGTCGGCGGCCTGCCAGCCGGTGAGCAGGATGATCGTCGCGGAGATGATCACCGCCACCGAGCCGAGCGCGTCCGCGGCCACCTCCAGGAAGGCGCCCCGGACGTTCAGGCTCTCCTTCTGGCCGCGCATCAGCAGCGTCAGCGAGATCATGTTCGCGAACAGACCGACCACACCGAACACGACCGTGAGCCCGCCCTCGGTCCCGGCGGGTGTGATGAACCGCTGGATCGCCTCGTACAGCACGTAGCTGCCGACGCCGAGGAGTAGCACGCAGTTGGCGAGGGCGGCGAGTATCTCGGCGCGGGCGTATCCGAAGGTGCGGTTGCCGCTCGGCGGGCGGTTGGCGAAGTGGATGGCGAGCAGCGCCATGCACAGGCCCACGGCGTCCGTCGCCATGTGCGCCGCGTCCGCGATGAGCGCGAGCGAATCGGAGAGGAGACCGCCGACGATCTCGACCACCATGACAGTGAGCGTGATCGACAGCGCCACCCGCAGCCTCCCGCGGTACGCGGCCGCAGCCGTACCGCTCGTCGGCGCTCCGTGCGCGTGTCCGTGATCGTGCCCAGCCCCCATGGAATCCGCCCTTCCGCGCCAGTCGGTGTCAGTCCGTGAATCACTCCGGGATCACAGTGAACTACGGGTGGGGGGTATACGGCAACGCGGCAGTGAACACCGTTGTCATGTGCTCTGACCTGCGGAAACGATACGCAGGTCAGAGCGTCGCGGTGCCGGGGAACCAGGGTTCGGGTTCGCTCAGAGGCCGTGGTGCAGCCGCCAGCCCGCCCAGGCCGACTCGACCATCTCGCGCACTCCGCGCCGAGCCGTCCAGCCCAGCTCACGCTCGGCCAGCGCGGCCGAGGCGACCGCGCGCGGCGCGTCCCCGGGGCGGCGCGGCTCGACGAGCGCGGGCCGGCGGTCACCGGTCACCTCGCCGATCAGCGCGACGAGTTCACGCACCGAAACGCCCTCCCCGCGACCGATGTTCACGGTCAGATCCCCCGAGGTGCCCTCGGTCGTGAGCCGCTGGGCCGCCGCGAGGTGCGCGTCGGCGAGGTCGGCGACATGGATGTAGTCGCGGACGCAGGTGCCGTCCGGGGTCGGGTAGTCGTCGCCGAAGATCCGTGGGGGCTCGTCGCGGCTGAGGCGGTCGAAGACCATGGGGACGACGTTGAAGACACCGGTGTCCGCCAGCGCCGGTTCGGCCGCGCCGGCCACGTTGAAGTAGCGCAGGCAGACGGTCGCCATGCCGTGGGCCCGGCCGGCCGCCCGTACCAGCCACTCCCCGGCGAGCTTCGTCTCGCCGTACGGGCTCATCGGGGCGCACGGGGTGGTCTCGGTGATGAGGTCCACGTCCGGATTGCCGTACACGGCGGCCGACGAGGAGAAGAGGAACCGCTCGACGCCGGCCCCCGCGGCGGCCTCCAGAAGTGTGGCGAGCCCGCCCACATTCTCCTGGTAGTAGCGCGTCGGCTGCGCCACGGACTCGCCGACCTGCTTACGGGCCGCGAGGTGCACCACCCCGGTGACCGCGTGCTCCGCGAGGGTCCGCTTCAGCAACTCTCCGTCGAGGGCGGAGCCGCGCACCAGCGGGATGCTCTCCGGGAGGCGGCCGCGGACTCCGGAGGAGAGGTCGTCGAGGGCGACCACCTGCTCTCCGGCCGCGGTCATGACTCGTACAACGTGTGCGCCGATGTAGCCGGCGGCGCCTGTGATCAGCCAGGTCATGGGCAGCCATCCTAGCGTCGAAGGAGGGCTCATGGTGAGTGTTTCTGTTTATTGGTGTTTATAGATGTTGATTCAAGTGTGAATTTGTTGCACCTAGTTGACCGGGGCGCACGCATCCATCGAGAGGCGGCCATCGATCGCGATGCCACGTATAAACCGATATGCGAACCGGAGTTTGTGGCCCGACCCCGCAATCCCCGATGATGATCGCGGCGGAGCCCAGCAGGCCTACTTGATCAGGCCATGAACGGGCGGTGAATCCTCGTTTCCCTTCATCCGATAACCTCTGCCGACACGCCGCCGGGCCGACGCGGACCGGGGCGCCTCCACCACGCACATGCCCGGCGCCGCCGCGTCGGCACCCAGGGAGTGAGTTCGTCTGTCGACCGCCATCCTCACCGGGCAGCCGGTCCCCGGGTCGTCGCTGGAGAGCGATCTGCGGTCCCTGGGCTTCGACTTGCGGGTCGCCGTCGACGCCGGTGACGCCGAGGCACTCCTCGCCGACGTCCCCGCCGACCAGCGGGTCGCCCTCGTCGACGCCCGTTTCGTGGGCCACGTCCACGCGCTGCGCCTCGGCCTGACCGACCCCCGCTTCCCGGCCGCCGCCCTGCCCGGCGCCGTCACCGTCCAGCCCGCCGCCCGCCAGGCCCTCGGCCGCGCGGTGGCCGGCGAGTCCTCGGCCGCCCCCGGCGGGACGGCCGTCGCCGTGGACAGCCTCGCCGACCGCGTGGTCGCCGCCCTCGACACCGACGGCGTCACCCTCCACCGCCCCGAACTCGGCACCCTCGTCGCCGTTGTCCCCGCCGACCCGCAGGCCCGCAACGAAGCCCGTCAGGCCGTGGCCGCCGTCGACGACGAGGCCGTACGGCTGCGCACGGCGGTGAAGTCCCGCGACGGCTTCTTCACCACGCACTTCATCAGCCCGTACTCCCGCTACATCGCCCGCTGGTGCGCCCGCCGCGGTCTGACCCCGAACCAGGTCACCACGGCCTCGCTCCTCACCGCCCTGATCGCGGCGGGCTGCGCGGCCACCGGTACCCGCGGCGGCTTCGTCGCCGCCGGGCTGCTGCTCATCTTCTCCTTCGTCCTCGACTGCACCGACGGCCAGCTGGCCCGCTACTCGCTGCAGTACTCGACGCTCGGTGCCTGGCTCGACGCCACCTTCGACCGCGCCAAGGAGTACGCCTACTACGCGGGCCTCGCGCTCGGAGCCGCCCAGGGCGGCGACGATGTCTGGGCCCTCGCCCTCGCCGCGATGGTCCTCCAGACCTGCCGCCACGTCGTCGACTTCTCCTTCAACGAGGCGAACCACGACGCCGCCGCCAACACCAGCCCCACCGCCGCCCTCTCCGACAAGCTCGACAGCGTCGGCTGGACGGTCTGGGTGCGCCGGATGATCGTCCTCCCGATCGGCGAGCGCTGGGCGATGATCGCCGTCCTCACGGCGCTCACCACTCCCCGCATCACCTTCTACGCGCTGCTCATCGGCTGCGCCTTCGCCGCGACCTACACCACGGCCGGCCGGGTGCTGCGCTCCCTCACGCGCAAGGCGCAGCGCACCGACCGGGCCGCACGGGCGCTGGCGGACCTGGCCGACAGCGGGCCCCTGGCCGAGGTGCTCTCACGCATCGTGCCGAGCCGATACGCGGCCGTCGCGCGGCTCCTGGCCCTCGCCGGTGCCGTCGTCGTGGTACTCACGGCCTGGTTCGACGGGCCCGGCTGGTCGGTCGTCCTCGCCGCCACCGTCTATGTCCTGGTGTCCGCCGACGCCGTCGCGCGCCCCCTCAAGGGCCCCCTCGACTGGCTGATTCCCCCGCTGTTCCGCGCCGCCGAATACGGCACCGTACTGGTACTGGCGGCCAAAGCCGATGTGAACGGGGCGCTTCCCGCGGCATTCGGGCTGGTGGCGGCAGTCGCCTACCATCACTACGACACGGTGTACCGCATTCGCGGTGACGCCGGCGCGCCACCGAGGTGGCTGGTGCGGGCGATCGGCGGGCACGACGGCAGAACGCTGCTGGTCACTGTCCTGGCCGCGCTGCTCGCGCCCACAGAGTTCAAGGTCGCGCTCACGGCTCTCGCCGTGGCCGTGGCGCTCGTGGTGCTCGTCGAGAGCATCCGCTTCTGGGTGACCGCCCATAAAACCGGCGCACCCGCCGTACACGATGAAGGAGAACCCGCATGATCGGCCTCGTGCTGGCGGCCGGCGCCGGACGGCGTCTTCGCCCCTACACCGACACCCTTCCCAAGGCTCTGGTGCCGGTCGGCCCGGAGGGCAACGAGGACAGCCTCACCGTCCTGGACCTGACCCTCGGCAACTTCGCCGAGATCGGCCTGACCGAGGTCGCGATCATCGTCGGCTACCGCAAGGAGGCCGTGTACGAGCGCCGCGAGGCGCTGGAGGCCAAGTACGGCCTGAAGATCACCCTCATCGACAACGACAAGGCCGAGGAGTGGAACAACGCCTACTCCCTGTGGTGCGGTCGTGACGCCATCAAGCACTCGGTGATCCTCGCCAACGGCGACACCGTGCACCCGGTCTCCGTCGAGAAGACCCTGCTCGCCGCACGCGGCGGCGACAAGAAGATCATCCTCGCCCTCGACACGGTGAAGTCCCTCGCCGACGAGGAGATGAAGGTCGTCGTCGGCCCCGAGGGCGGCATGACGAAGATCACCAAGCTGATGGACCCGGCCGAGGCGACCGGTGAGTACATCGGCGTCACCCTGATCGAGGGCGAGGCCGCCGACGAGCTGGCCGACGCCCTGAAGACGGTCTTCGAGACGGACCCGCAGCAGTTCTACGAGCACGGCTACCAGGAGCTCGTGAACCGCGGCTTCCGGATCGACGTCGCGCCCATCGGTGACGTCAAGTGGGTCGAGATCGACAACCACGACGACCTCGCCAAGGGACGTGAGATCGCGTGCCAGTACTGACGAGGCTCATCCCGTCGCCGATCGTCGTCGACATCCGCCCGGGTGCCCTCGACGATCTGGCGACGGTCCTCGCGGACCAGCGGATCTCGTCCTCCGGCAAGCTGGCCGTCGCGATCAGCGACGGCTCCGGGGCCCGCCTGCGCGGCCGGCTCTCCCCGGCGCTGCCCGACGCCGACTGGTTCGAGGTCGGCGGCGGCACACTCGACGACGCGATCAAGCTCGCCGACGCCATGAAGCGCGGCCGCTACGACGCGGTCGTGGGCCTCGGCGGCGGCAAGATCATCGACTGTGCGAAGTTCGCCGCCGCCCGGGTCGGGCTGCCGCTGGTCGCCGTCGCGACGAACCTGTCGCACGACGGCCTGTGCTCGCCGGTCGCCACCCTCGACAACGACGCGGGCCGCGGCTCCTACGGTGTGCCGAACCCCATCGCGGTCGTCATCGACCTCGACGTCATCCGCGAGGCCCCCGTCCGCTTCGTCCGCTCCGGCATCGGCGACGCCCTGTCCAACATCTCCGCGGTCGCGGACTGGGAGCTGGCCAATCGCGAGACGGGCGAGTCCATCGACGGCCTCGCCGCCGCGATGGCCCGCCAGGCCGGCGAGGCCGTGCTCCGCCACCCCGGAGGCGTCGGCGACGACGGCTTCCTCCAGGTGCTCGCCGAGGGCCTCGTCCTCACCGGCATCGCCATGTCGGTCGCGGGCGACTCCCGCCCCGCCTCCGGCGCCTGCCACGAGATAAACCACGCCTTCGACCTGCTCTTCCCCAAGCGCGCCGCCAGCCACGGCGAGCAGTGCGGCCTGGGCGCGGCCTTCGCGATGCATCTGCGCGGGGCCAAGGAGGAGGCGGCGTTCATGGCCGAGGTGCTGCACCGCCACGGTCTGCCGGTCCTGCCGGGCGAGATCGGTTTCACCGCCGAGGAGTTCGTCCAGGTCGTGGAGTTCGCCCCGCAGACCAGGCCCGGCCGCTACACCATCCTCGAACACCTCGACCTCTCCACCGACCAGATCAGGGACGCATACGCCGACTATGCCAAAGCCATCGGTAGCTGAGCTCCGCCCGGTCGTTCACCCCCCGGGGGTGAAGGACCGACGGAGCGGCGAGCACTGGGCCGGCCGGCTCTACATGCGCGAAATCTCGCTGCGCATAGACCGGCACCTGGTGAACACCCGGGTCACGCCCAACCAGCTGACCTACCTGATGACCGTCTTCGGCGTCCTCGCCGCCCCGGCCCTGCTGGTGCCGGGCATCCCGGGCGCCGTCCTCGGCGTGCTGATGGTCCAGCTGTACCTGCTGTTCGACTGCGTCGACGGCGAGATCGCCCGCTGGCGCAAGCAGTTCTCGATCGCCGGCGTCTACGTGGACCGGGTCGGCGCCTACCTGTGCGACGCGGCCGTGCTCGTCGGCTTCGGGCTGCGCGCCGCCGACCTGTGGGGCACCGGCCGGATCGACTGGCTGTGGGCCTTCCTCGGTACCCTCGCCGCCCTCGGCGCCATCCTGATCAAGGCCGAGACGGACCTCGTCGGGGTCGCCCGGCACCAGACCGGCAAGCCGCCGGTCCAGGAGTCGGCCTCCGAGCCGCGTTCCTCCGGCATGGCGCTGGCCCGCAAGGCCGCCGCCGCGCTGAAGTTCCACCGGCTGATCCTCGGCGTAGAGGCGTCTCTGCTGATCCTGGTCCTCGCGGTCATCGACCAGGCCCGGGGCGACCTGTTCTTCTCCCGGCTCGGTGTCGCCGTGATGGCCGGCATCGCGCTGCTCCAGACCCTGCTGCACCTCGTGTCCATCCTCGCCTCCAGCAGGCTGAAGTGAGCGGTGGCATGAAGGTCGGCGCGGTCATCATCACCATGGGCAACCGCCCCGACGAGCTGCGCGCTCTCCTCGACTCGGTCGCCAAGCAGGACGGCGACCGCGTCGAGGCGGTCGTCGTCGGCAACGGCTCGCCCGTCCCGGACGTCGCAGAGTTCTCATCGGTTGTACGGACCGTCGAGCTGCCCGAGAACCTCGGCATACCCGGCGGCCGCAACGTCGGCATCGAGGCGTTCGGCCCCGGCGGCCAGGACGTCGACGTCCTGCTCTTCCTGGACGACGACGGGCTGCTCGCGCGCCACGACACCGCCGCGCTTTGCCGCGAGGCCTTCGCGGCCGACCCGGAGCTCGGCATCATCAGCTTCCGCATCGCCGACCCCGAGACCGGCGAGACGCAGCGGCGCCATGTGCCCCGGCTGCGGGCCTCCGACCCGATGCGTTCCTCCCGGGTCACCACCTTCCTCGGCGGCGCCAACGCCGTACGCACCCGGGTCTTCGCCGAAGTGGGCGGCCTGCCGGACGAGTTCTTCTACGCCCACGAGGAGACCGACCTGGCGTGGCGGGCCCTCGACGCGGGCTGGATGATCGACTACCGGTCCGACATGGTGCTGTACCACCCGACGACCGCCCCCTCCCGGCACGCGGTCTACCACCGCATGGTCGCCCGCAACCGCGTCTGGCTGGCCCGCCGCAACCTCCCCGTGCTCCTGGTCCCCGTCTATCTGGGCGTCTGGCTGCTGCTGACCCTGCTCCGCAAGCCGTCGGGACCTGCCCTCAAGGCCTGGTTCGGCGGCTTCAAGGAAGGCTGGACGAGCTCCTGCGGCCGCCGCCGGCCCATGAAGTGGCGTACGGTGTGGCGCCTGACCCGACTGGGCCGACCTCCCGTCATCTGACAAGCTCGATATCTGAGAGCATTCGGCCGTACCCCGGTCCCAGGTTTTCCGCCTCGGCCCGATCAGGCTGCGCACTTTGAGGACGAAAGTTTCCACTTGTGAGTGAGACAACGCATGACGGCAGGGTCGCCGTGAGCGATCGACCGTCGCCCGACGACGGGCTCTCGGCCGCCGACCTCGCCGCCAAGTACGGGTTGGCGGTCAGCGGAGCCCGGCCCGGACTCGTCGAGTACGTCCGCCAGCTCTGGGGGCGGCGTCACTTCATCCTCGCCTTCTCGCAGGCGAAGCTCACCGCCCAGTACAGCCAGGCCAAGCTCGGCCAGCTGTGGCAGGTGGCCACTCCGCTGCTGAACGCGCTGGTGTACTTCCTGATCTTCGGCCTGATCCTGGGCGCCGACCGCGGGATGCCCCGCGAGGTCTACATCCCGTTCCTGGTGACGGGTGTCTTCGTCTTCACCTTCACCCAGAGCTCGGTGATGGCGGGCGTGCGCGCGATCGCCGGCAACCTCGGCCTGGTCAGGGCGCTGCACTTCCCGCGGGCCGCGCTGCCGATCTCGTTCTCGCTGCAGCAGCTCCAGCAACTGCTCTTCTCGATGATCGTGCTGTTCGCCGTGGCGGTCGGCTTCGGCAGCTACCCGAGCCTGTCGTGGCTGCTGATCCTCCCGGTGCTGGCCCTGCAGTTCCTCTTCAACACCGGCCTCGCGATGATCATGGCCCGGATGGGCTCCAAGACCCCGGACCTCGCCCAGCTCATGCCGTTCGTGATGCGTACGTGGATGTACGCGTCCGGCGTCATGTTCTCGCTCCCCGTGATGCTGGAGGAGCACCCGCCCTGGATCTCCGACGTCCTCCAGTGGAACCCGGCCGCGATCTACATGGACCTGATGCGCTTCGCGCTGATCGACGGCTACGGCTCCGACAACCTGCCCCCGCACGTCTGGGCGGTCGCCGGCGGCTGGGCCGTGCTCGTCGCGGTCGGCGGGTTCGTGTACTTCTGGAAGGCGGAGGAGAGGTACGGCCGTGGCTGAGACCCGAGTTCCGACCGTCATCGCGGACGAGCTGCACATCGTCTACCGCGTGAACGGCGCCAAGACCGGCAGGGGCAGCGCCACCGCCGCCCTCAGCCGCATCATCAAGCGCGGTGAGTCGCCGGGCGTACGCAAGGTGCACGCCGTCAAGGGCGTCTCCTTCATCGCCTACCGCGGCGAGGCCATCGGCCTGATCGGCTCCAACGGCTCCGGCAAGTCCACCCTGCTGCGCGCCATCGCTGGACTGCTGCCCGCGGAGAAGGGCAAGGTCTTCACCGACGGCCAGCCCTCGCTGCTCGGCGTCAACGCGGCCCTGATGAACGACCTGACGGGCGAGCGGAACGTCATATTGGGCGGCCTCGCCATGGGCATGTCCCGCGAGCAGATCAGGGAGCGCTACCAGGAGATCGTCGACTTCTCCGGGATCAACGAGAAGGGCGACTTCATCACCCTTCCCATGCGCACCTACTCCTCCGGCATGGCGGCCCGGCTCCGCTTCTCCATCGCGGCGGCCAAGGACCATGACGTCCTCATGATCGACGAGGCGCTCGCCACCGGTGACCGCAAGTTCCAGAAGCGCTCCGAGGCCCGCATCCGCGAGCTGCGCAAGGAGGCCGGCACGGTCTTCCTGGTCAGCCACAACAACAAGTCGATCCGCGACACCTGCGACCGGGTCCTGTGGCTGGAACGCGGCGAACTGCGCATGGACGGCCCCACGGAAGAGGTCCTGAAGGAATACGAGAAGTTCACGGGCAAGTAGCCGGATTTGCCCCGGGCCCCGCCGGAACTGCTCCGGCGGGGCCCGGCGTCTGCAAAGGGGACGCCAACTTCGGCAAGGACTGCGTCAACTCCGGCCACCCGTAGGAATCTTGGGGCAATCGGTGCGTTCTTGTGATGTGCAGGACACCCAGTCGGAGCATGGTGCGTTGTACAACGTAAGCTGTACCGGTGCCGAATCGCGGCAAGTGGGTCCATAATGCGCGACATCCGGCATCGGCCACATGCGCGGAGCGCCGGGCGGCGTGTCCGAAATACTGTGTATTGGGTCGGCAGTGTAGAACGGGAGATGTGACGGCCATGGCTACGGAAACTCCCCAGCTCCACGACGCGTGTGCCGTCCCCGCGCCGGGTGACGAGCGGTGACCGAAACCGGGACGCCACGCACCGGCGACACGGAGCGTGACACCCTCGAAAAGGCCGCCCACGAGAACTTCCCCGTGGCGCCGTTCTTCCTGCCCGCGGCCTGGCGCGCCGACCTGATGGCCCTGTACGGCTTCGCCCGCCTCGTCGACGACATCGGCGACGGCGACCTCGCCCCCGGCGGCGCCGACGCCCACCACCTGGGCGTCTCCCCGCAGGACGCCGACGACCGGCTCCTGCTCCTCGACGCCTTCGAGGCCGACCTGCGCCGCGTCTTCGACGGCACCCCGCACCACCCGCTGCTGCGCCGCCTGCGGCCCACGGTCCACCGCCACGCGCTCTCCCCCGAGCCCTTCCTCGGCCTGATCGCCGCCAACCGCCAGGACCAACTCGTCAGGCGCTACGAGACGTACGACGACCTGCTCGCCTACTGCGAGCTGTCCGCCAACCCCGTCGGCCGTCTCGTCCTCGCCGTCACCGGGACCTCCACCCCCGAGCGGGTCCGCCACTCCGACGCGATCTGCACGGCGTTGCAGATCGTCGAGCACCTCCAGGACGTGACCGAGGACCTCGGCCGCGACCGCATCTATCTGCCCGCCGCCGACATGAAGCGCTTCCATGTCTCCGAGGCGGATCTCGCCACATCCACAGCAGGCGCATCGGTGCGCGCACTGGTCGCGTACGAAGCCGAATGCGCCCGGAATCTCCTGAATGAGGGCACCCCGCTGGTGGGTAGCGTCCACGGCAGGCTGAGGTTGCTCCTGGCGGGGTTCGTGGCGGGGGGAAGGGCGGCGATCCACGCGATCACCGCCGCTCGGTACGACGTTCTTCCCGGCCCGCCCAAGCCCGGCAAGCTCCGGCTGCTGCGCGAGGTGGGCGCGACCCTGCGAGGAGAGGGGTGATCCGGATCGTGGAGTCTCCACCGCACCCGTCCGCACCGGTACTCGCCGCCTACAGCTACTGCGAGTCCGTCACCGGACAACAGGCCCGCAACTTCGCGTACGGCATCCGGCTCCTGCCCACGGCCAAGCGGCGCGCGATGTCGGCGCTCTACGCGTTCTCGCGCCGCGTCGACGACATCGGCGACGGCGCGCTCGCCCCCGAGGTGAAGGAGCTCCGGCTGGCGGAGACCCGGGCGCTGCTCACCAGAGTCCGCGAGGGCACGGTCGACGAGGACGACACGGATCCCGTCGCGGTGGCCCTGGCGCACGTCGGGGCACACTTCCCGGTCCCGTTCGGCGGCCTCGACGAACTCATCGAGGGCGTCCTGATGGATGTGCGCGGCGAGACCTACGAGACCTGGGACGACCTGAAGGTCTACTGCCGTTGTGTCGCCGGCGCGATCGGGCGGCTCTCGCTCGGTGTCTTCGGCACGGAACCGGGCGCGCGCGGCGCCGAGCGGGCACCGGAGTACGCCGACACGCTCGGCCTCGCTCTTCAACTCACCAACATCCTCAGGGACGTTCGCGAGGACGCCCTCGGCGGTCGTACATATCTGCCCTCCGACGACCTCGCCAAGTTCGGCTGCTCGGCGGGGTTCGCCGCGCCCCTTTCGTCGGTCGACTCCGACTTCGCGGGTCTTGTGCACTTCGAGGTGCGCCGGGCCCGCGCCCTGTTCGCCGAGGGCTACCGCCTGCTGCCGATGCTGGACCGCCGCAGCGGCGCCTGTGTCGCGGCCATGGCCGGCATCTACCGGCGGCTGCTCGACCGCATCGAGCGCGAGCCGGAGGCCGTGCTGCGCGGCCGGGTCTCGCTGCCCGGCCGCGAGAAGGCGTACGTCGCCGTGCGCGGCCTCTCCGGCCTCGACGCCCGCCATGTGTCCCGCCGTACCGTCAGGAGGCGTGCCTGATGGACAATCCGGTCCAAGGAGAACCCATCGGGGAAAAGTGGTACGCAACCCTCCGCAACGCGGTGGCGTCCCTGACTGCGACGGCCTGCCGCAGGGCGCTCCACCACCTCGGCGGACCAGCAGGGGAGGGCGCGCGATGAGCGACGGCACACAGTCCGAGGGGCCACTGGACGCGGACGGCACGGGCCGCCCCCGCAGCACGGCCGTGGTGGTCGGTGGCGGCCTGGCGGGGATCACCGCCGCGCTCTCGCTGGCCGACGCCGGTGTACAGGTCACCCTCCTCGAAGGGCGGCCGAGGCTCGGCGGACTCGCCTTCTCCTTCCAGCGCGGCGATCTGACCGTCGACAACGGTCAGCATGTGTATCTGCGATGCTGCACCGCCTACCGCTGGTTCCTCGACCGCGTCGACGGGGCCGCGCTGTCGCCGCTTCAGGATCGCCTCGACGTGTCGGTTCTCGACGCCGAGGGCAGGCCCGGGCGGCGGCTCGGCAGACTGCGGCGCGACGCGCTGCCCGTGCCGCTGCATCTCGGGCGCAGCCTCGCCACGTACACCCATCTCTCGCTCGCCGAGCGCGCCAACGTGGGGCGTGCGGCGATGGCGCTCAAGGCGCTCGACCTCGCCGATCCGGCGCTGGACGAGCAGGACTTCGGCAGTTGGCTGGCCGCGCGGGGGCAGTCGGCGCGCGCGATCGAGGCGCTGTGGGACCTGGTCGGGGTCGCCACGCTCAACGCGGTGGCCCAGGACGCCTCGCTCGGGCTCGCCGCGATGGTGTTCAAGACGGGCCTGCTGTCCGAGCCGGGCGCGGCCGACATCGGCTGGGCCCATGTCCCGCTGGGCGAACTGCACGACCGGCTGACCCGCAAGGCGCTCGACTCGGCGGGCGTCCGCACCGAACTCCGGACTCGCGTCACCTCCATCTCCTTCGGCGGGAGCGGCCGTTGGACGGTCGAGGTGCCCGGCGAGAGCCTCGACGCCGACGCGGTCGTCCTCGCCGTACCGCAGCGCGAGGCCCACGATCTGCTGCCGGAAGGGGCGCTCGACCACCCCGAGCGGCTGCTGGAGATCGGCACCGCCCCGATCCTCAACGTCCATGTCGTCTACGACCGGAAGGTGCTGAGCAAGCCGTTCTTCGCGGCGCTCGGCTCCCCGGTGCAGTGGGTCTTCGACCGCACCGACGCGTCAGGGCTGCGCGAGGGCCAGTATCTGGCGCTCTCGCAGTCGGCCGCACAGGACGAGATCGACGAGCCCGTGTCCGCCTTGCGCGAGCGCTATCTGCCCGAGCTGGAGCGGCTGTTGCCCGGCGCGCGCGGCGCGCGGGTGAAGGACTTCTTCGTGACCAGGGAGCGCACCGCGACCTTCGCTCCCACCCCCGGCGTCGGACGGCTCAGGCCCGGCGCCCGCACCAAGGCACCCGGCCTGTACCTGGCCGGAGCGTGGACCGCCACAGGGTGGCCCGCGACCATGGAGAGTGCGGTCCGCAGCGGCATCAGTGCGGCGGACGCCGCGCTCGGCGCCCTGGGCCGGCCCCGAGACCACCTCTTCACCTACGAGGAGGCAGCGTGACGCTCGAAGCGCACAGGACCGGTTCCCGCACTCCCGGTACCGCGAACACATCGACATCTGGAGAAACTGTGCCCACTGTGCCCCCGGCCGCGTCGGCCGCTGCGAGGACCGCGGTGGACGTGACCGCGCTCCTGGAGCGCGGGCGGACCCTGGCCACCCCCGTGCTGCGGGCGGCCATCGATCGGCTGGCGCCCCCCATGGACACCGTCGGCGCCTACCACTTCGGCTGGATCGACGCCGCGGGCAACCCCGCCGACGGCGACGGCGGCAAGTCCGTGCGTCCCGCGCTCGCGGTGCTGTCCGCCGAGGTCACCGGCGCCGCACCCGAGGTCGGCATCCCCGGCGCGGTCGCCGTGGAGCTGGTGCACAACTTCTCGCTGCTGCACGACGACCTGATGGACGGCGACGAACAGCGCCGCCACCGCGACACGGTGTGGAAGGCGCACGGCCCCGCCCAGGCCATCCTCGTCGGCGACGCCCTGATGGTGCTCGCCAACGAGATCCTCCTCGAACTCGACACGGTCGAGGCCGCCCGGGCCACCCGCCGCCTCACCATGGCCACCCGCGCGCTCATCGACGGTCAGGCCCAGGACATCTCGTACGAGCACCGCGAGCGGGTCACCGTCGAGGAGTGCCTGGAGATGGAGGGCAACAAGACGGGCGCGCTGCTCGCCTGTGCCTGTTCCATCGGTGCGGTCCTCGGCGGCGCGGACGACCGCACGGCGGACGCGCTGGAGAAGTACGGCTACCACCTCGGCCTCGCCTTCCAGGCAGTCGACGACCTGCTGGGCATCTGGGGCGACCCGGTGTCCACCGGCAAGCAGACCTGGAGCGATCTGCGTCAGCGCAAGAAGTCCCTGCCGGTCGTGGCCGCGCTCGCGGCGGGCGGCCCGGCCTCCGAGCAGCTCGGCGAACTGCTCGCCGCCGACGCCAAGGCCAGCGACTTCGAGAACTTCTCCGAGGAGGAGTTCGCCGCGCGCGCCGCCCTCATCGAGGAGGCCGGGGGCCGGCGGTGGACGGCCGACGAGGCGCGCCGCCAGCACACCGTCGCGATCGAGGCGCTGGACTCCATCCACATGCCCGACCCGGTGCGGGACCGGTTCATGGCACTGGCCGACTTCGTCGTCGTACGGAAGAGATGATCGCCATCGCTCAGGAGTCGACCGGTCTCGGTCGAATAAGCCTCGCGTAGTCGCCGGCCGGTGCCTGTCACCGGATACGCACCGGCCGACGGCTGACCCACCGCAGAGAGATCCGTCCACTGCACGAAGGGGAAGCCATGACAGCGACGACCGACGGAAGCACCGGGGCACCACCGCCCCGCGCTGCCTCGGCCAGCGAAACCGACACCGACACTGACACCGACACCCCAGTGGCGGCAGGGGTCCAGGATGCCGCCGAGCGCGCCATACGGCGTGCGACCGATTTCCTTCTCTCGCGTCAGGACGCCCAGGGCTGGTGGAAGGGCGACCTGGAGACCAACGTCACCATGGACGCCGAGGATCTGCTGCTCCGTCAGTTCCTGGGCATCCGCGACGAGAAGACCACGCGGGCGGCCGCGCTGTTCATCCGTGGCGAGCAGCGCGCGGACGGCGCCTGGGCCACCTTCTACGGCGGCCCAGGCGAACTCTCCGCCACCGTCGAGGCGTACGTCGCCCTGAGGCTGGCCGGGGACGACCCGGACGAGCCTCACATGGCGCGGGCGTCCGCCTGGGTCAGACAGCGCGGCGGGATCGCGGCCGCCCGTGTCTTCACCCGGATCTGGCTGGCCCTGTTCGGCTGGTGGAAGTGGGACGACCTGCCGGAGATGCCACCGGAGTTGATCTACTTCCCGAAGTGGATGCCGCTGAACATCTACGACTTCGGATGCTGGGCGCGGCAGACGATCGTGCCGCTGACGATCGTCTCGGCGAAGCGCCCGGTACGGCCCGCACCCTTCCCACTGGACGAACTCCACGTCGACCCGGGCCGACCGAACCCGCCCAAGCCCCTTGATCCGCTGGGAAGTTGGGAAGGCGCCTTCCAACGGCTCGACAGGATTCTGCACGGCTACCGCAAGGTGGCGCTGAAGCGGCTGCGCAGGGCGGCCATGAAGAGCGCGGCCCGCTGGATCATCGAGCGGCAGGAGAACGACGGCTGCTGGGGCGGCATCCAGCCACCGGCCGTGTACTCGGTCATCGCGTTGCACTTGTTGGGTTATGACCTCCGACATCCGGTGATGAAGGCCGGGTTGGAGTCCCTCGACCGGTTCGCCGTGTGGCGTGAGGACGGGGCCCGGATGATCGAGGCCTGCCAGTCCCCGGTGTGGGACACCTGCCTCGCCACCATCGCCCTCGCCGACGCGGGACTGCCCGCCGACCATCCCCAGCTGGTCAAGGCCGCCGACTGGATGCTCGGCGAGGAGATCGTCCGGCCCGGCGACTGGTCCGTGAAGCGGCCCCAACTGTCCCCGGGCGGCTGGGCGTTCGAGTTCCACAACGACAACTACCCCGACATCGACGACACCGCCGAGGTCGTTCTCGCACTGCGCCGTGTCGAGCACCCCGATCCACAGCGGGTGCAGCGGGCCATCGGACGGGGGGTGCGCTGGAACCTGGGGATGCAGTCGAGGAACGGGGCGTGGGGCGCCTTCGACGTCGACAACACAAGCCCCTTCCCCAACCGGCTGCCGTTCTGCGACTTCGGCGAGGTCATCGACCCACCGTCCGCCGATGTCACCGCCCATGTGGTGGAGATGCTCGCCGTCGAGGGCCTCGCCCACGATCCGCGCACCCGGCGCGGCGTCGACTGGCTCCTCGCCGAACAGGAGCCGAACGGCGCGTGGTTCGGCCGCTGGGGCGTCAACTACGTCTACGGAACCGGGTCGGTGGTGCCCGCGCTGACCGCCGCCGGACTGCCCGCCTCCCACCCCGCGATCCGCCGGGCCGTGGCCTGGCTGGAGACCGTACAGAACGACGACGGCGGCTGGGGCGAGGATCTGCGCTCCTACCCCGATCCCGCCGAATGGGGCGGCAAGGGCGCCTCCACCGCCTCCCAGACCGCGTGGGCCCTGCTCGCGCTGCTGGCGGCGGACGAGCGGGACTCCAAGGCCGCCGAGCGCGGCATCGAGTGGCTCGCCCGGACCCAGCGGGAGGACGGCTCCTGGGACGAGCCGTACTTCACCGGCACCGGCTTCCCCTGGGACTTCTCGATCAACTACCACCTCTACCGCCAGGTGTTCCCGCTCACCGCGCTGGGTCGGTACGTCCACGGCGAACCCTTCGCGGGCAGACCCGCCGACGGCAGGGCTGTCGTCGACCAGGCCGCTGTAGACAAGGCCGCTGTAGACAAGGCCGCCGACGGCAAGGTCGTCGCGGGCAAAGCCGTCGTCGACCAGGCCGAGAGGAGCTGATGACCATGGCCTCCGCCCCGGCCCCGCTGCTGATCGCCTGCGCGCTCAGCATCGAGCAGCTCGCCCTGCGCAGCGGTGACCGGGCCGGCGCCGGGGGCCCGGTCACCGTACTGCGCACCGGCATGGGGCCGAAGGCCGCCGAGCGGTCCGTCACCCGGGTCCTCGCCGACCCGGCGCTCGCCGACGCGGCCGTGCTGGCCACCGGGTTCTGCGCCGGGCTCGCGCCGGGCATGCACCCCGGGGACCTGGTGGTCGCGGAGGAGACCCGTGGCCCCGACGGCGCCGTCACACCTTGTGTGGGCACCGAACGGCTGATCAAGGAGCTGGTGCGGGCCGTGCCCGGGCGGACGGTGCACACCGGCCCCCTCACCGGTTCCGACCACGTCGTACGCGGATCGGAACGCTCCGATCTGCTCGCCACCGGAGCGATCGCGGTGGACATGGAGTCGGCGGTCACGCTCCACAGCGCCGTACGCCAGGGCGTGCGCCCGGTTGCGGCCGTACGGGTGGTCGTGGACGCTCCAGAGCATGAACTCGTCCGGATTGGCACTGTGCGCGGTGGAATATCGGCTTTCCGCGTCCTTCGTGCCGTCCTTCCCGCTTTCTTCGAATGGCACCGTTCTTTGCTGCTCCCCAGGAGGTGAGCCAGATGGCCATGCCGCTCCGCCAGTCCATCAAGGTGGCGACGTATCTCGCTGAACAGAAGCTCCGCAAGCGGGACAAGTTCCCGCTGATCGTCGAGTTGGAACCGCTCTACGCCTGCAATCTGAAGTGCGAGGGCTGCGGCAAGATCCAGCACCCGGCCGGGGTGCTCAAGCAGCGCATGCCGGTGGCGCAGGCCGTGGGCGCCGTCCTGGAGTCCGGAGCGCCGATGGTGTCGATCGCCGGCGGCGAGCCTCTGATGCACCCTCAGATCGACGAGATCGTGCGGCAGTTGGTGGCGAGGAGGAAGTACGTCTTCCTGTGCACCAACGCCATGCTGCTGCGCAAGAAGATGGACAAGTTCAAGCCCTCGCCGTACTTCGCGTTCGCCGTGCACATCGACGGGCTGCGCGAGCGGCACGACGAGTCGGTGGCGAAGGAGGGGGTGTTCGACGAGGCCGTGGCCGCCATCAAGGAGGCCAAGAGGCGCGGCTTCCGGGTGACCACCAACTCGACCTTCTTCAACACCGACACCCCGCAGACCATCATCGAGGTCCTCAACTACCTCAACGACGACCTCCAGGTCGACGAGATGATGATCTCGCCCGCCTACGCCTACGAGAAGGCCCCCGACCAGGAGCACTTCCTCGGTGTGGAGCAGACCCGGGAGCTGTTCAGGAAGGCCTTCTCGGGCGGCAACCGCCGTCGCTGGCGCCTCAACCACTCGCCCCTGTTTCTGGACTTCCTGGAGGGCAAGGTCGACTTCCCGTGCACGGCGTGGGCGATCCCCAACTACTCCCTCTTCGGCTGGCAGCGGCCCTGCTATCTGATGAGCGACGGGTACGTCACGACGTACCGGGAGCTCATCGAGGACACCGACTGGAACGCGTACGGCCGGGGCAAGGACCCGCGCTGTGCCAACTGCATGGCGCACTGCGGCTACGAGCCGACCGCCGTGCTCGCCACCATGGGGTCGCTGAAGGAGTCGCTCCGCGCCATGCGCGAGACGCTCTCCGGGAACCAAGGGTGACTCCATGACTGCCGTGTCCTTGGGTGTCCCCGAGGTACCGGTCCGGCCGATCGCCGAGCGGCGCGTGTCGCGGCGGATCGAGGTCGGGCCGGTGGCGGTCGGGGGCGGGGCCCCGGTGTCGGTGCAGTCGATGACGACGACGCGTACGTCGGACATCGGTGCCACCTTGCAGCAGATCGCCGAGCTGACGGCGTCCGGCTGCCAGATCGTGCGGGTCGCCTGCCCCACGCAGGACGACGCGGACGCGCTCGCGACCATCGCCCGCAAGTCGCAGATCCCGGTGATCGCGGACATCCACTTCCAGCCGAAGTACGTGTTCGCGGCGATCGAGGCGGGGTGTGCGGCGGTGCGGGTGAACCCCGGCAACATCAAGCAGTTCGACGACAAGGTGAAGGAGATCGCCCGGGCGGCGAAGGACCACGGGACCCCGATCCGGATCGGGGTCAACGCGGGCTCGCTCGACCGCCGGCTGTTGCAGAAGTACGGCAAGGCCACCCCCGAGGCGCTGGTCGAGTCGGCGCTGTGGGAGGCCTCGCTGTTCGAGGAGCACGACTTCCGGGACATCAAGATCTCGGTGAAGCACAACGACCCGGTGGTGATGGTCAACGCCTACCGGCAGCTGGCCGCGCAGTGCGACTACCCGCTGCATCTGGGCGTGACCGAGGCCGGTCCCGCCTTCCAGGGGACCATCAAGTCCGCCGTCGCCTTCGGCGCCCTGCTCGGCGAGGGCATCGGCGACACGATCCGGGTCTCGCTGAGCGCGCCGCCCGCCGAGGAGGTCAAGGTCGGCATCCAGATCCTGGAGTCGCTGAACCTGCGGCAGCGGCGGCTGGAGATCGTGTCGTGTCCGTCGTGCGGGCGGGCCCAGGTCGATGTGTACAAGCTCGCCGACGAGGTCACGGCGGGGCTCGAAGGGATGGAGGTGCCGTTGCGCGTCGCGGTCATGGGCTGCGTCGTCAACGGGCCCGGCGAGGCACGCGAGGCGGATCTCGGGGTCGCCTCCGGCAACGGCAAGGGGCAGATCTTCGTCAAGGGCGAGGTCATCAAGACCGTCCCCGAGTCGAAGATCGTCGAGACGCTCATCGAAGAGGCGATGAAGATCGCCGAGCAGATGGAGAAGGACGGCGTCGCGTCGGGGGAGCCGGCGGTCACCGTGAAGTGACGAACACGGGCTGAAGAGCACGGACCGAGAGGGGGCCCGAGCGTGACGATTCTGGAGAACATCAGGGAACCACGCGACCTGAAGGCACTGTCCGAGGCGGAGCTGGACCGATTGGCCGACGAGATCCGGGAGTTCCTGGTGCACGCGGTCGCCAGGACCGGCGGTCACCTGGGGCCCAATCTGGGGGTGGTGGAACTGTCCATCGCGCTCCACCGGGTCTTCGAGTCACCCGTCGACCGCATCGTGTGGGACACCGGCCATCAGAGCTACGTACACAAGATTCTGACCGGGCGTCAGGACTTCTCCAAGCTGCGCGGCAAGGGCGGTCTGTCCGGCTATCCCTCGCGCGAGGAGTCGGAGCACGACATCGTCGAGAACAGCCACGCCTCGACGGCGCTCGGCTGGGCCGACGGGCTCGCCAAGGCCCACCAGGTCCAGGGCGAGAAGGGCCACGTCGTCGCGGTCATCGGCGACGGCGCGCTCACCGGCGGCATGGCCTGGGAGGCGCTCAACAACATCGCGGCCGCCAAGGACCGGCCGCTGATCATCGTCGTCAACGACAACGAACGCTCGTACTCCCCGACCATAGGCGGCCTCGCCAACCACCTCGCGACCCTGCGCACCACGGACGGCTACGAGCAGTTCCTGGCCTGGGGCAAGGACGTGCTGCTGCGCACCCCGGTCGTCGGTCACCCCTTCTACGAGGCGCTGCACGGGGCGAAGAAGGGCTTCAAGGACGCGTTCGCCCCGCAGGGCATGTTCGAGGACCTGGGGCTGAAGTACGTCGGTCCGATCGACGGGCACGACGTGGGCGCCGTCGAGTCGGCGCTGCGGCGCGCGAGACGCTTCCACGGGCCCGTGCTCGTCCACTGTCTGACCGAGAAGGGGCGAGGGTACGAGCCCGCGCTCGCCCACGAGGAGGACCACTTCCACACGGTCGGGGTGATGGACCCGCTGACCTGCGAGCCGCTCGCGCCCTCCGGCGGACCCTCCTGGACCTCGGTCTTCGGCGACGAGATCGTGCGGATCGCCGACGAGCGCGAGGACGTCGTGGCGATCACGGCGGCCATGCTGCACCCCGTGGGGCTCGGCAGGTTCGCCGAGAAGTTCCCCGACCGGGTCTGGGACGTGGGCATCGCCGAACAGCACGCGACGGTGTCGGCGGCGGGACTCGCGACCGGCGGGCTGCACCCCGTGGTCGCCGTCTACGCGACCTTCCTCAACCGGGCCTTCGACCAGCTGCTGATGGATGTCGCCCTGCACCGCTGCGGCGTCACCTTCGTGCTGGACCGGGCCGGGGTCACGGGCGTCGACGGGGCCTCGCACAACGGTATGTGGGACATGTCGATCCTCCAGGTCGTACCCGGGCTCAGGGTCGCCGCGCCGCGCGACGCCGAACAGTTGCGGGCACAGTTGCGGGAGGCGGTCGCCGTCGACGACGCGCCGACGGTCATTCGGTTCCCGAAGGAGTCGGTGGGGCCGGAGATCCCGTCGCTGGGCCGGGTGGGGGGCATGGATGTGCTGCACCGGTCGACGGGCGGCCCGGTCGGCCCGGTCGGCGCCGGTGGCCCGGAGGTCCTGCTGGTCGCCGTCGGTGTCATGGCGCCGGTGTGTCTGCAGGCCGCCGAGCTGCTTCAGGCGCGCGGCATCGGGTGCACGGTCGTCGACCCCCGCTGGGTCAAGCCCGTCGACCCGGCGCTGCCCGGCCTCGCCGCCGAGCACCGGCTCGTGGCCGTCGTGGAGGACAACAGCCGGGCTGCCGGGGTCGGTTCGGCGGTCGCGCTGGCGCTGGGGGACGCGGATGTCGACGTACCCGTACGGCGGTTCGGGATCCCGGAGCAGTTCCTCGCGCACGCCAAGCGGGGCGAGGTGCTGGCGGACATCGGGCTGACACCGGTCGACGTCGCGGGGCGGATCAGCGCGTGTCTGGCGGCCCGGGACGAGCGCGCGAAGGGGGAGTCGTCCGGGGCCGAGCTGCCCGAGGCCCAGCTGTCCAAGGAGAAACAGGCATGACCACTGCGCAACCCGCCGCCGGGGGCGAGGAGTTCGACCTCGGCAGGCTCATCGCCGAGCGCGGTGCCGAGCGATACGAACTCCACGCCCGGCACCTCAACCACCAACTCCCGCGCATGCTGCACACCATCGGCTTCGACAAGGTCTACGAACGGGCCGAGGGCGCGTACTTCTGGGACGCGGACGGCGACGACTACCTGGACATGCTCGCCGGGTTCGGGGTGATGGGCCTCGGCCGCCATCACCCCGTGGTCCGCAAGGCGCTGCACGACGTCCTCGACGCCCAGCTCGCCGACCTCACCCGCTTCGACTGCCAGCCACTGCCAGGACTGCTGGCGGAGCGGCTGCTCGGGCACAGCCCGCACCTGGACCGGGTGTTCTTCGGCAACAGCGGCACGGAAGCCGTCGAGACCGCGCTGAAGTTCGCCCGGTTCGCCACCGGCAGACCACGCGTCCTGTACTGCGACCACGCCTTCCACGGGCTGACCACGGGCTCCCTGTCGGTGAACGGCGAGTCGGGCTTCCGGGACGGATTCGCGCCCCTGCTGCCCGACACGGCCGTACCGCTCGGAGATCTCGACGCCCTGGCGCGGGAGCTGAAGAAGGGCGACGTCGCCGCGCTCATCGTCGAACCCGTCCAGGGCAAGGGTGTGCACGAGGCGCCCCCCGGCTATCTGCGCGCCGCGCAGGAACTGCTGCGGGGGCACAAGGCGCTGCTCATCGCCGATGAGGTGCAGACCGGCCTCGGGCGGACCGGGGACTTCTACGCCTACCAGCATGAGGAGGGCGTGGAACCGGACCTGGTGTGTGTGGCCAAGGCGCTCTCCGGCGGCTATGTGCCCGTCGGCGCGACCCTCGGCAAGGAGTGGATCTTCAGGAAGGTCTACTCGTCCATGGACCGCGTCCTCGTCCACTCCGCGAGCTTCGGCTCCAACGCGCAGGCCATGGCGGCGGGTCTCGCGGTGCTGTCCGTCATGGAGAACGAGGAGATCGTGGCGGGCGCCCGGGCCACGGGAGAGCTGCTGAAGGGCCGGTTGGCCGCGCTGGTCGAGAAGTACGAGCTGCTCAGCGACGTACGCGGCCGGGGCCTGATGATCGGCATCGAGTTCGGCAGGCCCAAGTCGCTGAAGCTGCGCAGCCGTTGGACCATGCTCCAGGCGGCACGCAAGGGACTCTTCGCGCAGATGGTCGTCGTTCCGCTGCTGCAACGGCACCGCATCCTCACCCAGGTCTCCGGCGACCACCTGGAGGTGATCAAACTGATCCCGCCGCTGATCATCGGCGAGCGGGAGGTGGACCGGTTCGTCGACGCCTTCACCGAGGTGATGGACGACGCGCACGGCGGGGGCGGACTGATGTGGGACTTCGGCAGGACGCTGGTGAAGCAGGCGGTCGCCAACCGGTAGCGCCGACCAACAGGGAGTTTGCCTCTGAGGCAAGAAATTTGCCGCAGAGGCAAGGCTCCGGCTGAATGTAAGGCATGAGCCCTTCCGAGGGGACGAACCCTCCAGAGCCCCGGCGCGAGCCCGACGCGGGCGGGGAGCCGTCCGCCGAGCTGCCCGTCGTCGCCCCGCAGCTGCGGGCCCTGCGCCGCCGGGCCTCCCTCACGCTGGAGGCCGCGGCCCGCGCCGCCGGGCTCTCGCCCGCGCACCTCTCCCGGCTGGAGACCGGGCAGCGTCAGCCCTCACTGCCGATGCTGCTCGCGCTCGCCCGCATTTACGGTACGACCGTCTCGGAGCTGCTCGGCGAGACCGTCGCCGAGCGGGACGCGGTCGTCCGGGCCGCCGACATGGAATCGACGAAGGCCGGCGGCTGGACGTACTGGCAGGCGGGCGCGTCCGGCCGTGGCATGCAGGCCCTGCGGGTCCATGTGCCGTACGGCGCCCAGGGCGATCTCGTGCGCGTCCATCCCGGTGAGGAGTGGCTGTACGTCCTCAACGGGCGGCTGCGGCTGCGGCTCGGCGACACCGCGCACCTGCTCGCGCCGGGGGACAGCGCCCACTTCGACTCGCTGACCCCGCACCGCATCGCCGCCGCCGATCACGACGGCGCCGATCTCCTCTTCGTCCACACCCTGCTGCAGAGCCCGACCGCCGCGCTCTGCCTCGGTCCGATCACCACCACCGGAGAAACCCCGTGAGAGACCTGGAAGAGAAGTTCCCCCGCGCCCTGTGGGTGCGGCTCATCATCTACATCGCGGTCGGTCATCTCTTCGCGGCCTTCGTCTATCTGCTGTTCGAGGTGGGCGCCAAGAAGTAGTGCTGGTTGGTCCCAGGGGGCGGGCCGTCAGTCGAGCAGCCGCTCGCGTAGGCGCTCCCGGGTCCGGGGCGTCACGCTCAGACCCTGCTCCAGGTAGGTGTCCACATCGCCCCAGGTCTCCTCGATGGTCTCGAAGGCCGCAGTCAGATACTCGGCGCGGGCGTCGAAGAGCGGGCTCAGCAGCTCCATGACCTCGGGGGAGTAGGCGCTCGCGGACGTGCTGCTGCGGTGGACCTTGTAGCGGCGGTGCTTGGCGTTCGACTCCAGGTAGTCGGCGACGACGGCCTCGCGCTCCACCCCCACGGCGAGCAGCGTCACCGCGATGGAGAGACCCGCGCGGTCCTTGCCGGCGGCGCAGTGCATCAGGGCGGGCACGCTGTCCTCGGCCAGCGCGTGCAGCACCCGGGAGTGCTCGGCCGTGCGCTGCTTGACGATCGCGCGATAGGAGTTGATCATCCGGTCCGCCGCCTTGCCGCCGTCCAGCAGGGCGCGCAGCTGGTCCAGGTCGCCGTCGCGGACCATCTTCCAGAACTCGGCGCCGTCCGCCGGGTCGGTCAGCGGCAGGTTCAGATTGCGCACGCCGGGCAGCTCGACGTCCGGGCCCTCCAGCTTCTGGTCCGCCGCGTTCCGGAAGTCGAAGATCGTGTGCAGGCCCAGGGAGGCAAGGAACGCGCTGTCCTCGTCGGTCGCGTGCGCGAGGTGACCGCTGCGGAACAGCACTCCGTGGCGCACACGCCGGCCGTCCACGGTCGGCAAGCCGCCGACATCGCGGAAGTTGCGCACTCCGGTCAGCTCGGGCTCGGTCGACGGGATCTGCTGCGTCACTGGGGCTCCTCCCCTCCGCCCGTCGGCGCCGATCGTCGACGGACACGCACTCGGCAATGAGGCGCGCACTCGACGATACGACATAGGTTCCTACGGCAATGAGTTGTCCACAGGTGCCGAAGGGGCACTCGCCGACAGTTGTCCACAGGCGCCGTCACGGAGCCGCGGCGGCCTGCGATGATGCTGAGGCTTGATCGCACCTGTTCGAATCTGTGAGGGCTTGATGTTGGAAATCGGCGCTGATGGCCGGACCTGGCTTCTTTCGGGGCCTACGAGCAGTTACGCCCTGCGGCTCACGGAGGCCGACGAGCTGCTGCATCTGCACTGGGGCCCACGGATGGGGCTCCCTGACGCGGAGGAGCTGGCCGCCAGGCAGCAGCTGCCGTACTGGCCGTTCGAGGCCCCGGTCGACGGACACGAGGAGTACCCCGTCGAGGGCGGCCCCCGCTTCGTGCGCCCGGCCCTGTTTGTGCGCACGGACACGCGGCGCGGCACCGAGTGGACCTTTGAGGCCTACGAGGCCGACGGCGACGAGCTGCGGCTGCGGTTCGCCGACGACGGGCTCGGGATCACGCTCCACTACCGGATGCGTGACGATGTCGTCGAGCGCTGGGTGACCCTCGTCAACGAGGGGCCGTCGGTCGAGCTGCTGCGGGCCGACTCGGCGACCTGGACGCTGCCGCCTCGCGAGGAGGCCTGGCGGCTGTCCCAGCTGCACGGGCGGTGGGCGGCCGAGTCCCGCCTGGTCCGCGGGGACCTCACCTACGGGGAGAAGGTCATCGGCAGCCGGCGCGGCCACACCGGGCATCAGCATCTGCCCTGGGTCGCCCTCGACACCGACGCCACCGAGGAGCGCGGCGAGGTCTACGGTTGCGCCCTCGGCTGGTCGGGCTCCTGGCGGATCGCCGTGGCCCAGCTCCCGGACGCGCGTGTGCAGATCACCGGCGGCGCCGGATACGACGAATCGGGCCTGCTGCGGCTGGAGACCGGCGAGACGTTCACGACGCCCGTCTTCGCCGGGTTGTGGAGCGACGGCGGCCACGGCGGCGCCAGCCGCGCCTGGCACGCGTACCAGCGGGCGTATGTCATCCCGGACGCGGACCAGGACCGGCCGGTGCTGTTCAACTCCTGGGAGGCCACCGAGTTCGACATCTCCGAGGAGCAGCAGGGGGCGCTCGCGCGGCGGGCTGCGGCCATCGGTGTGGAGCTGTTCGTGGTCGACGACGGCTGGTTCGGGACCCGGACCAGCGACCGGGCCGGACTCGGCGACTGGACCCCCAACCCGGACCGCTTCCCGCAGGGGCTGAAGCCGCTCGCCGACTATGTGCACGCCCTCGGGATGCAGTTCGGCATCTGGGTCGAGCCGGAGATGGTCAACCCGGACAGCGAGCTGTACCGCGCGCACCCCGAATGGGCACAGTTCCATCCGGGACGAAAGCGGACGGAGCTACGCAATCAGCTCGTCCTCAACCTCGCGCGCAAGGACGTCCAGGAGTATCTCTGGGAGCAGCTGCACGGGCTCCTGTCCAGCGCGCCCATCGACTACGTCAAGTGGGACTTCAACCGCTGCTTCACGGACGCCGGCTGGCCCGGGGAGCCGTATCCGCAGAAGCTGTGGGTCGAGCACGTGCGCGCCTTCTACGCCCTCCTCGACCGGCTGCGGGCCGCGCACCCCGGCGTCGCCTTCGAGTCGTGCTCGGGCGGGGGCGGCCGGATCGACCTCGAGGTCATGGCCCGCACGGACCAGGTGTGGACCTCCGACAACACCGACCCGCTCGACCGGCTCGCCATCCAGCACGGCTTCAGCCAGATCCATCCGGCCCGGGTCATGGCCGCCTGGGTCACCGACAGTCCGAACAACCAGCTCAACGGGCGGGTCAGCTCGCTGCGCTTCCGCTTCGTCAGTGCCATGGCGGGCGTGCTCGGCGTGGGCGGCGACCTCACCGAGTGGACGGAGGAGGAGCTGGCCGAGGCGCGGAGCTGGGTCGAGCTCTACCGCGAGATCCGGCCGGTCGTGCAGCGCGGCGACCTCTACCGGCTGCGGCCGCCGGCCGGCGGACTGAGCGCCGTGCAGTACGTGTACGGCGACGAGGTGGTCGTCCTCGCCTGGCTCCAGGCCCAGCACTACGGCGAGCCGCTCGCCCCGGTCCGGCTGCGCGGCCTCGACCCGGACAGGACGTATGAGTGTCGCGAAACGGGCGAAACGTACCGAGGGGCGGTGCTGTTGCATCACGGACTGCGGACAGGGCTCCGCGGTGACTTTGATGCGAAGGTTGTCCGACTGCGTCGCACTTGAGCGTTGTGTCCGAAATGAAGCTTTAATTCCAGCAAGCCCTGGAATAAAGCCTACTGGGCCGTAGGTGCGTGAGCAGCGTCATATTCGTGACGGTCCGTTGCCGTCATGTCCACGTAATTCATGCGTGTTTCCAGGGGGGTTGCGAAAAGCGCGAGAACGCTCATTTACGGAGCGTGATCGATAATTCGCATAAGGATCAGATAGGAAGACGCACAGGTAATCCCAATAGTTGTCTCTTGAGCCGCAAGTCGCTTACGTTCGGCCTCAATCCGGACGGACGCCCAATCCTGCCGCCGACCGGAGCCGTATACCGACCCGATCCACGGCAGGAGCGGGGGACCCACAGGTAGTCCCGCCTGTTCCGGTCTCCGGAACAGGCTAGGGGTAAAGCCGTGCGCGAGCACGGCCGGGCATCTCCAGTCCGCACCCGACAGCTCACCTCGCAGGCGCCGGAGAGGAATTCGTCATGCCCGCGAAGGGTAAGCACCGCCGTCCGAAGTCCCAGCGATTCACCCGCTCGATCGCCGCCGCCGGAACGGGTGGTGCCGCGCTCGCCCTCCCGCTGATGGGTGCCGCCGGCGCCCACGCGGCGACGCCGACGGCCGCCGTTTCCGGCGTTTCCGAGAAGACGGTCTCGATCGCCGCGGCGAAGGCCGCCGCCGAGCAGAGCGCACGGCTGGAGCAGGCCGAAAAGGCCGCTCGGGCGGAGAAGACCGGCACCAAGAAGTCGAAGACGAAGACCTACTCGGTCAAGATCGGCGACTATCTCGCGAAGATCGCCGAGGAGCAGGACGTCGACGGCGGCTGGAAGCGGATCTACGCGGACAACCGCCAGGCGATAGGTTCCGACCCGTCGCTCATCCACCCGGGCCTCAAGCTCACCCTCGGCGGCAAGGCCGCGTCGAGCAGCGCGCCCCAGTCCTCGACGCAGCGTCAGTCGTCGCAGTCCTCCAAGCCCGCCGAGTCGTCGAAGACCTCCGAGTCCTCGAAGCCCGCCGAGTCCGCCGCGGAGGAGTCGACCTCCACCACGCAGACCTCGGAGTCCAGCAACTCCGGCTTCACCCTGCCCATCGAGGGCGCCACCATCGGCACCGCCTACAAGACGGCGGGCAGCATGTGGTCCAGCGGCTACCACACCGGTGTCGACTTCGTGGCCCCCACCGGCACCGCCCTCAAGGCCGTCGGCGCGGGTACCGTCGTCTCCGCCGGCTGGGGCGGCGCGTACGGCAACCAGATCGTCATCAAGCTCGCCGACGGTTACTACGCCCAGTACGCCCACCTGTCCTCGATCGGCGTCTCCGCCGGCCAGTCGGTGAGCGCGGGCCAGCAGATCGGCCTCTCCGGCGCCACCGGCAACGTCACCGGACCGCATCTGCACTTCGAGATCCGGACGACGCCGGACTACGGCTCGGACATCGACCCGCTGGCGTATCTGCGGCAGAAGGGCGTCAGCGTCTGACGCACCCGCTCCCTGCCGAGAGGATCAGAAGGCCGGACCCCCGATCCCCGGGGTCCGGCCTTCGGCACGCCCGGATCGGTGGGGTCGCGGCCCGGCCCGGGCGAATCATGATCATCGTGTTGCGGTCTTGTGGCATGGCTGACCGAAGTATCGACAGTCGTGCGACCGTGAGGACACAGTGATCTCCGCAAGCGCTTTCTATGCCTTCGGAGGTCCTCTGTGTCCGGTGTGTCCGGCGTCGACCGACGCACTGTCATCAAGGGTGCCGCGGTCGCGGCCGCCGCCACCCAGTTCTCCTGGGCACTGTCCCGCAGTGCCGCCGCCGCCCCGGACGGAGCTTCGGGCGCCGCTTCGGCCGGTGACACCGAACTTCACTGGCTGGAGGGTTCGGCGCCGGGCGCGCACGCCGGCACCACCTGGGGCGTGCCGTGGGCCCGCGGTACCCACCAGGCCGGCCAGGGCTTCCGGCTCACCACGGCCGCCGGTGACGACGTCCCCGTGCAGAGCTGGGTCACCGCCCAGTGGCCCGACGGATCGGTGAAGTGGACGGCGCACGCGATCGCCCCCGACGCGCCGAAGGCGGAAACGTATCGCCTGTCCGCCGGACACCGGCCGCCCCCGCGCGAAAGGTGACCGTCACCCGCACCGGCGGCCATGTCGAGGTCTCGACCGGCGTCATCACGGTCGTCTTCGGCGGCCGGAACTCCCGCACGGTCGTGCGCAGCGTCAGCCGTGGCTCCACCGAGATCGCCCGCGACGGCCGACTGGTCGCCCTGCGGCAGGGGAGATACGAGGGCGGCGCCGAAGTCGAGGAGTTCGACGGGCGGGTCGAGAAGGTGACCGTCGAGCAGGACGGGCCGGTCCGGGCCGTCGTCCGGGTCGAGGGCCGCCACCGGCACGGGCGTCGCGACTGGCTGCCGTTCACCCTGCGCTTCGCCTTCCACGCCGGCGCCGAGTCCTTCAAGCTCGTGCACACCTTCGTCTGGGACGGCGAGCAGAAACCCGGCTCCGACAAGGGCGACTTCCTGCGCGGGCTCGGCGTCCGCTTCACCGTGCCGCTCCGCGACGAGGCGTACGACCGCCATGTCCGGCTCGCCGACTCCGGCGGCGGTCTCTTCGCCGAAGCGGTGCAGGGGATCACCGGGCTGCGCCGCGACCCGGGCGAGGCCGTGCGCAAGGCCCAGATCGCGGGCGAGAAGCTGCCCGACACCTCCACCTGGGACAGCCGGGTCTCCGGCCGCCTCGCCTACATCCCGAAGTGGGGCGACTTCACGCTCACCCAGCCGACCGCCGACGGCTACGCCATCCGCAAGCGCACGCGGTCCGGCTACGGCTGGATCCCGGCCGCCGCCGGACAGCGCGCGGGCGGCTTCGGATACGTCGGCGGCGCGAGCGGCGGACTCTCCTTCGGCCTGCGCGACTTCTGGCAGCGCCACCCCACCCAGCTCGACATCCGCGGCGCCCACACGGACGCGGCCGAGGTGACGCTCTGGCTCTATTCGCCCGACGCACCCCCGCTCGACCTGCGCTTCTACCACGACGGCCTGGGCCAGGACACCTACGACAAGCAGCTCGAAGGCCTGGAGATCACCTACGAGGACTACGAGCCGGGCTTCGGCAACCCCTACGGGATCGCCCGCACCAGCGAGCTGGCCTTCTGGGCGCTGGACGCCACCCCGAGCGCCGAGAAGCTGGCCGCGCAGGCCGCCGCCGTGGCCACCCCGCCGCTGCTCACGGCCACCCCAGAACGCCTCCACGCCGCGGGGATCTTCGGCGACTGGGCCCCGGTCGACCGGTCGAACGCGGCTCGCAAGGCGATCGAGGACCACCTCGACGACCTGTTCGCCTACTACCGCGACCAGCGCGAGGACCGCCGTTGGTACGGCTTCCTCGACTACGGGGACGTCCAGCACACCTACGACAACGACCGCCACGTCTGGCGCTACGACGTCGGCGGCTACGCCTGGGACAACTCCGAGCTGGGCACCGACCTATGGCTCTGGTACCACTTCCTGCGCACCGGCTCGGCCGAGGCGTTCCGCTTCGCCGAGGCCATGACCCGGCACACCGGCGAGGTCGACGTCCACCACCTCGGCAAGTACGCCGGACTCGGCACCCGGCACGGCGTGCAGCACTACGCCGACAGCGCCAAGCAGCTACGCATCTCCACGGCCACGAACCGCCGCTTCCACTACTTCCTCACCGGCGACGAACGCACCGGCGACCTACTGCGCGAACTCGTCACCGCCGAGCTGACGTTCCTACAGGTCGACCCGCAGCGCAAGGTCCGCACCGACGACTACGAACCGGGCGACCGCCACGCCCTGTCCGTCGGCTTCGGCACCGACTGGGGCGCGCTGTCGGCGGCCTGGCTCACCGAATGGGAGCGACGCGGCCCGAACGCCGAGAAGGCGTACGAGAAACTGGTCAACTCCCTGCGGACCATCGCCGACCAGCCCAACGGCTTCTTCACCGGCGACGCCCTCCTCGACGCCGACACCGGGAAGTTCGCCGTCGTCACCGACAAGAGCGTCAACGTCTCGCATCTCAGCGCGGTGTTCGGCCTCGTGGAGACCAACAGCGAACTCGTCTCGCTGCTCGGCGACAAGGAACCCGAGTTCGCCGACGCCTGGCTGAAGTACGCGCAGTACTACAACGGCACCAACGCCGAGAAGACCGCTCTCACCGGCTCGACCTGGCGTTCCGCGCTGCCCGCCGCGCACTCCCGCATCACGGCCTACGCGGCCCGCCACAAGGACGACCCGACGCTGGCCAAGCGCGCCTGGAACGAGTTCTACACCGGCAGCGACACCTACTTCCCGTCCAACGACTGGTCCCGGGTGACGATCAAGACCCCGGACGTGCTCCACAGGACCGAGGAGATCCCATGGATCTCCACCAACTCCTCCGCCCAGTGGGCGCTCGCGGCGATCCAGAACCTCGCGCTCATCGGCGATCGGATCCCGTCATGAGGCGCCCTCTCATGAGCCGCGTCCTCGTGAGTACGGCGGCGACCGTGGGTCTCCTGGCCGGTGCCACCCCACCCGTACTCGCGTCCGGTGAGCCGAACGTGGTGCGTCCCGACGACCGGCGGCTCGTCTACGAGGGCCACTGGAGCCGCACCGCCCAGGCCGCCGCCACCGTCAACTCCGGTTCCAGGCTGCGCTTCCGGTTCACGGGCCGCAGCGTCCACACCTTGTTCGACGTCACTTCGGTCACCGTGCCCGCGCAGATCTACGTATCGGTGGACGGCGGCCCGAAGCAGCTGTACGCGGTCGACCGGAGCGACCTGCGCATCACGGCACCGGGACGCGGACCGCACACCGTCGAGCTCTCCGTGAAGGACGTCTTCTCCCGGGCCAACCGGTGGACGCCACCGCTGGAGACGGGGGTCACGCTGACCGGGATCCGGGGCCACCTGTTGGGACGACATCAGCCACACAAAAGGCAGTTGGCGTTCTACGGCGACTCCATCACCCAGGGCGTCCTGGCCCTGTGCGAGGTCAACACCTCCGACTGCGCGGACGGTACGGCCGCCTACCCGACCCTCGTCGCCGACGCCCTGCACGCCTCGCTCACCCAGGTCGGGTTCGGCCGGCAGGGCGTGATCCAGACCGGGAACGGGGGAGTGCCGGCCGCCGGTGCCGCGTACGGCTGGAACCACGCGGGCTCCCCGGCGCGTTCGGACCGCGACGCCGATGTGATCGTCGTCAACCAGGGCACCAATGACACGGCGTACGGCCCGGCCGAGTTCCGTCCCGCCTACCGCGCCTATCTGGAACGCCTGCGGACGGCCGCACCGCACGCCCGCGTCCTCGCGCTGCGCCCGTTCGACGGGTCGCACGCCGACGACATCGCCGCCGTCGTCGGCGAACTCGCCGACCCGCGAACGGAGTTCGTCGACACGACCGGCTGGCTCTCGGTGGCGGACGGTGACTTCCACGGCGCCGTCCATCCGAGCGCCCAGGGCCACCGCAAGGTGGCCGACCGGCTCATCTCCCTTCTGCACAAGGAGCGTTAGTGCGTAACCTGCGACGCCGAAGAACCGTCGTCCTCACTGCGGCCGCCCTGCTGGCCGGGCTCTCCTCCGCGCCCGCCGGCCACGCCGCCGACACCCCACGCAGGATCGTGGAGAACCTGGACCGCGGCCTGGTCGCCGTCCCGTCCGACGGTGGCACCTTTCTCAGCTGGCGCCTGCTCGGCACGGAGTACGCGCGGTACGGCGACGCCATCGCCTTCAACGTGTACAAGGGCGGCAAGCGGCTGAACCGGGCGCCGATCACCAGGTCGACGACGTACCAGGACAACAGCCGTGGCACGGGCACCTACACCGTGCGGGCCGTCGTGGGCGGGCGGGAGCTGAAGCCGAGTTCCGGGCTCGGCTTCGCCGCCGGGTACGCGGAGATCCCGCTCGCCACCGCCGACGACTACACCGTGCAGCACGCCTGGCCGGGCGACCTCGACGGCGACGGCCGGTACGAGCTGGTCGTGAGCCGGCTCTCGCGGACCCGGGACAAGCCCGACCTGCTGGAGGCGTACACGCTGACCGGCGAGCCGCTGTGGCGGGTCGACCTCGGACCCGGCTCGTACACCCAGGTCGGCGGGAACGGCGCCAACGACCCGGCGCCCGCCGCGATCAGCGGCTCCACGGCCATCGGCGGCTACCGCAACGACGACAACGTGACCGTGTTCGACCTGGACGGCGACGGCCGGGCCGAGGTGCTGGCGCACACGGCCGCCGGGACGACCTTCGCGGACGGTTCGCAGGTCACGGCGGCCTCGCCCGCCGACCAGTTCGTGTCGGTGATCGACGGCGCCACGGGTGCCGAACGCACCCGGCAGCCCGTCCCCGACGACTTCGTCGCCGACGGCCCCTCCGGCGGCCACTTCGGTGTCGCCTACCTCGACGGTGTCCACCCGAGCCTCGTCACCAAGCTGGTCACCCGTGTCGGTGCCCGGCGCGGCGCCTTCCGGATCCTCTTCCAGACCTGGGACTTCGACGGCAGGGACCTCACCCGCCGCTGGAAGTACGTCGTGCCCGCCGCCGGCGGCGCGACCAGCTTCCACCAGATCCGCACCGTCGACGTCGACCTCGACGGCAAGGACGAGATCGCCGACGGCAACTACGTGGTGAACAGCGACGGCACGCTCCGGTACGTCGTCGACGGCGCCGGGCACGGCGACCGCTTCCACATCGCCGACCTGGACCCCGACCGCCCCGGCCTGGAGGGCTTCGCCATCCAACAGGCGGAGCTGGGCGTCGTCCCGAACTTCCCCTGGTACTACTACGACGCCGACACCGGCGAGCGCCTGGTGACCGGGCAGCACCCGGCCGACTGGGAGAACGACACCGACATCGACGTCGGCCGGGGCAGCACCGGCGACATCGACCCGAACCACCCCGGCTACGAGTACTGGACCTCCACCGCCGACGTCACCGCTCCCGGCGCGGGCGTCCACAACGTCCAGGACGGCAAGGTCGCCACGACCACCCCCAGCGTCAACTTCCGCGTCTGGTGGGACGGCGACAAGGGCTCGGAGCTGCTGGACCACACGCACGTCTCCGAGTGGGACCCGGCGACGGAGACCAGCACCAGGATCTTCGACCCGGCCGGTGTCGTCTCCGGGGCGCGCAACGCCACCCCCTTCTACGGCGACCTCATCGGCGACTGGCGCGAGGAGATCCTCGCCGAGACCGCCGACCACACCGCCCTGCGCCTCCACACCACCACCGAGCCGACGAAGACCCGCGTCTACACGCTCGCCCAGAACGCCGAGTACCGCCTCGGCTGGACCGTGCGCGGCTACCTCCAGTCCACGTACACGGACTACTACCTCGGCACCGAGACCCGCCGCATCCCCAGGCCCACGATCACCACGACCCCCCGTAATGCACCTACAGAAGGAGCGTCATGACCACCCGCAGAGCCTTCGGAGCCCTCGCCGCCGGTGCCGCCCTCGCCGCGCTCGCCCCGGTGGGGACGGCGTCCGCGAGCCCGCACCGCCGTCACGGCCGGCTGATCGCCGCCGACGACTTCCGGCACGGCCTCGGCCAGTGGGCCGTCGAACTCCAGTCCGGCGGCACGGTCACGGCCGAGCGCGGCGTCCTGGAGGTCGACGTACCGGCCGGCGCGACGGTCTGGTTCAAGCGGAAGCTTCAAGGGCCGTACGTCATCGCGTACACGGCCACCCCGGTCTCCGCGGGCGGCGTCAACGACCGGGTCTCGGACCTCAACAACTTCTGGAACGCCGTCGACGTACGCTCGCCGGACAACCTCTTCGCCACCCCGCGCGGCGGCGCGCTCGCCGAGTACGACTATCTGAAGACGTACTACGCGGGTTACGGCGCCAACACGAACACGACGACGCGGCTGCGCCGGTACGTCGGCGAGGCGGGCGTACGGCCGCTGATCCACGACTACACCGAGCCGCTGCTGGTCGCGAACGAGCCGAACCATGTCCGGATCGTCTCCGACGGCTCGAAGGTCCAGTGGTGGAACAACGGGCGGCTCGTCTTCGACTACACCGACCCGGAGCCGTACACGAGCGGACATTTCGCCTTCCGGACCACCTGGAGCCATTTCCGGATCGAGGACTTCCGGGTGTGGAGGTTGTCCGGCCACCACTGATCGCCACGGCGGGTCGGGGCAGCCCGGAACAGGTGCCCCGACCTGCCGTATTCCGGGTTGACCAACACTTGACACGTGGTCTATCTCACCGCCCGTCAACCCCTTATTACGGTCGCGTAAGTCACATGGAACGATGAATCATGGGCCGATGTGGCAGACGATTCGAAGAATGACAGCAGATCAGTGATCGGGTCGTACGTGGCGGTGGGGGACAGCTTCACCGAGGGCGTCGGCGATCCGGGGCCCGACGGGGCGTTCGTCGGCTGGGCCGACCGGTTCGCGGTACTTCTCGCGGACCGCCTGCCCGAGGGCGACTTCGACTACACCAACCTCGCCGTGCGCGGGAAACTCCTCGACCAGATCGTGGAGGACCAGATGCCGAGGGCCATCGAGCTGGCCCCGGACCTGATCTCCTTCTGCGCGGGCGGCAACGACATCATCCGGCCCGGCACCGACCCGGACGAGGTCGCCGAACGCTTCGAGCGGGCGATCTCGACCCTGACCTCGGCCGTCGGCACGGTCATGGTGACCACCGGCTTCGACACCCGTGACATCCCGGTGCTCAGGCACCTGCGCGGCAAGATCGCCACGTACAACGGACATGTGCGGGCCATCGCCGACCGGTACGGCTGCCCCGTACTGGACCTGTGGTCCCTCAAGACCGTCCAGGACAGGCGGGCCTGGGACGACGACCGGCTGCACCTCTCGCCCGAGGGACACACGCGCGTGGCGCTGCGCGCCGGGCAGGTCCTCGGCGTCGAGGTGCCCGCAGACCCCGACCAGCCCTGGCCCCCGCTGCCGCCGCGCGGCACGTTCGAGGTGCGCCGCGACAACATCCACTGGGCGCGCGACTATCTGGTGCCGTGGATCGGGCGGCGACTGCGCGGGGAGTCCTCCGGTGACCATGTGTCGGCGAAGGGGCACCTGTCGCCGGACGACATCAAGTCACGGATCGCGTCGGTGGCCTGAGCGTCCCGGTCCGAGGGTGGACCGAGTGCGGCCCGGGCGATGTGCCCGGGCCGCCGCGTGTCCCTGCCCGGACCTCAGCGGGTCGCCGCCGCCAGGGCCTCGCGCTCCAGCCCCAGTTCGCGGGCGAGCGCCTCGTCTGCCCACTCCTGCGCCCGAGCACGCGAGACGGCACCCTCGTACGCCGTCATCTGTACGGCGAGGCCGTCCAGCAGGGCCGTCAGGCGCAGCGCGGCCGTCGCCGGGTCCGGGCACACGAACTCGCCCGCCGCCACCCCCTCGGCGATGACCTCGCCGATCGCGGCCTTCCACTGCTTGTCCAGATCTCGGGTGACCTCGCGCAGCACGGGCTCGCGCAGCGCCGCCGCCCAGCCCTCGATCCACAGCCGCCAGCCCTTGGCCTGCCCGGTCGGCGCGTACCAGCGCACCGCCGCCCGCAGCCGCCGCACGGCCGACATACGCCGGCCCAGCAGCTTGCGCAACTGGGCGAGGTCCTGCCGCGCCGCGTGTGCGAACGCCTCGGCGACCAGCTTCTCCTTGGTCGAGAAGTGGTACAGCACCAGGGCGTTGCTCACGCCGAGGGCCGTGGCCACGTCGGCGATCCGAACCGCCGCCACGCCCCGCGCCTCGATCTGTTCGACAGCGGCCCCCAACAACTCCTCACGCCGCTCCGCCACGCTCAACCGCACTCTTCTCACGCCGTCACCCTAGGGCTGTCGTCAAACTCCCGTCGTCCGCCCGAAGGGCGGGGCCGGGCGGAGTCAGGTGCGTGCTCACCGGTACCAGCCGTACCGTTCCGCGATCACCGGCAGCCGCTCCGCGACGATCGCGTGGGCGGCCGCGCGGGGAGTGGTGCCGTCGGCCGCCGCGCGGGCCAGCATCAGGTCGACGAGGGCGCGCATCGAGCGGCGCGTGTGCGCGAACGCCTCATCGGCGGCCGGACCGATGTCGCCGAACAGGGTCCACCACCACCAGGCGTTCGTCCCGGAGTTGACGACCACGTCCGGCAGCACCGTGACCCCGCGCGCCGCGAGCAGTTCCTCCGCCTCCGGCAGCACCGGCATATTGGCCGCCTCCACGATCAGCCGGGCGGTGATCAGCGCCTGATCAGCGGAGTCGATCGCGTACGACACCGCCGCGGGCACGAGCACCTCGGCCTCGGCGGCGAGCCAGGCGTCGCCCGCCTCCTCCCGGTCCTCGGGGCGCAGCACGGAGCGGTCCACCGTGCCGTACGCGTCCCGCGCGGCCAGCAGCGCTTCGACGTCCAGACCGTCCGGGTTGGCGATCGTCCCCTTGATGTCGGCGACGGCGACGACCGAAAGCCCCGCACGCGCGAGGAAGCGCGCCGTGGCCCCGCCCATCGTGCCCAGCCCCTGCACCGCGACCCGCGTCCCGGCGTACGGCAGCCCGGCCCGGTCCAGTGCCGTGAGCACCGACTCGGCGACACCGCAGCCGCCGACCAGCTCGTCCAGGCCGATCCCGTCCACCTCGACCGCGAAGGCCTCCGCGAGCCGCCGCCGGGCCGCCGTCTCGTCGTCGAGCAGCGGGTACACGGCCTGGACCGTCGACACGAGCCCCGCCTCGGCGGCGGCCCGGTCCACCAGGTCCTGGGTGAGCCCGAGGTCCTCCCCGGTGGTCCAGACGCTCTCGATGTACGGCCGCATCGCCCGCAGATAGCGCACCAGGACGCCGTACGCCGCCGGGTCGCGGGGGTCGCAGTCGATGCCGCCCTTGGCGCCGCCGAGCGGGACGTACCGGCCCTCGGGGTCGTAGTGCAGCGCCTCTTTCATGGTCATGCCCCGGGCCAGCCCGGCAACCTCGTCGAGGGTGCAGCCCGGGCGCATGCGCAGACCGCCGCTGGAGACACCGCGTACCAGCCGGTCGACGACGAGGAAGCCGCACCGGCCGGTGACGTGATCGGTCCAGGTGAGGGAGAGGAAGGGGGTGGTCATCGGGGGTTCCTCGGGGGCGGGACGGACGGGAGAGGAGAGGGAGGGGGAGGGCGCAGACGCGTTGCGACAGCCCTGCCGGGACGGCGCGGACCCATGGGGATACTGAACCACGGGTCAGTATGACATCGTGCTGTGACGGGTCGGACACAGCGCTGTGGGAGGGGCGGACCATAATGGAATGCCTCAGCGAATTCTCAGGAGGCGCCGTGTCCGGTTTCCGTTCCTCGAGCTCGGGGTTGCGCGCATTGCGGCCCGCCGCCTTCGGCGCGGACCCGAGCGGTGCCCGCCTGGAGCGGATTCGCAGATCGCCGCACTTCGCGGGCGGTGTCTTCGTGAACCCCGAGGGCACCTCGATCCGCCCCTCCGGCGGGGTCGCGCTGGAGATTGCGAAGAGCCAGTTCCGTAAGGAGGAGCGCGTCCTGCGTGCTCCCGCCGGTGTGATCCCCGTGCACGCCACGACCCTCGCCGACCTGGCCAGGCCCGCGGCGAGCGGTCTGCGGATCACTTGGATGGGCCACTCCAGCGTGCTCGCCGAGATCGACGGGCACCGGGTGCTCTTCGACCCCGTCTGGGGCGAGCGCTGCTCCCCGTTCGCCTTCGCCGGGCCCAAGCGGCTGCACCCCGTGCCGCTGCCGATCGCCGCGCTCGGTCCCGTCGACGTCGTCGTCATCTCGCACGACCACTACGACCACCTGGACATGCCGACGATCAAGACGCTGGCCGGCACGGACACCGTCTTCGCGGTGCCTTTGGGTGTCGGCGCCCACCTGGAGCACTGGGGTGTCTCCGGGGACCGCATCCGTGAGCTGGACTGGCACGAGGCGACCAAGGTCGGCGGCCTCACCCTGACCGCCACCCCGGCCCGGCACTTCTGCGGACGCGGCCTGCGCAACACCCAGCACACGCTCTGGGCCTCCTGGGCGGTCGCCGGCGACGAACACCGGATCTACCACAGCGGCGACACCGGGTACTTCGACGGTTTCAAGGACATCGGCGCCGCACACGGCCCGTTCGACCTCACGATGATCCAGATCGGGGCCTACAGCGAGTTCTGGCCCGACATCCACATGACGCCCGAGGAAGGGGTGCAGACCCATCTCGACCTCCAGCGCGGCGAGGCCGGCACCGGTGTGATGCTGCCGATCCACTGGGGCACGTTCAACCTCGCGCAGCACGCGTGGGCGGAGCCGGGGGAGTGGACGAGGGACGCGGCGGAGGATGCCGGCCAGGCGGTTGCGTTCCCCCGACCGGGCGAGCCCTTCGAGCCCACGGGAACCCTCCCCACCGATCCGTGGTGGCGGACCGTGTCGGCACCCATCGCGAGTCCGTGGCGCCGCACACAAGGACGGCGGATCACGACCCCGGAGGTCAGAAGCTCGGACGTCGATCTTGCCGGCGAGCGGTGACGCCGTCGGCGGAAGATCTCACGGAGACCGCGCGGCGGACACCGGGCGGCTGATCGGCGGCTCGGAGCCAGGAGACGGCCGTCGGGCACCGCTGAGCGGCGGACGACGACGGCGCGGAGCCACGAGCCGCCGATCGGGCGCGCCCGGTCGGCCGGCGTCGCCAACCCGCCGAGGTCGTGGCAAGGGTGTCGCTCGCCACGACCAGGGCGTTTCATCGACCCGTGACGGCCAGTTCCTCGAGTGCCGGGTGGTCGTCGTCGCTGCCGCGGGCGGTGACCCGGACGTACCGGGCGTTCACCGGCGAGTCGAGTGCGCCTCCGTCCCCGCCGGGCCGCACCGTCGTCCAGGTGCCGCCCTCCCGGGAGACCTGGACCGCGTACGCGGCCGGGAGCGGATCCCGCCAGCGTGTGGTGACGTGGGTGAGCCGCCGGGTCCGCCGCAGATCCACCGTCACCGACCCCTCGGTGGCATCCGGGGACCAGAAGGTGGTGCCGCTGCCGTCCACCGCCGCCACCGCATAGGCGCCGGGCTCCTCCGACGAGGCGGTGGCCGCGGCACAGCGCGCCAGATTGCGGGTGGGGTCGCGGTCGGGACGCCGGGTCTTGAGGACGGCTGGCGCGGACACGCTCACCAGGCGACTGCCCTCCGGTGACTCCACACGCATCGGCTCACCGCCGGTCAGCCGGACCGTGGTCTCCTCCGGCCCGACGGTGACGTCGAACGTGCGGCCCTGCCAGCTCAGGCCGCGCAGAGTCACGCCTTGCCGGAGCTGCGGCGGCAGCAGCGGGTCGAGCCGGATGCCGTCCGCGCGCCAGCGCAGCCCGGCCAGACCGTGGGTGAAGGTCTGCAGAAAACCGCCCTTGCCGGTCAGGAAGTCCTGGGCGGGTCGGCCCGCCAGCGGGTCCGAGGCCCCGGCCTTCTCGCCCCGTGATTCGGCGAAGAGCGCGTACGGCGCCCGGGCGAACGGCTGGTAGGCGCGCAACAGATAGGTGTACGTGACACATCCGGGCTCCCCGATCCCGGCGGCGGCGACGGCGTGCACCGAGTCCGTCATGGCCGGCCCGTCGGGGTCGGAGCGGCGAGCGTAGTAGTCGAGCGTCCGGGCCTTGCGTGCTCGGTCCATGGGCCATTCGAGCGGATGGATCAGCAGTACCGTGTCGGCCTGCTTGATCGGCTTCGTCCCGTCGTACCCGGCGTACTGGAGGTAGACGCCGGCCTTGTCGTCGTAGGGAATGCGCAGCCGTTCGGCGATGCCGGTCCACTGCTCCGGGACCGGCTCACCGAGCAGCCGGGCTGCGTGGGCAGCGTTGCGCAGGGCCACGGCCGCTCCGGCGTTGGTGAAGACCCCGTCGTCGACGTCGTTGCTGTACTCGTCGGGGCCTGCCACATGCTTGATGGAGTACGAGCCGTCGGAGTTCGCGGTGGCGCGGCTCGTCCAGAATTCCGCGATCCCCTTCAGCAGTGGCCAGCCCCGGCCGCGCAGCCAGGCGGTGTCGCCGGTCACCAGGAAGTACTGCCAGGCGGCGAGGGAGACGTCGCTCTGGAGATGGTTCTGCATCCGGCAGTGGTCGGGGTCCACGCTGTGGCACTCGGTGGACAGGTCGCCGTCGCCGCCGCTCGTCCACGAGTAGAACAGGCCCTTGTAGCCGAGCCGGGCGGCATTGGCGCGGGCCGCCGGCATGGTGCGGTAGCGGTACTCCACGACCGTCCGGGCCAGGTCCGGATGGAACGCCAACAGCCCCGGGAAGATCCAGGTGTCGGCGTCCCAGAAGACCAGCCCCGCGTAGTTGTCGCTGGTCAGGCCGACCGGCGAGACGCTGGTCGCGGTGTCGGGCCGGGTGGCCGACAGCACCCCGTACATCGAGGAGCGCAGCCAGGACTGGATGTCCGGGCGGCCGGGCACCTCGATGTCGCGGCGCCACAGCTCGTTCCAGGCCGCGGAGTGGTCGGCGAACAGAGCGTGCCAGCCGCGCTCGGCGCCCCGCAGCGAGGCGTCGACCGCGGCGCGCTCCGGCTGCCGGGACGTCAGGGTCGTGTCCACGCCGACGTATTTGACGAACTCGTACGATCTGCCGCGCTCGACGCGGAGGGTCACGGACTGGCTCTCGGAACCGACGGCGGCGCGGCGGCCGTCCCGGGGCACTCCCGGCTTCCCGTGCTTCCCGTGCTTCCCCGGTTTGTCGGAGACGGAGGTGACGGCCCGGGTCGCGTCATCGCCGGGGAGGAGGGTGGAGGCGATCGCGCCGTCCACATCCGTCCCCTTGGTGCGGAACGTGAGGCCGATGGTCCGGTCCGTTTTCGGTGAGCGCCCTGCGCCGGTCTTGGTGATCCGCCGTGCGCCGGCGCCGTCCAGGATGTCGGTGACGGTGGCCGGGCCGCTCCAGTGGGGCACCATGCGCAGCCGTACCGTGCCGAGATGCGGGTCGGTGCGGTCGGTGGTGATGTCGTACACCAGGTCCGTGGCCCGGCCGTCGGCGGTCGTCCAGGTCAGGGACGTCCGCACCAGTCCACAGCGCTGGAACAGGGTCTGGCGGTACCGGGAGATCTGCTCGACGGGCGTGCGGGAGGTGTAGGTGTCCCGGCCTACGCCCACTGTGAGTGTGGACCAGGTGGGAAGGACGGCGTCGGCCTGGTACTTGGCCACGGCCGGGTCGTGCGCGTAAAGGCCCGCGACGAACGAGCCGTCGAAGGCCGGTGTGTAGAGGGGCCACCCGGTCTTCTCACCGGTCGCGTCGTAGCCCATGCCGTGCGGCGGGACGCGCTGGCCGAGCAGGCCGTTGGCGGTATAGGCACGGTAGGGATTGGTACGGTCCGGCCGGGCCGTCGACGGCGCCCACTCCGGATCGCCGGCGTCCCACAGACAGGGGCGGTCGGGCGGGCCCGGGGCGGTGGCCCCGGGGGCCGCCAGTGTGGACGGGGCGGCGGCCAGGGCGGGGACGAGTGCCGTCGTCGCGGCGAGGACACCCGCGAGAAGGAGAGGACTCGGCCGACTGAGGCGGAGCGTGGCCCGGTCCCCTCCCGGACGGAATCGAGGTGGCATCACTGACCCTTCGTCTACGGTCCGCTCGGCGACGGATGAGCCACCGGCTCTGCCCCAATGGGGCACCCCTGGACGAATGATGACACCGTGAACAGTCGGTTCCCCCGGTGTCCGGAGGGGCGGGAGAAGCACGACGGGGGCACAAAGGCGTGAGTGCGGCGCCGACGGCGAACCCGTCCACCCGAATCGGTCTCCGGTGGGGCGGATGTGTCAGCGACGGCCCAGGTGTGCCCCGTCGTCCGTCGAGGACGGGTGAGCCGCGCCGCCCCGGCTGACTCGGACCCGCTCGCCACCGACCTCCGGTTTCAGCTCGACCTGCACCTGATGGGTCGTCTGGCGGTCCACCGTGCCGCCGAGTTCCGCCGTCACCACGCCGATGCGCACGCCACCGCGGCCGGTTCCGGAACGGTGCACCTGGACCGTGAACGTCAGGCTCACGTTCTCCACGGTGAAACCCAGGGCGTGATCCCGCGCTTCCTCCCTGGCCTCTTCCAACTCGCCCCGAATCTGCCGGATCACCTCGGCCAGCCCCACGAACCCCGCCACATCCGTCAACTTTCGCCCCCCTGGAAGTCCGTTGCCTGGTTGTCGACACAGTACCCGGCATCACCAGATGCCCGTATAGTTTTGATATGGCCGCCAACGGGGGTATCCATGCAGGTTCGTCTATGGAGACGCCTGCCTGGGCGGTGCGCATCCGGCGGACGGACGGGGAGATCGCGGGTACGGGCATCCTGTTGAGCCCCGACCGGGTTCTCACCTGTGCCCATGTGCTGGGCAGACAGGAGCGGGTGAGCGCGGAGTTCGTCGGAGCGCGCGGCCTCGCGGTCCCCTCGGTGACGGCGTGGGTGGACGGCGACGCGTATGTACCGGAGACGCTGGACGCCGACGGCGACCCCAGCGGCGACGTGGCACTGCTGAGACTCGAACACCCCAGACCCGCCCATGAGACGGTACGGCTCCAGCGTCTTTCCGCGCCGAACCGAGCGGTGCAGATGTACGGCTTCCCGTACGACCACAACGGCGGCATCTGGTTCCGGGCCGGCATCGTCGGCGGTCGCGGACGTGACGGACAGGTCCAGTTGGTCCCGACGAGCCCGGGCGAGCTGGCCAGCCCCGGATGCAGCGGCTCGGGCGTGGTCGACAGCCTGACCGGTGAGCTCATCGGGATGATCCTCAGCAGGATGAAGGACCGTCACGGAAATTCGTTCTCCTTCATGAGTCCGGCCGAGACCATCGTCCGCCACCTCCCCCAGGTCGCCCGGTGGACCCGGGGGAGAACCGCCGTGGACGACCGGCTCAGGTCCACCGTCGACGACGCGTCCGAAGCCCTGCTCGACGAACCGTTCGCCCAGCGCCTCGCGGACTGGCTCCGGGACGACGGACATCAGGTGAAGATCAGCCTCGTCACCACCGGCGACGCCAGGCGCGCGGCCACCCTGCGCCGCGCCATCACCCTGGCCGACCGGGAGTTACGCGTCCCGGCGTCCGTCGAACGAGCCTCGCTCGATCCCCCGGGTACCGTTCCGTCGGCCGGCGGGCACGACCTGGCCGTGGACGCCACCGGACTCGCCTCCGCCGAGATCGCCGAGCGGATCGCCGAGCGCATGGGGCTGTGGCAGCGCCCGGCCGACCCCGTGGCCGAGCGCATCAGAACCGCGGACGTCACTCTCACCCTCGTCGTCGTCGGCGTCGACGAAGCCGCCGACCCACCGGCGCTCCTCGACCTCCTGGAGGTCCTCCGAGCCGAGGGCAGCCGTCTGCTGCTGGTCTTCCGCACCGCGGGCGCCGCCTACCGCCGCGCCCGGCACGACCTGGTGGTGAAGCCCGCCGAGGAGCGCCGCACCCGGCTCGTCGAGCGGCTGCGGAGGATCACCGGACCACTCGCGAAGGAGCTGCACAGGTGCCTGGCCGCTGTGCGGCCCGAGACCGCCCAGCACACCGACGTGGACCTGGTCGGCGCCAACGCCGCGCTGGCGGATCTCATCCGGGCGAGAGACATCACCGGCGCCGGCCGGGGCCCGGACCTCGCCCGGTACGAACGGCTCGCCGAACGGGTGGCGGGCCGGATGACCAGGACCATCGGCACCCTCGACCGGCTCCGCGGCCGACGCGACGAACTGCGCGGCAGGCTGCAGAGCTACCACGTACTGCACCAGCAGTCGATACGAGGTGAGGAGGACCTCGCGGTGGACGCCCTCTATCTCCGCGCGCACGAACTGCTGCAGGCCAGGCCGTGTGACGTGCAGGCGGCCGAGGCCGCGGTGGACGCCTACACACTCAGCGTCGAGCGGTCGGACCAACAGAGACGGAGCCGGGAAGGCGGCTTCTCGTCATGACGCCGTCACCGACGCGGTGCGCCAGACCCGACTGCGGCGGCCACATCATGGTGACCGGCTTCTGCGACACCTGTCACCGCCGGCCGCACGCCCAGGTCCCGGTGCCACCGCCGGGGCCCGCCCCCGGGACCGAGGAGCCCCCGGACCGGCCGACCGCCCCGACGGCCGGTGCGCTCGACCGCGACGGGCTGCTGGTCCTTCCGTACATCGACTCCCCGGATCCGGCCGAAGCCGCCAGTGCCACCGCCCGTCCACCCAGCGGGGGCCGACGCTGCGGCGTCGGCAACTGCGTCGGAACCATCGGCGTCGCCTACGACGGGGGCCCGGCGCCCGCCCACGGCTTCTGCCCGGAGTGCGGCACGGAGTACTCCTTCCGGCCGAAGCTGCGCCCCGGAGACCGGGTCGGCGGCCACTACCGGGTGCTCGGTTACCTCGCGGTGGGCGGCCTCGGCTGGGTCTACCTGGGGGAGGACACCCGGGTCCCGGACCTCCACGTCGTCCTCAAAGGGCTGATCAACACCGGTGACGCCGCCGCCCGGCGGTCGGCAGTCGAGGAGCGTCGCTCACTGACCACGCTCCACCACCGCGACATCGTCCGCATCGTCACGTACGTGCAGCACCAGGCGCCCGGAGAGACGGAACCCACCGGGTACATCGTGATGGAGTACGTCGGCGGCCGTTCGCTCGCCTGGATCCGGTACGCCTCCGACGAGGAACTGGCACGGCTCTTCGGCGGACCGTTCGGGATCGGCCATGTGCTCACCTACGGCTGCAAGATCCTCGGAGCCCTCGAGTACCTGCACGGACAGGGCCTTCTCTACTGCGACATGAAGCCCGACAACGTCATCCACTACGGCAGCGAGATCAAGGTCATCGACCTCGGAGCCATCCGCCGGATCGACGACCACTCCTCCGACCTCGTCCACACCCCGGACTACGCGCCGCCGAAGAAGGAACGCGACGAACGCGGCTTCCACATCGACACCGACCTCTACACCGTCGGCCGGACCCTGAGAACGCTCGCCGCCCGCGCCGCGCGTGCCGAAGGGCTCGCCGCCCGCTCCTTCGACGCCCTGATCCGGCGCGCCACCCATCCGGAGCCCGCGGCACGCTTCACCTCCGCGGCCGAGATGTCCCGCCAGCTCTGGGAGGTGCTGCGGGAACACCAGGTCCTCAGCGGGCGCGAACCGTACCCCGAGCGCTCCACCCGGTTCGAGCCGACGGCGGCGCTGTTCGGCTCCGCGCTCGGCACGGTGCCGTCGCTGGACCACTGGACGCGACGTTCCGGTCCGGACGCACCAAACCTGCCCGTCGGGCCACCGGACCCCCGGGACACGGCGCGGGCCCTGCCCGTCCCGATCCCCGACGCCCGGGACGCCGCCGCCGTACTGCTCGGCGGACTCGCCGCCGACAACCCGGAGCGCGTCGCGGAGCAGGTGACACGGGAACCGGCGCTGCGCACGGTCGAGACCGCGCTGTGGCTGTGCCGGGCCTACCTGGACGGCGGGAACACGGACGAGGCCGAGCGATGGCTGGGCGAGGCCCGCGGCATGAGCCGCGAGTACGACTGGCGGATCCTCTGGCACCAGGGCCTGCTGCATCTGACACGCGGCCATGTTCACGAAGCACAGGGCGAGTTCGCCGCCACCTACGCCGCTCTGCCCGGCGAGTCGGCGCCGAAGCTGGCCCTCGCGTACTGCGCGGAGCACCTCGCGCTCGGACAGCGCCAGACCGCGGAGTACTACGAGGCCGTCCGATTACGTGACCGGACCCAGGGCAGCGCGGCCTTCGGCCTGGCCCGGCTCCATCTGCTCCAGGGCGAGAGGCAGCAGGCCGTCACGGTGCTCGACGAGGTGCCCACGACGTCACGGCACTACGACGCGGCACGCGTCGCGGCGATCCGCGTGCTCACCGGCCGGCTCTCCGGTACGGGTCCCACGGCGGCCGGGCTGAGCGAGGCGGCCGAGCGGCTGGAAGGGCTGAGGAGGGCACAGAGCGCACTGCACCTCGACGGCAGCGGATCATGGGACCGGCTGGTCACCGAGGCTCGGGAGAACGCTTTCTCCTGCCGTCCGCCCGAGGGATGGGGACCGGATTTCCCCGCCGGTGAGCTGTTCGGTCCCGAGGACACCCCAGTGGCGCTGAGCCAACTGCTGTACCGGTCACTGAAAAGACTCGCGGACCAGGCGGGCAGCGCCGGCGAGCGTGGCGACCTGCTGGACAGGGCGTACGCGGTCCTCCCCGAGGCCGTCGGCCTCCGGGACCTCCTGCGAGGGCGGCGGAGAACGGTGTGAGGCAACGGCGCCCGTATGCGGGAGGCCCGGCGGGCGACAGAGGAGTCGGCGGCTCGGAGACGAGGGCGAGGTACACGGACACCGTGAACACAGACGCATCCGGTACATCCGTGGAAAGAGACAGAACCTCCATGGAAAGAAACAGATCGGGTGGCCCCACGGGGAGAGTCACGGCGGCGCAACCCGCCACGGTCGGGCTGGAGATCAGCCAGTGGAAGTACCTGTCCAGCGAGGCGCGCGAGCCGCAGATGCACGCCATTCTGACCGTCCGGGCCGACGGCACGGAGGGTGGCGGCGGTCCCGGCCCGCTGCTCGCCCAGGTCCTGGTCGTGGACTGCTCCGGCTCGATGGCCTGGCCGCCGGAGAAGCTCCATGCCGCCCGGCAGGCGGCCGTGGCGGCGCTGCGGATGCTGCCGGACGGCACCCCGTTCGCGGTGGTCCGGGGCGCGGAGTCGGCGGCCATGGTCCACCCGGCCACCGAGACCATGGCCCGGGCGGACGCCGAGCAGCGTGCGGCGGCGGAGAACGCCCTGCACCGCCTGGTCACGGGAGGCGGCACCTGCATCGGCACCTGGCTCGACCTGTCCCTCCGACTGCTGGCGGAGCAGGCGGCGCCCATCGGACACGTCCTGCTGCTCACCGACGGCAAGAACCAGCACGACGACCTGATGCCTCTGTCGGACGTGCTGGAGGAGTGCGCGGGCCGCTTCGTGTGCGACGCCTGGGGCATCGGCGACGGCTGGGACGGCCGCGAACTCATCCGCATCACCAGCCGTCTGCATGGCAGCGCCGCCTCGGTACGTGAGGAGTCGGCCCTGCCGGGAGAGTACGAGAACCTGATCAGCCGTCTGCTCACGAAGGCCGTTCCCGAACTGGGGATCTCCGTGACACCCATGTCCGGGGCCACGGTGCGCTATCTGAAGCAGGTCTTTCCCACCGAGGCCGAACTTCCCTTTGACGAAACGGGGCGGGAGGACGATGGGACGCGGCGGTTCGTCACCCGCGCGTGGGGCGACGAGACCCGCCGCTACCAGCTGTGCCTGTCCGCCGACCCCACCGGCCTGCCACGCCGGGAAGACCTCCAACTCGCCGTCGTGGCCCTGGACGTGAGCGGCGGTGACGGAGTGCGGCTGCCCCAGCCCCGGCCCTGTGTCGTGCACTGGACCGACGATCCCGGCCTCTCCCGGCAGACCGACGTACAGGTCGAGCACTTCCAGCAGCACCAGATGCTCGGCGAGGCCGTCGCGGCCGCGACCGACGCCCATCGCCGTGGTGAGCGCGATCTGGCGGAGCACCACCTGGGCAGAGCCGTACAACTCGCCCACGCCATCGGCGCCTCCGGACAACTCGACCGGATGGCACGGCTGGTGGAGATCGTCGACGCCACCGCCGGACGCGTCAGGATCCGTTCGGGCGTGGCGGCCATCGACTTCGAGCACCTGATCACCGCGAGCAGCCACAGTACGTACGGCCCCGCGTCGGCCCCCGGCAGTGGCGCGCTTCCCGCCGGAGCCGCGGGGGCCACGGTGCGATGCCCCGCCTGCGAGCAGAAGGCACCGGTGACCGCACGGTTCTGCCCCACATGCGGCCACCGCATCGGGGAGCGGCCATGAGCACGACCGGGCGGGAGCTGACGCGCAGGCTCTGGATACTCCTCGCGCTCGGGGCCGCGACCACGCTTGTGCTGTTCGGGGCGTATCGCGGGGTGCATGACGACGGGGTGCCGTTGGCGGAGTCGAGTGAGCCGGGGATCCTGGCCGTCGACACCGCGTTGAAGGCGGTGAACAAGGCACACAAAGAGGTCGTCGAAGGCGAATCGCAAGGTGACGCGGCCAGCCGGTTCCACATCCAGATGTCGGTCGTGCACCAGAACATCGCCCTGGCTGCTTTCGAGAACCTCAACGGGCAAGACGCACGCCAAGGCCTGCAGACCGTCACCGGGCTGATCACCGTCTACTCGGTACAGATGGAGTACGTGCAGCAGGTCGGCCGGGAGCCGAACGGTTCGGCGCTGCGGAAAGTTCAACTGCACTTTGCGGAGCAGGTCAAGATAGACATCGAAGGGCGTCTGGAGACCCTGCGCAACGACGAACTGGGAGAAGCTGGAAAGCGGGCGTCCTTCCCCTGGTATCTGTGGCTGGGCTGGAGCACGGTCCTGGTTCTGAGCCTTGCCCTGTGCGCCACGCTGGTGGAGACACAGTGGTTCTGGCGGCGCCGTTTCCACCGAGCCGTGCACCCACCGTTGCTCGCCGCCACCGTGTTGTATGTGGCCGGAGTGGCTGTGCTGGGCTGGGTCACGCTGGAGGCGCGCGCGGCGATGCCTGCCTACGCCGCCGCGCTCGGCCTACCAAGAGACCGGGACGGCGCTCCATCTGTCGGGGAAGACGTGGGGGAGCACATGAGGCACGCCGGATTCTGGGCGTCGTTGTCCGACGGGGTATTGATCGGAGGGGTTGTGCTGATGGCGCTGGTGGTGGCCGGTCTTTGGCCGCGCATCTCCGAGTACCGGTTCAAGGCGCCGCGATGAGGCGGCCGCGACGCCGGACTCTCGGCATCCTCTGCGCCTGCCTGATCCTGCTCGCGGCCGGTGTGGTGACGGCGGTGCGATGGGCGCAGAGCTCAAAGGTGGAGGTAACCCTCCTCGCCAGCTGGGATGACGAGGAGCAGGAGCGGTTCCAACGACGTGTCCTAGATGAGTTCGAGCGACGCCACCCCGGGATCGATGTCCGATACGAGGGCAGCTCAGCCCTGAGTCAGGTGCTGGCGGCCGACCTCGCTGCCGGTACGCCACCGGATGTGGCCGTACTGCCCGGACCGGGCGAACTGATGGAGTACGCGGCGAAGGGCGAACTCAAGTCGCTGGACAACCTGTTCAAGGCGAGTGACTACGACTCTGTCTGGACCCCTCAGCTGGTGAGGCCGGGCCATGGGAAGCACACGTACTGGCTGCCGATCAAGGCCAGTCTCAAGAGCATGGTCTGGTACCCGGCGGGCTGGTCGAAGGACAGGGTCGCCGAGCCCCGAGAGTGGTGCCTGGCCATGGAGTCCGGCGCGACGTCCGGCTGGCCCGGGACCGACTGGGTGGAGGACGTCCTGCTTCAGCAGGCCGGTCAGGAGCAGTACGAGAAATGGGCGACCGGCGCCCTGCCGTGGACGCACGAGGACGTACAGAAGGCTTGGACCACCTGGGGCGACATGGTGGGCGCAGGTGGCGGCCACATCACGTCTGAACTGAAGGCCAGTTACAAAAGGCAATGCAAGAGCATTGAGCATCAAGGGTCGTACCGCGAGACGGAAGGGAAGACCGACTCCCGCACCCACAAGCACTCCGCCGACGTGATCCCCAAGGCCCGTCCGGCCGCCCCCTGGGTGATCTCCGGCGACCTCGTGGCCCTGCTGACCACCAAGAAGGAGGCCAAAGAACTGATCCGCTATCTGGCCGACCCCGGAACCAAACTGCCTGACTTCACGGTGAACAAGCCGGCCTCGGCCGATCGGTACCCCCAGAAGGGCAGCACCGGTTGGACCCTGCGGGGCGAGGGGAGCCCGCTCTGCTGGGACGCCTCGGACGCGATGCCCCCCACCCTGCGCAACGCGTTCCAGCAGACGGTGATCCGCTTCCTCCTCCATCCGGAAGATCTGAAGGACCAGCTGGAAAGTCTGGAGAAGCTCCGCGACGGCCAACCCTCGACGCTCCGTATATGCGACAGCGGCTGAGACACCCCGCACACTCCACGCCTACGGCCCTCGAGAAGTGAATCAAAGAGCCGAGAATTCTCCCGAAAGGGTGATTTTTCGATGGATGGTGAGGGCCGGGGAGCAATGCGCTCCCCGGCCCTCACTGTTTCTTCTCGACCGGTTCCGACCAGCCCTGATCGGAAATTCGGCCCGACAAGAACGCACGTCCGAAGAATTGTCGGACTTTCATACGGCGCCTCATACCAGAGCGGGACGCTTTCCGGATGACTTTGTCAACTGCCCACCGCACATGATGCGTTGCCGACTACTGTGAGTTGCCGTTGGGCGACGCAGGGCCGATTTTTCGGCTCTCTCGACCGACATGTGCTGGCGCATGCCCACGTCGCGCAACCGCGACAGCCCCCACACCCCCCACGCTCCAGACGGACCAGTACGAGGACGCTGATGTCTCACCTTCGCGCACCGGCCGCACGCGCAGACCGCCGAGAGGGCGGGCGGCACGGGCGATCGGTCAACCGATCAGTCCCCTCGCTGCCCGAGACCCACATACGGCCACAGCTGCTGCGCCTGGCGGTCCTGCCCCCCATCGCGGTGGCCCTCAGCGCCTGCGCCGCCGTGCTCTTCACCGTCCGCTCCACCGGAGCCCGCCCCGGCCTCACCCTCTGGGCCGTGCTCGCCGGAGCCGCGGGCGTCGCCCTCGCGGGCATCGTGATCGCCGCCGTGGCCGCGGGCCGCGCCGCGAAGTCCGTACACGACCGTCTGGCCGCACTGCGCCAGGTCAGCGCCGCGGGCGAGGAAGACCTGCGCGCCCTCGTCGAGGCACTCCGGCGCGGCGACGGAGCGCCCAAGCGCGGCCCGCGCAGCAAACCCGCCAGGGACGCCGACGACTTCGAGCTGCTCACCGCCGACCTGTACGCCGCGCACGACAACGCCGTCACCGCCGTCGTCCAGGCCTCCCAGCTCTCCAGCCACGCCGGCAGTGAACAGAAGCTCGAGGTCTTCGTGAACCTCGCGCGGCGCCTGCAGTCGCTGGTGCAACGCGAGATCTCCATCCTCGACGAGCTGGAGAACGAGATCGAGGACCCCGACCTGCTCAAGGGCCTCTTCCACGTCGACCACCTCGCCACCCGCATCCGCCGTCACGCGGAGAACCTCGCCGTCCTCGGCGGCGCCGTCTCCCGCCGCCAGTGGAGCAACCCCGTCCCCATGACCGAGGTGCTGCGCTCGGCGATCGCCGAGGTCGAGCAGTACTCGCGGGTCAAGCTGGTGCCCCCGATCGACGGCACCCTGCGCGGGCACGCCGTGGCCGACGTCATCCACCTGGTGGCCGAACTCGTCGAGAACGCCACGGTGTTCTCCGCCCCGCACACCCAGGTCCTGCTCCGCGCCAACCTCTGCACCTCCGGGCTCGCAGTCGAGGTCGAGGACCGCGGGCTCGGCATGCCGGTCACCGAGCAGAACAAGATGAACACCCTGCTCGCCGACCCCGACCAGGTGAACGTCGCGAGCCTGCTCCAGGACGGCCGTATCGGCCTCTTCGTGGTCTCCCAGCTCGCCCGGCGGCACGGCCTCCAGGTCCGCCTCCAGACCAACATCTACGGCGGCGTCCAGGCCGTGATCGTCGTCCCGCAGGGGCTGCTGGGCATCGAGCAGGGCGCCCCCGCGGACGTACCGCAGACGCAGTCCCAGTCCCAGCAGCCGACCGGCGTACGACGGCCGGCCGCCGGAGCGGGACCCCGCCACGCCCAGGCTCCCACCCCCCAGCGCACGGCTGCCCCCGCACCCCCCGCCCAGCCCTCACCCGCGACGGCCGCCCGGCCGGAGTCGCCGGCCCCCGCCCCCCACAGCACGACCCGGTTCGTGCCCCGGCAGCAGGGCCCGGCCACCGGCAGAGGGCGCGCCGGCTCCCCGCTGCCCGTGCGCGGCCCCCGCGACGAGCGGCCCAACCCTTCCGAGGCCCCGCCCGGCATCCGCCCCGACGACCGGCGGACGGTCGCGGAGAACACCGCGACGCCCCCTACCCCCCGCGTCGGAGGCACGGTCCGCGGCACGATGGGCAAGCCCCAGCTGCCCCGGCGCCGCGCCCAGCAGCACCTCGTGCCCGAGCTGCGCGACGGCCCCCCGCCGTCGCCCCGCCATGACCCGGACCACTACGTCGGCCACGACCCCGGCCTGATGGCCGCCTTCCAGCGCGGCATCGGTCTCGCCGAGGCCCGCCAGATGGAAACCTCCGACTGGGACGCCCCCGACTGGGACGCCTCGGCCCTGAGCCCGGCGGCCCCGGACCGCGCTTTCCCGCAGGTCTGTTCGCACCTTGACGCGGGCCTCATGGACCCGCCGTCCCGGATCGGCACGAGCCACCCGGACGCCCTCCACATGGAGCTGGCCCACATGGACGCGCCGCACAAGGACGCCGCCCAGCCCCTGGGCGGTCCCACCGGGGGCGCCGCGCCCTCAGCCGTACCGCCGTCGAACCTCGACGCGGCCCACGACCGCACGTCCCGGCAGGACGGGAGCACACCGGCCGGATGACCACCCCCTTCCCCACCTCCGCCCCCACCCCCTCCGCTCCCGCAGACCTTCGTACCTCAAGGAGTCGATCCACCATGGCGAGCGATGCGCCGACCGGCCATGTATCCGATCTCGACTGGCTGATGAGCGGCCTCGTCCAGCGCGTACCGCACACCACCAGCGCGGTACTGCTCTCCTGCGACGGGCTCGTGAAGTCGGTCCACGGCCTCGACCCGGACAGCGCCGACCACATGGCGGCCCTGGCCTCCGGCCTGTACTCCCTCGGCCGCAGCGCCGGCGTCCGCTTCGGCGACGGCGGAGACGTCCGTCAGGTCGTCGTCGAACTGGACTCGATGCTGCTGTTCGTCTCCACCGCGGGCTCCGGCACCTGCCTCGCCGTGCTCGCCGGGCGAGAGGCCGACGCCGCTGTCCTCGGCTACGAGATGGCCATGCTCGTCAAGAGCGTGCGTCCGTACCTGGTCACGCAGCCCCGTCAGACCGTCGAACCCACGGCGATGAGGCCTTGAGCGTGGCCGCGGCCGGCGACGGACCTCTGTACGACGACGCGGCCGGTCGGCTGGTACGCCCGTACACGGTCATCAACGGCCGGACCCGGCCGACCACCGCGCTGGACCTCCTGTCACAGGTGATGGCCACCGGGGCGACCCCCCTCGGCTATCTGGGACCCGAGCACGAACAGGCACTCGACCTGTGCCGTGCCCCCGTCTCGGTGGCCGAGGTGGCCGCCCATCTGAAACTGCCGGCGGCGGTCACCAAGGTGCTGCTGTCCGACCTGGTCGACTGCGGGGCCCTCACCACCAAGCCCCCCACCTTCCAACACAACCCGACAGACCGGTCTCTTCTGGAGGCAGTGCTCGATGGACTACGACGACAGCTCTGACCCCTTCCCCACCGCACTCAAGATCCTGGTGGCGGGAGGGTTCGGGGTAGGCAAGACGACCTTCGTCGGCGCGGTGAGCGAGATCGCGCCGCTGAGCACGGAGGAACTGCTCACCACGGTCAGCGCCGCGACCGACAATCTCGACGGCATCGAGAACAAGGTCGAGACGACCGTGGCCATGGACTTCGGCCGGATCACCCTGGATCCGCAGCACGTGCTCTATCTGTTCGGCACCCCCGGGCAGCAGCGCTTCTGGTTCATGTGGGACGAGCTCTCCGAAGGCGCCCTCGGCGCGGTCATCCTCGCCGACACGCGCCGCCTGGAGGACTGCTTCGCGGCCGTCGACTTCTTCGAGCAGCGCGGCCTCGGCTTCATCGTCGCCATCAACGAGTTCGACGGCTCCTACCGCTACGACCCCGCAGAGGTACGCGCGGCCCTCGACCTCGACCCGGAGATCCCCGTCGTCTGTTGCGACGCCCGGATCTCCAGCTCGGGTGTGCAGACCCTGCTCACCCTCGTCCGGCACCTCCTCGCGCACACCCCGGCGCAGCTGCCGAGCCACGGAGCCCACACAACGTGATGAGTTACGACCCACCGCGCCCGGTCGGCCGTCTCCTGCTGACCCCCGAGGACCGGGACGCCCCCGAGCGGGTCCGCCGGTTGCGGCTCCTCGGGCTCGGGGAGCGCGCGGAACCCGCCTTCGACGCCTTCGCCGACCGGCTCGCCGAGGTCGCCTCGGTGCCGTACGCGATGGTCACCTTCATCGACGAGAACCGGCAGTTCTTCGCCGGGCTGCACACGCCGCAGCGGCCGGAGAAGCCCCAGGGCGCGACAGCCGTGTTCGGGAACGGTCGCTACCTGGCCCGTGACCAGGGCTTCTGCCCCCATGTGGTGGTCCGGCGCAAGGCGCTCGTGCTGGAGGACGTCGCCGACTACCCGAGGTTCGCGGGGAACCCGATCGTCGACGACTACGGCGTCCGCTCCTATCTGGGCGCTCCGCTGATCGACCGCACGGGCATCGCCCTCGGCACGGTCTGCGTCCTCGACGTACGGCCGCGGCCGTGGGGCAGGGGAGGGCTGGAGACCATCAAGTCGATGGCCGCCGAGCTGACCGCGCAGATCGAGGGGCGGGAGGCGTTTCCCTAGCCTTGTGGGCGGGGCGGTGCGGGTGTGAAGGAAAGCTGCGGCGGAGGTTAAGAAAACCTCGATGGACCGGGGGCATGGCCGTACGGCAGATTGCTCGGTGATCCCACATCGCTCCCCGGCTCGGGTCTGTTCGGTATGCCCTGGGCCGGGAGCTCACCGACAGGAGCCGTTGCGTTGAAGGCGCTGGTCAAGGAGAAGGCGGAGCCAGGGCTGTGGCTCACGGACGTTCCGGAGCCCGAGGTCGGCCCCGGTGACGTACTGATCAAGGTCCTCAGGACCGGCATCTGCGGCACCGATCTGCACATCCGGTCCTGGGACGGCTGGGCCCGGCAGGCCGTCCGCACTCCGCTCGTGGTCGGGCACGAGTTCGTCGGCGAGGTCGTCGCGACCGGCCGGGACGTCGTCGACATCAGGATCGGCGACCGGGTCAGCGGCGAGGGCCACCTGGTGTGCGGCAAGTGCCGCAACTGTCTCGCCGGCCGCCGTCATCTGTGCCGCGCCACCGTCGGCCTCGGCGTGGGGCGTGACGGGGCGTTCGCGGAGTACGTGGCGCTGCCCGCCGCCAACGTCTGGGTGCACCGCTTCCCCGTCGACCTCGACGTTGCCGCGATCTTCGACCCGTTCGGCAACGCCGTGCACACCGCCCTTTCGTTCCCGCTGGTCGGTGAGGACGTGCTGATCACCGGCGCCGGTCCGATCGGGCTGATGGCCGCCGCCGTGGCCCGCCACGCCGGTGCCCGCAACGTCGTCGTCACCGATGTCAGCGAGGAGCGGCTGGCCCTCGCGCGCAAGATCGGTGTCGATCTCGCGCTGGACGTCTCGGGCGCCGACATCGCCGACGGGCAGCGGGAGTTGGGGCTGCGTGAGGGCTTCGACGTCGGCCTGGAGATGTCCGGCCGTCCCGAGGCGCTGCGCGGCATGATCGCCAACATGACGCACGGCGGCCGGATCGCGATGCTGGGCCTGCCCACCGAGGAGTTCGCGGTCGACTGGTCCCGGATCGTCACCTCCATGATCACGATCAAGGGCATCTACGGCAGGGAGATGTTCGAGACCTGGTACGCCATGTCCGTGCTCCTGGAGGGCGGGCTGGACCTCGCCCCCGTGATCACCGGGCGGTACGGCTTCCGCGACCACGAGGCGGCGTTCGCCGACGCGGCGAGCGGCCGTGGCGGAAAGGTCATTCTCGACTGGACTGCTTGATCTGTGGCTCGGTTCGCTCGCCCGTACGCACCCTTGGAGAACTCGATGTTCAACTCTGTTCGTGATGACCTTCGCACCACCCTCGACGAGATCCGCGCCGCCGGTCTGCACAAGCCCGAGCGGGTCATCGGCACCCCGCAGTCCGCGACCGTGAGCGTCACCGCCGGCGGCCGCCCCGGTGAGGTGCTCAACTTCTGCGCCAACAACTACCTCGGTCTCGCCGACCACCCCGAGGTGATCGCCGCCGCCCACGAGGCCCTCGACCGCTGGGGCTACGGCATGGCCTCCGTACGCTTCATCTGCGGTACGCAGGAGGTGCACAAGGAGCTGGAGGCCCGGCTGTCGGCGTTCCTCGGCCAGGAGGACACGATCCTCTACTCCTCCTGCTTCGACGCGAACGGGGGTGTCTTCGAGACCCTCCTCGGCCCCGAGGACGCGGTGATCTCCGACGCGCTCAACCACGCCTCGATCATCGACGGCATCCGCCTGTCCAAGGCCCGCCGCTTCCGCTACGAGAACCGCGATCTCGCCGACCTGGAACGGCAGTTGAAGGACGCTTCGGACGCCCGCCGCCGCCTCGTCGTCACGGACGGCGTCTTCTCCATGGACGGCTATGTGGCTCCCCTGCGTGAGATCTGCGATCTCGCCGACCGCTACGACGCCATGGTCATGGTCGACGACTCGCACGCCGTCGGCTTCACCGGCCCGGGCGGCCGCGGCACCCCCGAGCTGCACGGCGTCATGGACCGCGTCGACATCATCACCGGCACGCTGGGCAAGGCGCTCGGCGGAGCCTCCGGCGGTTACGTCGCGGCCCGCGCCGAGATCGTGGCTCTGCTGCGTCAGCGCTCCCGCCCCTACCTCTTCTCGAACACACTCGCCCCGGTGATCGCGGCGGCCTCCCTGAAGGTCCTCGACCTGCTGGAGTCGGCGGACGACCTGCGCGTCCGGCTGGCCGAGAACACCGCTCTCTTCCGCCGCCGGATGACCGAGGAGGGCTTCGACATCCTTCCCGGCGACCACCCCATCGCGCCCGTGATGATCGGCGACGCGGCGAAGGCGGGCCGCCTGGCGGAGCTGCTCCTGGAGCGCGGGGTCTATGTGATCGGGTTTTCGTACCCCGTGGTCCCGCAGGACCGCGCCCGCATCCGCGTCCAGCTGTCCGCCGCCCACTCGACGGACGACGTGAACCGCGCCGTGGACGCCTTCGTGGTGGCCCGTGCGGAGCTGGAGGCCTGAGCGGGGCCGGAGGGGCTTGAGAGGCTGAAGGGGGCTTGAGAGGCCGAAGGCTTCGAGGTGCACGGGCATAGCGGGCATTTGAGAGAATCGTTCGCATGATCGAAGCACGGCGGCTCCACATCCTCCGGGCCGTGGCGGACCACGGCACGGTGACGGCGGCGGCCGCCGCGCTGTACCTGACGCCCTCGGCGGTCTCGCAGCAGCTGACCGCCCTGGAGCAGGAGACCGGCCATCGCCTCGTCGAGCGCGGCGCTAAGGGCGTACGGCTGACGGCGGCCGGTGAGATCCTGCTCGGCCACACCCATACGATCCTCGCTCAACTGGAGCGCGCCGAGGCCGAGTTGGCGGCGTACGAGACCGGTTCGGCCGGCACGGTCACCGTCGCCGCTTTCGCCACCGGCATCGTCCAGGTCCTCGCCCCGGCGCTGACCCGCCTCGCCGTCATGGCCCCCGGCATCCGTGTCCGCGTCCAGGACGCCGAGGGTGACGCGAGCCTGCCGATGGTGCTGGACCGGCAGGTCGACATCGCCGTGGCCGTCGAGTACCGGGGCGCCCCGGCCGCCGACGACCCGCGCCTCACGCACGTCCCGCTGTACGCCGAGCCCTTCGACGCCGTCGTGCCCGTGACCCACCGCCTGGCCGACGCCGACGAGGTGCCGCTCGCCGAGCTGGCCAAGGACGCGTGGATCGGCCCGTACCCCGGCAACCCCTGTCATGACGTGGTGGTACTGGCCTGCGAGAACGCAGGATTCCAGCCCCGCCTCGAACACTCCTCGGACGACTTCCGCGCCGTCGTCGCCCTCGCCTCCGTCGACGCGGGCGTCGCCCTCGTGCCCCGCTCGGCCCTGCGCGGCATGGACCTCGCCGGCGTCGTCGTGCGCCCCGTCGACGGTGTCGCCCCCACGCGCCGCGTCTTCGCCGCCGTACGCCGGGGTGCGGAGGGGCACCCGCTGATCCGCCCGGTGCTGGAGGCGCTGGGGCGGGCGGCGGGGGAGTGAGGCGGCTCACACAGAGGTCCTCTGTCCCTCATCTGGGATAGCATCCCGAATATGGGAAACAATCAAGGGGGGCCGGAGGTGCTGGACGCCGTCGACGTCCGTCTCGCCGCCCGGCTGGCCGAGCTGCGCGGCGAACGCGGCTGGTCGCTGGGGGAGTTGGCGGAGCGCAGCGGGGTGAGCCGCTCGACCCTCTCCCGGGCCGAACGCGCGGAGATCAGCCCCACGGCCGCTCTCCTCAACCGCCTCTGCCATGTGTACGGCCGGACCATGTCCCAGCTCCTCAGCGAGGTCGAGACCGAGCCCGTCACCGTCGTGCGCGCCACCGACCAGGCGGTGTGGGAGGACAAGGCCTCCGGTTTCGTACGACGATCCGTGTCGCCGCCGCGCGCCGGACTGCGCGGTGAACTGGTCGAGGGCCGGCTCAGGGCGGGCGCCGACATCGCCTACGACGGGCCGTCCGTCCCCGGCCTCGAACAGCACATCTGGGTCCTCGACGGCACCCTCCACGTGACCGATCGGGATGTCGAGCACCGACTGGGCGCCGGGGACTGTCTGCGGATGCGGGTGTGGGGGCCGACGCGGTTCTGCTGCCCGGGGTCCGAGGACGTGCGATACGCCTTGGTGGTGGTGGAGCCGTGATCGAGGCCGATGTGGTGATCGACAGAGTCGACGGACCCCAACTCCTCTTCTGCGTGGAGGAGTTGACCGATCTGCTGATCGGCACCGTGGACGGCGGGGCCTCCGTCGGTTTCCTCGCGCCGCTCGACCGGGCCACGGCCCTCGCCTGGTGGCGGGGACGCGCGGCCGCCGTCGACGCCGGTGAACTCGCCGTCTGGGTGGCGCGGGACGGGAAGCGGCTGGTCGGGACCGTCAGCCTCGCCTTCCCCGACAAGCCCAACAGCCGCCATCGGGCGGAACTGGTGAAGCTGATGGTCCACCATGAAGGCCGTGGCCAGGGCCTCGGTCGCAGGCTTCTCGCGACCGTCGAACACGCGGCCGCAGAGGCGGGCGTGACCCTGCTCCACCTCGACACGGAGACCGACAGCCCGGCCGAGTTCCTCTACAACAAGGCCGGTTGGACCCGCATCGGCAAGATCCCCGACTACGCGGCGGACCCGGGCGGAACGCTGCGGCCCACGTCGATCTACTACAAGCATGTGAGGGCCGGGGCCGGGGCCGGGGCCTCGGCGGAAGCGGCTCCCACCGGGTGATTGTCAGTGGTGACCGCTACGGTGCGTGTCATGCAGGATGCCGAAGACGTACGACGGGTCGCCCTCTCTCTGCCGGACACCACGGAGAAGGTCGCCTGGAGCATGCCCACCTTCCGGGTCGCGGGGAAGATGTTCGCCACACTGCCCGAGGACGAGACCTCCATGGCCGTGCGCTGCCCCAAGGACGAGCGCGACGAACTGGCCCTGGCCGAGCCCGAGAAGTTCTGGATCGCCGACCACGAGGCGACCTTCGCCTGGGTGCGCGTGAGGCTGGCGGCCCTGGAGGACGAGACCGAGCTGCGTGACATCCTCGCCGACTCCTGGCGCCAGGCGGCCCCGCCCCGACTCCAGGAGTCCTACCCGGAGTTGGGGCTTCCGACCGCGGACTGACCGGGTCGGCACGCCGTTCGTCCGCTCACCTTTCACCTTTCACTTGTCACTTGTCACCTGTTGGTCGGCAGCCCAAAGCCCGGGCGCGGGTGGTCATACGGCGACCCGCGCCCTCATGAACCCCTCGATCCGCTCCCGCAGGGAAGCCGGGTCCAGCCCGTGCGCGGCCACGTGCTCCTCCATCCGCCCGTACCGCCGCAGCTCCCGGCGGCCGACGCCGAGCCCGAGCACCCGGTGCGGCACATCGGTGAGCGCGTCGTTCGCGGCGGCCGTGGAGGTGCCCGCCAGATACGGCTCGACGATCACGACTTCCGGGCCCGCCGTCTCCGTGGCCCGGCGCAGCGCCGCCGAGTCGAACGGTCGGACGGTGGTGGCGTACAGGACGGACACATCGAGCCCCTCCGTGGCCGCCAGTACGGCGTCGAGCATCGGCCCGACGGCCACGACCACGCCTCGGCGCCCCTCGCGCACGGTGAGGAAGCGCGCCCCGTCCACCGGGAGCCCGCGCCCGTTCTTCTGCTCGGACAGCCGTACGTACACCCTGTCGTCGCCCGCGCCCACCGCGTGCCGCAGCAGTGTCTCGGCCTCGTCGGGATGCCCGGGTACGTGCACGGTCCAGCCGTCGAGTGTGTCGAGGAGGGCCACGTCGCCGGGTGACATATGGGTGAAGCCGCCGGCGGGCGCGTCGTAGGAGCCGTAGGCGCTCACGAGCACCGCGCCCGTGTCCTGGTGGCCGAAGTCCAGCTTGATCTGCTCGAAGGGGCGCTCGACGAGGAAGCTGGCGAAGGTGTGGATCACCGGCCGCATCCCGGTGAGGGCCAGGCCCGCGCCCGCGCCGATGAGCAGCTGCTCGCGGATGCCCACGTTGATCACCCGGCCCGGATGTCGGCGCAGGGTCTCGGCGAACCCGGCCGCGCCGATCTCCGCGAGGACCACCGCCACCCGGGGGTCCTCGTCGAGCATCCGGGAGGCGACGGAGGCGAAACGGTCACGCATGCTGTCCATGGGATTGGGGTTCCTTTCGGGAAGGTCCGGCACGACCGTGCCGTCCGGCAGGTCCGAGGTCCGGCAGGTCCGAAGTCCGGCAAGGTCGGGCAGGGCTCAGGAGTCCTTCGGCTCGACGCGGGCGACGACGGCGTGGGGGCGGCCGGGGTGCGGGGTGGTGAAGGCGGCGTAGAGCGCCTCGTGGTCACGCCCGTCCACGGTCTCGGTGGACCAGCCCGCCGCCTCGAAGCGGGCGGCGATCCCGCCCGGCCGGGCATGGCTGGCGGAGGAGTTGTCGATCACGACGGTGTGCAGCCGGTCCAGCCCGGTCGGCCCCGCGTACGCGATCGCCTCGTGATTGCTGCCCTCGTCCAGCTCGGCGTCCCCGACCAGAACCCACACCGCCGGATCGTGCCGCCCCTGCGCCCGCAGCCCCAGCGCCGTACCGACCGCGAGCGGCAGCCCGTGCCCGAGCGAGCCGCTGCCGATCTCGACACCTGGCACCAGCACCCGGTCCGGGTGGTAGCCGAGCGCCGAGTCGTACGCGCCGAAGCCCGGTAGCCACTCGACCGGCACGAAGCCCTTGGCGGCGAGCACCGCGTAGTACGCCATCGGCCCGTGCCCCTTGGAGAGCAGGAACCGGTCGCGCTCCGGGTCGTCCAGGTGCTCGGGCCCGGCTCGCAGCACCCGGTCGTAGAGCACCCACAGCACGTCCAGCGTGGACGTGGCCGCAGGGCCGTGCTTCTCGTCGCCCGTCATCAGCGCCATGAGCCGAGGCAGGTCGTCGAATCCGTAGGTGCGTTCCGCTGTGATCGACATGCAGACGATCGTGCGACCTCAAGTGTGATTGAGGTCAAGCGGGCGGGGGTGGCCGTCCCGAAAAAGCCGTGCGCGACCACCGACCCGAGTGCGGTATTGTTTCCATGCGCGTTCAGCCAGGGGAAATCCCCAGGTCAGACGGGCAACGGGACGTGGCGCAGCTTGGTAGCGCACTTGACTGGGGGTCAAGGGGTCGCAGGTTCAAATCCTGTCGTCCCGACAGAATTGTCGGGTTATCCGTCCAGGTCAGGGCCTTGTCTCACGGCATGTGAGGCAAGGCCCTTGATCGTTCTGGGGCTCTCGTCTCGCAATTTCTCACAAACGCGGATGATATTGGTCAACCCCAGGAACTGAGCGAGCCTCTTCGGGTCCGCTCGACGCGCTCTGAGCATGCCACCCGTACTCCGACGAGAAGCCGACGTAGTGCGGCGGTACGGTCGGAGGGGGAAGCCTCCGACCTGCCGTCTTCCGCCGCTCGACCGGCGACGGACCGGTGTCGGCACCTCCTTTTTTCGCGTGGATGTGGGAGCCGTCCATGCATGCTCGTGACCAGTCGAGTCTGCTTGACGCTGTTCAGTTCAGTCGGAAGCTACGGATGGGGCTTCTCCGTGTGGTCGGTCAAGGCAGGATCTCGACGTACCCCTCGGTTCCGTGCACGCGGATCCGCTGCCCGTCCCGGACCAGCCGGGCGGCCCGCTCCACGCCCACGACGGCCGGCAAGCCGTACTCCCTGGCGATCACTGCGCCGTGGGTCATCAGGCCGCCCACCTCCGTCACCAGTCCCGCGATTCCGACGAACAGCGGTGACCAGCTGGGGTCCGTGAAGGTCGTGACCAGGATGTCGCCCGCTTCGAGATCGGCCTCCGCCATGTCAAGGATGACGCGGGCCCGTCCCTCGATGGTCCCGGCGGAAACCGGTAGGCCGATCAGGGCGCCGGCCGGCGCGTCGTCGCGCCGGTACGCGCCGGAGACGGCCTCACCATCCGATGTGAGCACCCGGGGCGGTGTGAGCGCGTGGTACGACCGGAACGCGTCCTTGCGCTGCTGGATGAGCTGGTCATCCACCTGGTTCGAGCGCACCACGTCGTGGAGCTCCTGGAAAGTGAGGTAGAAGATGTCCTCCGTCTCAGAGAGCACGTCTGCCTGCACGAGGCGCTCGGCCTCCTTCAACAGGGCCTGCTTGTAGACGAAGTAGCGGCTGACGATGTCGTACTTCGGGTACTCCCGGTACCCGATGAAGGCGCGGACCCGGTCGACCATCCGCTTGGCCTCGTCGGCTTTCTGGTCCCCGTTTGGCAGGGCCCGCAAGCGTGACAGCACGCCCTGTTCCTTCTTCTGTGCCTTCTGCCGCCCTTGCTCGAAGCGCCGCGCGGCGGCGCCCGGCTCGAAGTTCCTGACGTTGTCGAGGATCACGGGCAGGAGCGTGGTGGGGCGCTCGCGCCAACGTGGCCTCGTGATGTCGATCTCGCCGACGCAGCGCATGCCGTACCGGTCGAGGTAGGCCTCCATGGCGTCGCGCGCTTCGGTCCCGCCCGCGAGCTTCGCCAACTCGCCCAGGAAGCCCTCGTCCTCGACACCCTCCAGAAACGCCACCACCTCCGGCTGCGGGCGGATCACGTCCGCGACGTCGAGGAGCGCCAGACCCATCTCCGACGTGACGTTGTCGGGGGCGGACAGAGTGAGTGTGTCAGCCGCGTTCTTCTCGCCCAGCCACTCCTGCAGCTTGTCGTTGAGCCACCACGTGGCCTCCATCCCCGCCATGATCGCCTGTAAGTTCAGCGGATCACTCAGGACTCGCTTGTGCTCCTCGAAGGCCGCCAGCAGGAAGTCGAACAGCGCCGGTCCGGTCTTCGTCCGGATGTCGCGCTCCAGGGTGGCGATGGACGCCTGGCTGCGCTCGATCAGCTCGGTGACGGTGGCCGGATCGGGCTCGGTCGGGGCGGAGGGGCCGCCGGCCGGAGGCCCGGCGGGACCCGCGTCCGGGAGCGACGGGACGAAGTCGTCGCGGTCGAGGACGGTCTCCAGAGCGTCCCTGATCAGCGGATCGCCTCTCCCCATGACGTCCAGGAGGGCGGCGCGGCTCGCGGGCGAGGTCAGGCGCCGGGTGACGTCGACGAACAGCCTCCCGCCGGCCTCGTGCATCGGCGTCATGGCCGTCAGTCGCCACATGGAGAGCCCCAGGGGCTTCATGGGGTCGGTCATCATCTGCCCGTGACCGACGGAGACGTAGACGTGATTCTCCTGGTCGCCGGTCTCGGGGATGGGGAACAGCGTTGTGATCGGTCGGCTCTGAACGATCTGGAAGCCATCATCGACCAGGCACCATTCGATGTCCTGCGGGTGGCCGAAGTGCGCTTCGATCCGCCGCCCGAGCTGCACGAGCCGCACGACCTGCGCATCCGTCAGCGCCGGCTGCTCCTGCCGCTGCGAGTCGATCGCCACTTCCTGCGTACCGCCGGTCGGCAGGGCGTGAACGGTCCGCTGTTTGGTGGCGATCGCCTTGGCGACGACTTCGCCGTGTCGCACTTTGAAGACGTCCGGGTTCACCAGGCCGGAGACCAGGGCCTCGCCGAGCCCGAAGCCGGCGTCCACGGTGGCGATTTTCCGGTTGCCCGTGACGGGGTCGGCCGTGAACAGGATGCCGGCCGCATGCGGGAAGACCATTTGCTGCACGACAACGGCCATGTGGACCGTACGGTGGTCGATGCCGTTCCGCTGGCGGTAGGTCACGGCCCGCTCGGTGAAGAGCGAGGCCCAGCACCGGCTGACGTGCTGGAGGATCGCCGTCGGCCCCACCACGTTCAGATATGTGTCCTGCTGGCCGGCGAAGGAGGCCGTCGGCAGGTCCTCTGCCGTCGCGCTGGATCGGACGGCGTAGGCGGCTTGCTCGCCGAGCCGGGCGAGCGCGCTGGTGATCGCCGCCGCGAGATCGCCCGGGATGGCGATCTCTTCGATGGTCCGGCGGATCTGCGCGCTGAGCGTGCGGATCGCCTCCCGGTCGTCCGGGTTCAGTCGCGACAGCCGATCGAGCTGATCATCGATCGACGGTGCTTCCGCCATGATCCGCCGGAAGGCGTCCGTCGTCACGCAGAAGCCGGCCGGCACACGGATGCCTTCGATCCGGTACAGCCCGCCCAGGTGCGCGCCCTTGCCGCCGACGACCGCGACCTGCGTCTCGTCAACCTCTTGCAGATCCCGCACGTACTGCTCGATCATCGCGATACCTCCGAGGCAGCCGTGCTCCGTCGTAGTGCACTGGCCGATCGAGTCACCGGCGCCTCCAGCTCTGTCGAACCTCTTGTCGAGCATGTCCTCGTCTCTGGTTGCCTTCCCTCTGACGAGTCGGCCGGCCGCTCCGCCCGGTCGGGCGGAGCGCACCCCCGCACCTCCGCGCCGGGCACCCGCAACTGCACTGCCGGTCGCACCACTGGTTCGACGTCACCGCGTCCCCGATACGTCGACAACAACACCCGCACGTCGTGACCCCAATTCCGCAGGTTGTGGCATCGGCCGACGATTCTGCGCCGTGCCCCGGGTCTTGCGGCAAGTCCCCCAACGCGCTATAAGTTGGGAGTGGCAAGGAGAGAGCGCTCTCCTTGCCTTTGTGTTTTTGCGGATGCAGCCGCGGATCCAGAAGTTCTTCCCTTGAGGCAAGGCCCGAACGTCGAGCGCGCCGCCATCTCTCGGGGGCGTCGCGCCACGCGACTGCTGGGCCAAGCTCGCCGAACGGATGCTCGGCGGTCGCCGTAGCTCAAATCGGGCACTGGCACCATGGCGCAAGCCGCGGACGGTGCACGACGATGGCGGTCCGCTCGGCACGGGTCGAAGTACGCACGGGGGTCTGGGAGCTGGCCGGTGAGCGTAGTCCGGCCGCCGGCGGCAGCGTGATCGTGGACATCGACGGGGTGCTGGTTGCTCCCGCACTCCGAGAAGCAGGACGCCACTGAGACGTGGAAGAAGAACTTCGGCCGTCCTCCGCTCGTCGCGTTCGTCGACCACGGCCAGACCCGGACCGGGGAGCCGGTGGCCGCCCTGCTGCGGCCGGGCGACGTGGCTGACACCGCTGCCGACCATATCGAAACCACCCAACGCTGGTCCCCATACAGCCCACTACTCCACAGCACGAGCACGGAACGTCGGTGACCATGGGCTCATGGTGTCTGACGAAACCAGCCCTTCCGCTCGATCTCACGAGCAACGTCGAAAACACTTCGACGTTGCCCAGGCGTGGACGAACACGGTTGCCGGGCTCGTCGCTCTCGCACTGTCGGCCTACAACTTCATCCAGCTTGAGCGGGATCCCGAGGTCGACGTAGCACTCCCGCACATCGTCCGGGTATCTCAAGGACGCGACGTCTGGCTCTATCTCCAGCCCACAGTGTCGACGAGGCTGGAGACGCAGCAGGTCGAGGTGGTCACCGAAGCGAGGCTTGAGGCACACCGAGCGGACGGGGACGGAACGAGCCCCGCGTTCATCTGGGATGAGGCAGGCGCCTTCTCCTATGACCCAGAGGCCAAGAGTCTCACCTACCAGCGGGTGGCAGACCCGAGCCCGCTGGTCGTGAACCGAGACAAGCCCCAGCAGCCGGTGATGGTGTTCAACGCCGTCGGATGGAACTTCACGCCCGGTAGGTACGAAGCCACTCTGACCCTGCACCGAACAAGTGGACGGAACCCCCTGAAGAGTCGCTTCTGTCTCATGGTCTCTGACGAAGCTCTGGCATTGTTCAAGAAGACAGGTGAGAACACCTTCCAGAGCTTCCGTGATGACCTTCCGGAGAAGGTCGCCAACACCACAAGATCGTCGAAGGACTGCCACGTGCTTGCCGCCTTCTAGACCATTTCCCGCGGACCGGCTCACGCCAACCCTCGCACCAAGCCTCTGACCTGGACGTTTGCCGGACTGCCTGGAGGGGCTGTTTCGGAGTAGTCCGAAACAGCCCCTCCTGCGTGCTTGGGGGAACCCGCCTCGGAGGCGGGTTCCCCTATGGCGCAGTTATGGCGCCGTCACGCGGTCGGGCGTGTGTGTCCCGTTCCGGGCTGACCGGCGTTGGCGGACCACGGCCAGGACCACCACGGCCGCGGCCACCAGGGTGGACAGGACGACCTGGTCGCGGCCGCCGCCGTCGGCCGTGTCGGTGAGCATGTAGCCCAGGACGAAGGTGATGAGGGCGATGGTGGCCCAAGTCAGGTAGGGGTAGAGCCACATCCTGACGACCAGCTTCTCCGGGGACTCGCGCTGGATGATCTTGCGCATCCGCAGCTGGGAGAAGCAGATCACCAGCCAGACGAACAGGGCGATCGCACCGGAGGAGTTGAGGAGGAACTGGAAGACGGTGTCCGGCCAGAGGTAGTTGAAGGCGACCGCGACGAAGCCGAAGACCACCGAGGCGAGGATCGCCGAGCGAGGGACGCCGCGTTCCGTGGTCCGGCCGAAGGATGCCGGCGCGTCGCTGCGGCGGCCGAGGGAGAAGGCCATGCGGGAGGCCGTGTACAGGCCGGAGTTGAGACAGGACAGCACCGAGGTCAGCACGATGGCGTTCATGATCTGGCCGGCGTGCGGGATCCCGATGGAGCTGAGGGCGGCGACGTACGAGCCGTCCTTGAGGATCGCCGGGTCGTCCCAGCGCAGCAGCGAGACCACGATCAGGATCGAGCCCAGGTAGAACACCGCGATCCGCCAGATCACGCTGTTGGTGGCCTTGGTGACGGCGGCCTGCGGGTCCGCGGTCTCGCCCGCCGCCAGCGTGACGATCTCGCTGCCCATGAACGAGAAGACCACCATCAGGACGCCGGTCAGGATCGCGCCGGGGCCGTTCGGCAGGAAGCCGCCGTGCGCGGTGAGGTTGGAGAAGCCTGACGCCGGGTGGTCCGAGCCGGGCAGCAGGCCGAAGATGGCGAGGCCGCCGACCACGATGAACGCGGCGATCGCGACGACCTTGATGCCGGCGAACCAGAACTCGAACTCTCCGTAGGAGCTGACGGAGACCAGGTTGGTGGCGGTGAGGACGATCATGACGATCAGAGCCCAGCCCCATTGCGGGACGGCCGGGATCCAGCCCGCGAGGATCTTCGCGCCGGCGGTCGCCTCGACGGCGAGCACCACGACCCAGAAGAACCAGTACAGCCAGCCGATGGTGAACCCGGCCCAGCGTCCCAGCGCGCGGTCCGCGTAGGCGGAGAACGAGCCGGAGGTGGGGTTGGCCGCGGCCATCTCGCCGAGCATGCGCATCACGAGGACGACCAGCACGCCGACGAGGGCGTACGAGATCAGGATGCCGGGGCCGGCGGCGGCGATGCCGGAGCCAGAGCCGACGAACAGGCCGGCGCCGATGACACCGCCGATCGCGATCATCGACAGGTGGCGGTTCTTGAGGCCGGCCTGCAGGCCGGCCTCAGGCTCTGTGGGAGGGCTTTTGGGGACGGTTGTGGTCATCTCGACATCCATGGAGGGAGTGCGGACCAGGGCGTCTGGAAATTAGTTCAGTACGATCGAAAAGAACAAGACTTGTTTAACTGTTCACCTTGCTCTATTTTTCACGCAGCGCGGAACCCTCTCTTCCGGGAGCCCTCTGTGGACCACACCGTGACCCCGCTCAGCAGGCCGTTAAGGTGGCGCCGTGGTGAATGCAGCGGGCAAGTTCGGCCCCTACAGCGGTTGGGACACCCGTGTCCTGGCCGGTCGGGGCCCCACGGGGGCGGAGCTCGTCCGGTCCCGGATCGCCCTCAGGGTGCGTCTGCGGTCCGTGTCGCCGGGAGACCGGCTGCCGGACGCGGGCGTCCTCGCCGAGGAACTGGGGATCAGTGAGATCACCGTGCGCCGCGCGCTGGAGGCCATGTGTCAGGACGGCCTGCTCGACCGCCGTCGGGGCCGGGCGGGCGGAACCTTCGTCGCGGCGGACTGGGACGCGGTCGTCGCCGTGCTGCACGACGCCGACGAGGCGGCCTCGCTGGACTCCTTCCATCTGCTGCTCGAATGCGGTCTCGTCGCGCACAGCGCGGGCGAGGTCCCGGACGGGCGGCTCGACGGATTGCGGGCCCTGGTCGAGGAGATGGATCTGGCCGACGACCCGGCCCGGCTGCTCGAGCTGGAGACCCGCTTCCACCTCGACCTCGCGGAGACCCTCGGCGGCGCCGGGATCCGCGAGTTCGCCGCCGACCTGCTCGGCCGCCAGTGCCTGCTGGGCCCCGCCCCGGACCCCGCTGTCGTACGGGCCCGCAACCGCTGCCACGCCGAACTGCTCGACGAACTGACCCGTGGCGCGATGGACTCGGCGGTCCGCGCGGTGAAGGCGCACCGGCACGCCGGCCCGAACTGACCCCCTTCTCCCACGTCCCTTCCCCGTGCCGCCACCCCGCTGAAGGAGCTGTCGCCATGCCTGACCCCGGAGCTGTCGGCCCGTCGTCGACGTCGGGCCCCGTCGGCGGCGCGCCCCAGCGACTGCGCGGCGGCGTCCTCGGCATGGCGGACATCGCCGCCGCCACCATGGCCAACGTCGGCCCGGCGATGAGCTTTTTCTTCGGCTTCGCCTTCCTGGCCACCACCGCGGGGGTCGCGTCGCCGCTGACCATCGTGGCGGCGGGGGTGGCGGTCGCGCTGCTCGGCAACACACTGGCCGAGTTCTCCCGGGCGCACCCCTCGGCGGGCAGCTTCATCACCTTCGTCGGCCGGACGTTCGGGCCGGTCAGCGCGGTGACCACGGCCCTGCTGGCCGGACTCGGCTACATCATCGCCATGGCTTCGGTGATCGCGATCTCGGGCGGGTTCGTGCAGATCACCCTGTACCACTACACGGGCGTGGACCTGCCGTGGATCATCTGGACGCTATTGCTGACCGGCCTGTCGGTGGTGCTGATGCTGCGCGGGATCGTCGTCTCCACCAAGTGGGCGGGCTACTTCTTCGGTGTGGAGATGCTGGTTCTCGTCGTGGTCTCGGTCGCGACGATCGTCGAACACCGGGGCGACCTCTCCGCCGCCCCGTTCCTGCCCGGCCACCTCACCCACGGCCTCTCGGGGCTGGCAGCCGGCTTTCCGCTGGCGGTGTACCTGTTCATCGGCTGGGAGAACTCCGCGGCACTCGCCGAGGAGACGGAGAACCCGCGGCGCAACGTCGGCCGCGCCGTGTTCTCCTCCGTCGCGATCATGACCGTGAGCTACATCCTCTTCTCCTACGCCACGGTGACCGGCTTCGGCTACGACGTGGACCGGCTCGGCGCCTCCCGGATCCCCTTCATCGACGTCGCCCACCACACGCTCGGCGCGCTGGCGTTCGTCGCGTACCTCGGCGGCCTGACCTCCACGCTCGGCGTACTGATCGCGGGCATCAACTCCCAGGCCCGCCTCGTGTTCAACGCGGGGCGCGAGGGGCTGCTGCCGTCCTTCTTCGGCTACGTCCACCCCACGCGCCGTACGCCGACCAACGCGATCGTCACCTTCACCGCCACCGCGCTGCTGATCATCGGAGGCTGGGGCCTGGGCCATCTGCTCGGATCCGACGGCGGCTCGATGAACCCCGTGGTCTTCTTCACGGAGTCATCGAGCCTGGGCGCCATCCTGATCCTGCTGGTCTACCTCGCGTCCAACATCGCGCTGCCGCTGTACTACCGCAGATACCGCCCGCAGGAGTTCCGGACCGTCCGGCACCTCGTGCTGCCCGCGATCGGCGCCCTCGCCATCCTCGTCCCGCTCTACTACCTGGCCAAGCCCGGCCAGCCCGCGCCGTACAGCTGGTTCCCGTACGCGGCACTGGCCGCCCTGGTCGCCGCCGTCGGCTACGCGACCCTCCTGGTCCGCCGTGATCCGGGCCTGGCCGAGCGGGTGGGGTCGGTCGTCGCCGACGCGGAGTAGAGCGAGCGCGGCTACGCGTGGACGCGGTGGGTGTACCCGGTGCAGACCTCTTCCGAGCCTTTCACCAGGCACGCGTTGAACGTCAACCGCTGGTCCTCGTCGAGGTCGCCGGTCTGCCACTTGGTCGTGTAGGGGGAGGCGTGCCCCCGCGTCGACGCCTCGCGGTGGACGTTGGCGTTGAAGACGACGCCCTCGATGCCCCACCCGTCGTCCGTCTCGTCATGCGCCCGCAGCGCGTCGCCGGGGGTGCCGAAGCTGTCCGGGTCGGCGTTCCAGTTCACAAATCCGGCGTAGTCGCCGTCCTTGTAGAGGAAGACGATCAGCGACTGGCCGTCCTGGTACCAGCTCTCCGAGTAGGTGAGCCGGGGCGCTGCCGCGGCGGTGCCCGCGCCGGTGCCGAAGGAGACGCCGACCGTCACGGCGGTCGCCGCCAGTACGGTGGCGAAACGGTTTCTCATCGTGGCCATGGGATGCCCTTCCCCGTCAGAGCGATCAAATGTGGGCGTGATCTTTTCCCGCAACTCGTGACGGGTCAACGGCTCTGCCCGCGGCGCAGTGATGTTTCGGCCAGTTCGCAAGCTCCGCTTCGGGTAATCGGCCGAAGGGTGTTGTACGCGATGGAGCGTGTGTGGCGTCCGACTCCCGCCCTAGCCTTGGCGCGTGCAAGCGAAGCCGACAGTTCAGGTCGATACGGATCGCGTCGTCGTCACGGAGTGGTGTTTCGCCCCGGGCGCCGAGACGGGCCATCACGTTCACGGACATGACTACGTGGTGGTTCCGCTGATCACCGGAACGGTGCGCGTGGAGGACTCGGAGGGGGAACGCGACGTGGAGATGCGCGCGGGGGTTTCCTACGCGCGGTCCGCCGGTGTCGCGCACAACCTCGTCAACACGAACGCGTACGAGTTCCGCTTCGTCGAGATCGAGCTCAAGTAACCAGGCCGTTCAGACGTGTTCCCTCCGATCTTGAGGATGAGCCCCGATGACCTCACAGCCCTCTTCCCATGACGGCTTCCACCCGGACCTGACCGACCGTCCGAGCGGCCCGCTGCCCGAGGCGCGCACGCGGGTGCACCACATCCGCGCCGACGATCTCGACGGCGGCACGGCGCAGACCGACGGCATGCGCCGGTTCGCCGCGATCAGCGGTGCCCGGGTCGGCTCGGAGCGGATGTGGATGTGGATGGGGCAGACCACGGTCGCGCCCGCGACCGCCTCGGCCGACCACCACCACGGCGACTCCGAGACCGCCATCTACATCGTCAGCGGCCACCCCGAGTTCGTCTTCCTCGCCGATCCCGCCGAGGGTTCGACGCGTCCGATGGACGATCTGTCAGCAGCGGGAGCGGGGTGCGCCGTCCACACGCGGTGAGGTCGCGCGTTCGCCGGCCGGCGCCGCAGGGCCTAGGCCGGGAACGAGATGCCGCACAGCTCGCGCATCGTGTCCATCGTCCTGAGCGTGGTGACCGAGTCGTCGAGCGGTCGGCACGGGGACTGGAGGCGTCCGGCGGCGATGCACCGGGCCACGTCCGCCGCCTCGAAGTGCAGGGCCTCGTGCGCCGTGCGGGGCTCGGCGTACGTGAGGGTCGTGCCGCCGCCGGACGGGGTGAGGTGCAGGTCGCCCGGTTGGTAGAAGGGGCCCGGCAGGCTCAGCGTGGCGTGGGTGCCGGCGATGGTCGCGGTCGTGGGGGTGTCGCTGAACAGGGTCGTGTGGACGACGGCCTGGTGGGCGCTCGCGTCGCGGAGGATGGCGGAGATCTGGCCGTTCACACCGGCAGGGTGGGGCTGGCCGAAGGCCTGGACCTCGACCGGGGCGCCCAGAACCCAGGTGGCGAGGGAGACGGGGTACGTACCGAGGTCGAGGAGGGGGCCGCCGGCGAGGTCGGGGCGGAGGATGCGGTGTCCGCCGGTGAAGTGCTCGCCGTACTCGGCCAGGACCGTGTGGATGTCGCCGAGGACACCCGAGTCGATGATCTGCCGTACGACGTCGAACTTGGGGAGGAAGAAGGTCCACAGCGCTTCCGCGCAGAACAGACCGCGTTCGGCGGCGAGGAGGGCCAGCTCGGTCGCCTGGGCCGCGTCGAGGGCGAGGGGCTTCTCGACGAGGGTGTGCTTGCCCGCCTCCAGGGCGAGGCGCGCGCAGGCGAGGTGGGCGGTGTGTTCCGTGGCCACGTACACCACGTCCACGTCCGATGCCGTGACCAGTTCCTCGTACGAGCCGTGGGCGCGCGGGACGCCGTGGCGGTCGGCGAAGGTCTGGGCGCGGCCGGCGTCGCGGGAGGCCACGCCGGTGAAGCGTTGCCGGGTGTGGCGCCGGACGGAGTCGACGAAGCGTTCGGCGATCCAGCCGGTGCCGAGCACGCCCCAGCGCAGGGCCGGGGCGTCCATCGGGTCCGGGGTGCGGGGGGCGGGCAGGGCGGTGGGGAAGGAGGGCATCGGCGGTCAGAGCTCCGGGACCCGGACGGCGATGGTCCGGCCGCCGTCCTTCATGGACGCGATGACCGCCTCGGCCACCACGGACGCCACCAGACCGTCGTACGCCGTAGCCAGCGGAGAGGGCCGCCCCTGGGCCACGGCGTCGATCCAGGCCTGCAGCTCCAGCCGGTAGGCGTCGGCGAAGCGTGGGCGCCAGTCGGCGGGGTAGGCGGTGGAGCGGGCGCGGGTCGCGTCGGACACGAGGCGTGCGGGGTCGGCCAGGGCCAGCGTGCCGCGCTCACCCGCCACCTCGCAGCGGACGTCGTAGCCGTACCCGGCGTTGAGGAACGTCTCGACCGTGGTCAGCGCCCCGTCGGCGGTGTGCAGCAGCATCAACTGGGGGTCCCTGAGGCCGGTCACCGCCGAGGTGGGGCGCGGCGCGTGCCAACTGACCTCGGTGATGGGGGAGTCGAGCAGCCACGGCACCGTGTCGAACTCGTGGATGGCCGACCCGGTGACACTGAACTCGTCGGTGCAGCCCGGCGCGGAGGAGACACCCCGGCTGACGCAGTGCACCAGCAGCGGGGCCCCGCATGTTCCGGAGGCGACGGCCGACCTCAGCTCCACGTACGCGGGATCGAAACGACGCATGAAGCCAAGCGAGATCAGTCCGGCGCCCGCCCGCCGCTCCTCCCGGACGACTCGGACGCACTCCTCGACGGTCGGAGCGAGCGGCTTCTCGCACATGACCGGCTTTCCGGCGCGTACGGCGGCGACGGCGAGATCGGCGTGCGTGGTGTCGTGGGAGGCGATGACGACGGCGTCGACCTCCGGGTCGTCGATCAGCGCGTGGGCGTCGTCGGTCGACCGGGCACCGGGCACACCGGCGGCGATGGCGGCCGCCCGGTCCGCGTCGATGTCGGCGACGCGCGTGACCTCGGCGCCGGACACCCAGCGGTGCAGCGTGCTCACATGGTCGGCGCCCATGTTCCCGGCGCCGACGACCCCGACCCGTACCGTCCTCATACCAGGCTCACCCACGCCCCCTGCTCGACCGAACGGCTCATCGCGTCGAGGGCGGCCGCGCTGTGCACCGCGTCGTCCAGGGTCGGCCCGTGCGGGGTGCCGTCGGCGATGGAGCGCAGGAAGTTGTGGGCCTCGATGACCTTGAGGTCGTCGTAGCCCATGGCGTTGGCGGCACCGGGCTGGAAGGCCGCGTACTCGCCCTGCCCGGGGCCGACGAAGACCGTGCTGACGGGCTGGTCCTGGTAGGCGGTGCCGCGGCTGACGGCGAGCTCGCCCATGCGCCGGTAGTCCCAGAAGACCGCGCCCTTGGTGCCGTGCACCTCGAAGCCGTAGTTGTTCTGCTCGGCGACCGAGACGCGGCAGGCCTCCAGGACGCCGCGGGCGCCCGAGGCGAAGCGCAGCAGGCAGTTGACGTAGTCCTCGTTCTCGACCGGGCCGAGTTCGCCGCCGGTCGCACGCGTGTGCCCGGCGGTGGCGCCGGTCGGGCGGGACCGCTCCGGGATGAAGACCGCGGTGTCGGCGATCAGCGACGCGATGTCCCCCAGCAGGAATCGGGCGAGGTCCGCGCCGTGCGAGGCGAGGTCGCCGAGGACTCCGCTGCCGCCGCGCTCCCGCTCGTACCGCCAGGTCAGGGCGCCCTCGGGGTGGGCGGCGTAGTCGCTGAAGAGTCGGACACGGACGTGCGTGACCGTGCCGATCTCGCCGGAGGCGATCAGCTCGCGGGCGTACGCCACTGCCGGGGCGTTGCGGTAGTTGAAGCCGACCGTGCCCTGGACGCCGGCCTCGGCGACCGCGTCGGCTACCGCGCGGGCGTCGGCGGCGGTGAGCCCGACCGGCTTCTCGATCCAGATGTGCTTGCCGGCCTCGGCCATGGCGACCCCGATCTCCCGGTGCAGGAAGTTCGGCGCGGTGATGCTGACGGCCTGGACCCGGGGATCGGCGGCCACCTCGCGCCAGTCGCGCGTCGTCGCGGCGAACCCGAACTGCGCGGCGGCCTCCTCGGCCCGGCCCGGGACCTCCTCGGCGACGGTCACCAGCTCAGGGCGCACGCCCAGCTGCGGAAAGTGGTGCGGTACCCGCGCGTACGCCTGGGTGTGCACCCGTCCCATCCAGCCGAACCCCACGACGGCGACGCCGAGCGTATTCACCATTGACTGCCCCTCTTTGGACCGATCCATAAACTGGTAGCTCACCATGGAGGCCGTTTATGGTGGTGTCAAGGGTCTTTACAAGCAGGGAGCGGGTATGGAACGGTCCACGGCATGAGGACTCCGACCATCCGTGACGTCGCCGCGCGGGCCGGCGTGTCGAAGTCGCTGGTTTCCCTGGTGCTGCGCGGCGCGGACGGCGTCCGTCCCGACAAGCGCCAGGCCGTCCTCGCCGCGGTCGAGGAGCTCGGCTACCGGCCCAACGCCGCCGCGCGCAGCCTCAGCGAGCGCCGCACCCGTACGGTGGGCGTGCTGCTGAACGACATGCGCAACCCCTGGTTCGTGAATCTGCTCGACGGGCTGAACTCGCGGCTCTACGACAGCGGCCTGCGCATGCTCCTGGCCGACGGCCACCTCAACCGGCGTCTCGGCGAGGACCTCACCCGTACGTTCACCGAGCTGCGCGTCGACGGCCTGATCGCCGTCGGCACCCAGCAGGATCCCGAAGTGCTGCGCACCGCGGCCGATCAGGTACCCACCGTCGTGGCGGGCACCCGGGAACCCGTCCTGCCCGCGGTGGACATCGTCGCCAACGACGACGAGCACGGCGCCCGCCTGGCCACCGAGCACCTCATCGGCCTCGGTCATCGCGACATCGCCCATATCGCCGGGCGGGGCGCCGTCGGCGAGCTGCGCCGCCGCAGCTTCGAGGCCACCATGCGGGAGCACGGCCTGGCCGACACGGCCGTGGTGGAACAGGGCGACCTCACCGAAGAGGGCGGCTACCGGGCCACCGTCCGGCTTCTGAGCCGTCCGAGGCGTCCGACCGCGATCTTCGCCGTCAACGACATGACATGCGTCGGCGCCCTCTCGGCGGCCGAGGAGACCGGTCTCGTCGTCCCACGGGATCTGTCCCTGGTCGGGTACGACAACACGTACCTCTCCCAGCTGCGGCATCTGTGGCTCACCACCGTGGACAACGCCAGCCATGACGTGGGCCGCCGCGCCGCTCAGCGTCTCCTCGACCGGATCGCGGAGCCGGACCGCCCCGCCGAGGTCGACCTGGCGACTCCCTCGCTCGAGGTGCGGGGCACGACGGGGCCACCGTCCGCCGGCATCTGATCCAGTCTCGGGGGCAGGTCACAGGCGCGACGAGCGGACCAGGCCGTTGCCTTCTCAGGCCGTCGGGCGGGCCCGGGGCGTTCTCGGGCGGCTCTCGCCTGCCGGTGTGCTCCAGGTACGGGCCAGTTCGACGCGCGACGCCACGTCCAGCTTCCGGAATATCTTCTTGAGATGGAACGCCACCGTGTGGTGGGAGAGGAAGAGCTGCGCGCCGACCTGGCTGTTGGTCATCCCCTGGACCACCAGGTGGGCGACCGTGAACTCGGTCTCGGTCAGCCGTCCCAGCTGCTCCCTGGAGCCGCTGGACCAACGGGACACATGGTGTCGGACGCCGAGGCCGCGCAGCTTGCTCTTGACCCGGGACAGATCACGCGCGGCCCCGGCCGCCAGGTAGACGTCGCTGCTGCGCTCCAGGATCTCGACGGCCCGGTCCGGTTGGAGGCGTTGGCCGGCCAGGTGCGTTCCGATGTCCTCCAGGGCCGAGGCGCGCGCCCAGGGGTCCACATGGGTCTCGGCGGCCTGCCACAGGTCGTCGAGGTCGCGCTTCAACAGCCCCTCGGCGTGCAGCGCGGCGGCGGTCAGTGAGCGGAACTGCGGGTTGATCTGCGCCAGTTGCCTCGCCGCCAGCGCGCCCTGGCGGGCGACCGCCTTGTCACCGGCCTTCAGTGCCAGCCGTACGAACCAGGGTGCGGCGGCCGGCTGTGAGCCCAGCACCTCGCGGCTGGCCGGCCCCAGGGCGACGAGCTGTTCGATGAAGGGCACCACCGCCTCGGTACCGTCGTGCGCCTCGCGGACCTGCACGGAGACCCATGCGCACTGCCCCGCCAGCGGGTTGTCGGACGCCAGGAGCGCGTCCTCGGCGATCCGCTGTGTGTGCGCCAGGGCGACCTTCAAGTCGGCCCGACGCAGGGCGCACCCCGCCAGGACGAGTCGGCCCAGGGTGTGCCACGGTCCGGACCGCTCGGCCGCCGCCAGTCCCTGCTCGCCCAGTTGTGCGGAGGTGTCGATGTCGCCGGTCGTGAACGCGAGGAACGACCGGGAGAGGTCCGCTCTGGCGGCCGACTCCGCCGAAGGGTGCGAGACGTCGGGGCTGTCGGGGTGGAGGAGTCCCTCGGCCCGGTCGAGTTCGCGGAGGTGGATCAGTACTGTGGCCAGCCACAGCCTGGAATGCGAGTGGCACTCGCACTGCGGACGGGAGGCGGCGGCTCGCACGCCCTCCTCGGCCAGTTCCACTGTGAGCTGGAGCCGACTCTGCCGCCAGCACGACATCGACCTGCCGATGAGGCGGCACGCGGGACACGAGGATTCCGTGGAGTCGATGCCGTACTGCATACGCAGAGGGTCGGGGGAAAGAAGGATCACGGGTACTCCTGCCGTTCCGGAGCGAAACCGAAGGAATCAACGGATGGACACGTGTCGCCTGTGCTGACCTGTGCCTACGTGGGCCGGGCGGGACGAGGACCGGTCGACGTGCGGTGGTGTGCGGCGCGGGGGAACGCCGTGCGGCTGCCGTGGGGACGATCGCTCTCGGCCGGCGGCAGCTGCCGTCGCCGAAGTGGGAGAGAGGCCCATGCCCGTGGGGGTCGGGAAAAGGCGAGTCGGGCGAGTCAGATGCCGCGTGTCATGCGAGGGAACGTCGGGCGCGGCGGCATGCGGACGCCGTGGCGAGGAAGCGTGGCAGGAAGTGACTCGGCCTGGAGCGGTGGCTGAAATTCATGGGGGGACGCACCATTCTCGTCTGCGGTCATCCAGCGTTCGATGACCAGTGGGCTCAGTTTATTTGCCATGCCGTGTTGCAGTAGAGGCAAATGACCCTGGTCTGGCCATTCATGACTCGCTGTCGGGTATGTTTACCGGCTGCTTTCGGTGCCCCTTACCGATGCGGCACCCTCCGGGTGCCCGAGCCAGCGCAGCAGGGCCTGCGATCGGCTGCGCACGCCGAGCTTTCCGTAGATGTGACTCAGATAGTTTCTGACCGTCTTTTCGGTCAGACGCATCTGGACGGCCACCTCGCGAACCGAGAGCCCAGAGGCGATCCGGGTCATGATCTCCCGCTCCTGGGGCGAGAGGGCCAGCGGTTGGGAGGGGGTACCGGCCCGGGCCGCGCCTCCCGCACCCGACGCGACTCTCGCGTGCTCGGCGGCGACCCGTGGAGCGAGGATCGTATGCCCATGGGATATGCACCGCAGAGCCGCCATGAGCAGGTCCGGAGGCTCGGTGTCCAACAGGTAGCCGACGGCCCCGCAGCCCAGGGCGAGGCCGATGTCGTCCGGGTCGAAGCAGGTCGCCAGGACGGCCAGCGGCGGGAGTTCGCTCCTCGCCTCGATCGAGAACCGCCTCAATTCCGGGCCCATCCGGGGACCGTAGAAGAGGACCACGTCGTCGGACGGGAGGATCTCGCACGGTTCCCGGACGATGCGGCAGTGCAATTCCGCGCCGGCGCCAGGCACGGCACAGCGGTGGCTGACCAGCGCGACCGACAGCGTCGCCTCGCGAGGGAGGGTTGGGGAGACCGTGGTGGGTGGGGTCACTACTGCTCCGTGCGTGGGGTGGAGAAGCCTCGGCGGATGACTCGATTCGCTACTTGAATCTTGTAGCACGCTGCCCACTGCTGAGCGAAGGAATCACGTCGAATCGAAAACATCCGGCCACGCGATGTGCTGTCAAGCGTTGTCCGGGTAATTGGCGTGAAATCTTTCCTCGTCGACTTCCGAACTGGAACTTTTTCTTCCCATCACGGGAAAGAGGTTTTTCGCGCACAGGAGACAGCCGTTGTTTCCGGTGGATGTCAGCCGCGGTATCCCCGCAGTTTCCGGTAGAGCGTGGCGCGGGCGATGCCCAAAGCCGCCGCCGCGCGGGCCTTGTTGCCGCCGTGCCGGCGCAGGGCCTCCAGGATGGCGGCGCGCTCGGCGTGCTCCATCGGGCTGAGGCGGCGGCTCGCGGGCCCTTCGCGTACGGGGTCCGGCAGCTCGGCCCGCCGGACAGGACCCGTCGCCCGGCGCTGCTCGGCCAACGCCCGTACGACATGGGCGAGTTCGGTGACATTGCCCGGCCATGGATGCTGCTCCAGGGCGCGCAGCGCGTCCAGCGTCCAGGCGAGCGGCGGCCGTCCCGGCGCGGGCCGGGGTGCCAGGGCGTCGAGCAACTCCCGGATGTCCTCCGGCCGTTCGCGCAGCGCCGGGAGAGTGACCGAACGTGCGGCGAGGGTGTCGAGCAGCCGTTGGAGGCATGGGCCCGGCGACGCGCCGGGGGTGTAGGTGACCAGCAGGGGCGCGCCCGGACGTGTGTCGAGGAGCGAGTTGAGGGCCGCCGTGTCCGGCTGGGCGAGCCGCTCGACATGGCGGATGAGCAGGGCGTGACCGTTCGACAGCGCGTCGAGCGTGGAGCCGAGTCCGCCTTCCGCCGCGTCCACGACCAGCGGATCGGTGGCCAGTTCGTGCGCGAGAACGGTCTTACCGCTGCCGCGTTCCCCGACGAGCAGCAGCGGCTCCGGCGACCCGGCCAGCTCCGTCGCACGATCGACCGCGTGCCGCCACGGCACCGACCGCCCGGCCAGTGCCACGACACCCTGCCGGGCCGGTGCCGAGTCCACCGGCCCCAGCGGCTCCAGCACGGCCACCGCACCGATGACCGAGCCCCGGTGCGGTACGGGCGTGACCGTCGCCGAACACCGCACACCGTCCGGGAGCCGGATGCGGTACGACCCTGAGCACGTCCCGGGTACGGCAGCGGGCTCGGCGGCCGTCGCCGCGCCCGACAGGCCCTCGGCCTCCATGGCTGTACGCGACCGGGCCTCGGCCTCCCTGCCCGCAGGGAACTCGGCCCCGGCCTGCGTGGCCGCACGCGACTCGGTCCCGGCCTGCGTGGCCGCACGCGGATCGGTCCCGGCCCGCGTGGCCGTACCCGCGAGACCCCCGGCCTCCGGATCCGGGAGATCGTCGACCCCCGTGGCCGTACCCGGGACGCCCCCGGCCTCCCACCGCACCCCTTGCGCGCCCGAGTCCCGCAGCAGCGCCACCGTGCTGCGCTCCAACGCCTCCAGCCCCTCCGGTGACAACAGCCGCCCCGCGGCCTCGCTCACCAGACGGTTGCGTCCGTCGAGGGCGACGACCGCTCGGTCCTGGTCGCGTGCGGCCCGTAGATACGCGTCCAGCAGCACCCGTTCCGACGTCTGCGACCGTGCCCGGAGTTCCGCCTCGACGGCGCCGGCGGCGGCTTCGGCGAGCGAGGCCCACGGGTGGGGTCCGCGCTCGGCGCAGAGCCCGGCGGCGACCGTGACCGTACCCAGGATCCGCCCCGTCTCCGGTGCGAGGACCGGCACGCTGACCGCGGACACGTCCTGCCACAGATCGAGGAAGTGCTCGGGCCCGTGCACCTCGGCACGGCGGCGGATCCGCAGCGCCAGGGCCGCGCTGTTGTGACCGACCACCTGCTCGGAGAGGTCATCGCGGCACGGGTCGCCCGGCGAGCACCCGGTCGCCCACAGCACCCGTAGCCGCTCATCGGTCAGCACGAGCGCCGCCTGACCGGTGCCGAGCGCCGGGGCGAGCCGTTCGAGCACCGGCCGGGCAGCGGTCAGCAGGGCGGGTTCGGTGGGTCGTACGGCGGGGCGAGGCGCGTCCGGGGCCGTGTCCGGCAGGTCGTGTCGTACGCCGAAGAACCGGGCACGCTTCCACGCGGCGAGGACTTCCTCCGGCACGTCGTCCGGCAGCCGTCGTCCCTCCAGGAACAGCGCACGGGCCCTGCGCAGCGAAGCCGGGGCGGGGTGTGCGGGGAGGTGCTCTGCGGTGGTCACGACACCACTGACCGTACCGGGCGCGGTTGAATGAGCAACAACCGCCCCGGTTATCCCGGTTCCGCCCCGTGACGGGTCCGGTGCCCGCGCTTCTTGAACGCGTGCGGCCCCAGCCCCGTATCCCGGTCCCGTACGACAAGTCGCGCGCACTGTCTCATATTGAGACACCCACGCTCCCGCACCCCCGTCCATGATCTTGGCGGTCGGTGCCTGTTCTCATTCCCTGGAGCGTTCCCCGTGCACACCGTCGAGCCCGATGCAGTGACCGACGTGCTGATCGTCGGCAGTGGCCCCGCCGGCGCCTCCGCCGCGCTCGCCCTCAGCACCTACGGCGTACCGAACATCGTCGTCACCCGCTACGCGAGCCTCGCCGACACGCCCCGGGCGCACATCACCAACCAGCGCACCATGGAGGTGCTGCGCGACCTCGGGGTCGAGGAGGAGGTCGTCGCCAAGGCCACACCGCAGCGGCTGATGGGCGACACGACCTTCTGCACCAGCCTCGCCGGTGAAGAGCTCGGACGCGTCCGCTCCTGGGGCAACGACCCCCTCGTCCAGGCGGCGCACGAACTCGCCAGCCCCACTCGCATGTGCGACATGCCCCAGCACCTCATGGAGCCCGTGCTCGTCGACGCGGCGGTCGCGCGCGGCACGAATCTGCGCTTCAGCACGGTCTACAAGTCCTTCGTCCAGGACGCCGACGGAGTGACGGTCACCGTCGAGGACCGGCTGCGCGGCGACGAGTACACCATCCGCGCCAAGTACCTGATCGGTGCCGACGGAGGCCGCTCGCAGGTCGCCGAGGACGCCGGGCTGCCCATGGGCGGCCAGATGGGCGTGGCCGGCAGCATCAACATCGTCTTCGACGCCGATCTGACCAAGTACACCGCCCACCGTCCGTCCACCCTCTACTGGGTGCTCGCTCCCGGCGCCACCGTCGGCGGCATCGGCGCGGGCCTGGTGCGCTGCGTCCGGCCCTGGAACGAGTGGATGGTCGTCTGGGGGTACGACGTCACCGCGGGCGCACCCGACCTGACCACCGAGTACGCCGAGTCCGTCGTCCGCCAGCTGGTCGGCGACGACGAGATCCCGGTGACCATCAAGTCGTCCTCGGCGTGGACCGTCAACGAGATGTACGCGGAGACCTACTCGGCCGGCCGCGTCTTCTGCGCGGGTGACGCCACACACCGTCACCCGCCGTCCAACGGCCTCGGCTCCAACACCTCCATCCAGGACGCCTACAACCTGGCCTGGAAGCTCAAGCTCGTCCTCGACGGCACCGCGTCCCCGAAGCTCCTGGACACCTATACCGCCGAACGCGCCCCGATCGGCAAGCAGATCGTCACCCGCGCCAACAAGTCCATCGGCGAGACCGCCCCGATCTTCGAGGCGCTCGACGGCCTTTCCCCGCAGACCCCCGAGCAGCTGTGGGCCAACATCGCCGCCCGCAAGGACGACACCGAGGCGGCCCGGAAGCAGCGGGCGCAGCTGCGCGAGGCGATCGCGTTCAAGGTGTACGAGTTCAACGCGCACGGCGTCGACCTCAACCAGCGGTATCCCGCAGAAGGCTCTGCTGCGGTCGTCCCCGACGGCACCGACGACCCCGGCTTCGACCGCGACCCCGAGCTGTACCACCAGCCGACCACCCGCCCCGGCGCCAAGCTCCCGCACGCCTGGATCACCGCCGGCACCCGCACCCTGTCCACGCTCGACACCGTCGGCCGGGGCCGCTTCACGCTCGTGACCGGCATCGGCGGCGCGAACTGGGTGAGCGCCGCCGGGGCACAGGACCTGGAGATCGCCACGGTCGTCATCGGGCCCGGGCAGCAGTACGAGGACCCGTACGGTGACTGGGCGCGGCTCAGCGAGGTGGCCGACGGGGGAGCGCTGCTCGTACGGCCGGACGGGTATGTGGCCTTCCGGCACGCGACGGCCGCGGCGTCGGGCGAGGACGCCGAGCGGTTGCTGACCGAGGCGGTACGACGGATCCTCGGGCATGACTGAGGGCATGACTGAGGGCATGACGGACCGGAAGGACTCCCGGACGTGACCACCGAATTCACCACCCGCCTCACCGAGGCGGTCGTCGACAGCTTCGACGGCACGTCCGACGCCCGGCTGCGCGAGCTGCTCGCCTCCCTCACCCGGCATCTGCATGCCTTCGTCCGGGACACCGAGCCGACGATGGCCGAGTGGGAGCGGGCGATCTACTTCCTGACGGCGACCGGGCGGGCCTGCACGGACACCCGGCAGGAGTTCGTCCTCCTGTCGGACGTGCTCGGTGTCTCGATGCTCGTGGAGACGATCAACAGCGACCGGGGCACGGCGGACGAGGTGACGGAGTCGACCGTGCTCGGTCCGTTCCACATGACCGAGTCACCGGTCCGCGCGCTCGGCGCCAACATCGACCTGGTCGGCGACGGCGAGCCGTGCGTGGTCAGCGGGCGTGTGCTGTCCCGGGACGGCACCCCGCTGCCCGGCGCGGCCCTCGACGTCTGGCAGGCGAACCCCGAGGGGTTCTACGACGTGCAGCAGCCGGACATCCAGCCCGCGGGCAACGGCCGGGGGCTGTTCACGGCGGACGGCGAGGGCCGCTTCTGGTTCCGTACGTGTGTGCCGAGCCCGTACCCGATCCCCACGGACGGGCCGGTGGGCGACCTGCTCGAGGCCACGGGCCGACACCCCTACCGCCCGGCCCACATCCACTTCATCGCCTCAGCCGAGGGGCACACGCCGGTCACCACGCACATCTTCGTGGCGGGCAGCGACCATCTCGACTCCGACGCGGTGTTCGCCGTCAAGGAGAGCCTCGTCAAGAACTTCGCCGTCACCGACGACCCGTCCCTGGCGGCGGAGTTCGACATCACGAACCCGTTCCGGCACGCGCGCTTCGACCTCGTGCTCGACCTCGACGCGGAGCAGCCGTGAGAGAGTTCGTCCACGAGACACGCCCCATGCGGGTCGTCATGCGCCCCGGCGCCTCGACCACCGCCATCGCGGGCGAGGCCGAACTGCTGGGCCTGCGGCGGGTGCTGGTTGTCTGCGGGCCGCGCGGCGCCGAGACCGGCCGAGCCGTCGCGGACGCCCTGGGCGACGTGTGCGCCGGGCTGCACGCCGAGGCCCGCCAACATGTGCCCGCCGAGGTCGCCGACCGGGCGGTGGAGGTGGTGCGCGCGGTGGGCGCCGACGGATGCGTGGCCGTCGGCGGCGGCTCCGCGATCGGCCTCGGCAAGATCATCGCGCGGCGAACCGGCCTGCCGCTGGTCGCGGTGCCGTCGACGTACTCCGGCTCCGAGATGACCCCCGTCTGGGGCCTCACCGAGCACGGCGCCAAGCGCACCGGCCGCGATCCGGCCGTCCTCCCGCGCAGCGTCGTCTACGACCCCGAGCTGACCCTCTCGCTCCCGGTCGCTCTGTCCGTGACCAGCGGCGTCAACGCGATCGCCCACGCGGCCGAGGCCCTCTACGCGCCGGACGCCACACCACTGGTGTCGCTGATGGCCGAGGAGGGCGTCCGGGCCATGGCGGGCGCCCTGCCCGCGCTCGCGGCCGACCCCGGGGACCTGGACGCCCGAGGCCGCGCCCTCTACGGCGCCTGGCTCTGCGGCACCACGCTCGGCGCGACCACCATGGGCCTGCACCACAAGCTGTGCCATGTCCTCGGCGGCACCTTCGGTCTGCCGCACGCCGAGACCCACACGGTCGTCCTGCCGTACGTCCTCGCCCACAACGCCCCCGCCGCGCCCGAGGCCCTCGCCGCACTGGGCCGCGCCCTGGACACCGACGACGCCCCGCGCGCCCTCCGGGAACTCGCCGGCCGGCTCGGCGCTCCCCGCTCGCTCGCCGAACTCGGCCTGGGCGAGGCCGATTTGGCGGTGGCGGCGGACGCGGCGACCGGGCAGCCGTACGCCAATCCCCGGCAGGTCGACGCGGCGGGCGTCCTGGGCGTGCTGAGGGCGGCGTACGCGGGTGACTGGCCACCGCCGACGCCCTGACCTCTCTCCCGGGACCGGGTCAACCGCTCCTTGTCGGCAGGGAGTTCAAGACCGATCGACAGAAAACTGGAAGGTGAACACCATGCCCCTCGGACTGCTCCGGCGGCGATTCAGGACTGCCTCCGGAGGTGCCGCGGGCCTCGCGTTCCCGGTGCCGGACGGCGCCGGTGTCGTCGTCCGGGAGGTGCTGGACCCCGTGAACCAGCCCATGGGCTCGGCCGATGTGACGGTGACGGAACTGCGCAGCCATCGGGTCGCGGCACGCGGCACCACGGACCCGTACGGCTACTTCACGGCCGTGCTGCCGCCGGGCACCTACAGCGTGCTGATCATGGCCGAGGGGCTGGAGCCGCACCGCGAGACCGTCGAGGTCGTCGCGGACGGCGCACTGGCTCCGGAGCGTGTCTGGCTCCAGTCGGCCCGCGCCATGGAACTTCCCGTCGCCGGGACCTGGCTCTTCGACCCGCCGCACACCGCCATCCGATTCATCGCCAAGCACGTCGGCATGGCCCATGTGCACGGCCGCTTCGAGAGCTTCCAGGGCGGCCTGCAGGTCGCCCCGGACATGTCCCAGTCCCGGGTCCATGTGCGCATCGACGCGTCCAGCATCAACACGGGCAACAACACCCGCGACACCCACCTGCGGTCCGCCGACTTCCTCGACGTCGAACGCTTCCCGTACATCGAGTTCACCAGCCAGCGCTTCGCGTACCGGGGCGGCAGCAAGTGGACGCTGCTCGGCAGTCTGACCATGCACGGGGTGAGCCGGTCGGTGTCGCTGGACACGACGTACCTGGGCACGGTCAACGGCGGCTACGGCGAGGAACTGCGCTGCGCGGCCCTGGCCAAGGCCGAGCTGCACCGCGAGGACTACACGCTCAACTGGCGGTCCATGCTGGCCCGCGGTATCGCGGTGGTCGGCCCGACGGTCCAGTTGGAGCTGGACGTACAGGCCATGTACCGCACACACGACACGCCGACTCCGCCGGAGTAGACGGCCGGCCTTTCGGTAGGAGACGGGAGGGCCCGGCGGTGTTCGCCGGGCCCCCGCTCATGTGCTGTCTATTCGCCCGACGGCGCGGTCAGAGTCACGCCGAGACCCACCGGCGTACCGAAGTTCGGTGTGCCGTCGGCGTTCCACGTGAACTTCTGTGCCCTGGTGGACCGGTTCATGTCGCAGCCGCCGCTCGCGGAGCTGTTGGCGTGGTAGACCATCCAGTCCTCGGTCCCGTCCGGCGACTTGAAGAAGCCGTTGTGGCCCGGGCCGTACACCCCGTTGGCGTTGGACCGCTGGAAGACCGGGTTCGGGGACTTCACCCAGGAGGCGGAGTTGAGCGGGTCGCCGCCGTTGTAGGTGAGCATGCCCAGCTTGTAGTCGGGCGTGGAGCAGTGGCTCGCGGAGTAGATGATGAACGTCCTGCCGTTCCGCTGAAGGACTTCGGCGCCCTCGTTCACCGCGCCGCCGACGGTCTCCCAGCTGTAGGTGGGCGTGGACAGGGTCCGGCGGGTGCCGCTCGCGGTCCACGGGTTCGACAGCGGCCGGATGAACATGGGCTGCGAGCCGTTGTAGAACGTGCCCAACAGATAAAGCTTGCCGTCCAGTTGGAGGATGCTCGGGTCCAGCTCCCAGGTGTTGTCCTGGGTCGGGTCGAGCAGATCGGCCTTGAAGCCGTAGGGGCCCATCGGGTCGAGTCCGGCGCTCTCCAGGACGTGGATCCGCTGGGTGCCCAGGTCGTACGGCTCCCGGCCGGCCGTGTAGTAGAAGTACCACCGCTTGCCGTTCGGGCCGTCCAGCAGATGGAACTCCGGGGCCCACATCGTGCCCGCCCCGTTAGGCCTGGTCAGATTGAAGATCACCTGGTCGGTGGCGGTGGCGAGCCCGGCCAGCGTGCTCGCCTTGCGCATGGTGACCGTCGAGTTCCAGGTCGTCGTGGCGAGGTAGTAGAAGCCGTCGTAGTACGTGAGCCAGGGGTCGGGGCCGCGCTGGGAGAGCGGGTTGGTGAACGTCTTCGGGGCGGTGCCGCCACCGCTGAAGCCGGGCAGCCTCCACACCCTGCCGTTGGCACTAGCGCACGGCAGCTGCACCAGGTTGGTGTTCGAGGCAGAGGAGCCGCCACTCGGCGCGACGCACTTGCCGGAGCCGACGGACACCAGGTTGAAGGTCTTGTCGGTCCCGGACACCGACACCGGGACGAGCCGCCACTGCTGGTTCGTACCGCTGTGGCAGGGCCACTGGATGACCGCCGCGTTGTCCGCCGTGGACGCGCCGTAGACGTCGACGCACTGGCCGGACTGGGTGGTGATCGTGTACGTGTCGGTCGTCCCCGCGACCAGGGTGTAGCCGAAGCTCTGGTTCGCGGCGCCGGAGGAGCAGGTGAAGGCGCGGAGCTGGGTGCCGTTGGTGGTCGAACTTCCGGGGAGGTCGAGGCAGTTGCCTCCGTTCTGGTTGACCCCCGTCGAATTGAACGCGACGGCGGCGGACGCGGTGGGCGGCGCCACCAGGAAGGCGACCGCCAGGGTGAGCGCGGCGAGGAGCGCGGACAGATATCTGGAACGGGTCACGGGCCGTACACCTTTGCTTCGAGAAGGCCGACGGAATTGGTGCCGTTGCTCGTGAGCAGCACCCGTAGTCGTGTGGTGCTCGTCGCGTCGAACGTGACGGAGTTGTACTGGTTCTTGGCGAGCGTGTACGAACCGGCGCCCGGGACATCCACGTAGGCGCTGCCGTTCCAGTACTGCAGCTTCCACGAGGCGGGCATGTCGATGCCCTGGTCGTCGTCGAAGAAGTACACCTCGGCCTTGTTGAGCGTCCTCGCGGTCGGCCACGTCAGTTCGGCCCACTGCTGCCCGGTCTCCGGCCAGGTGCCCCAGCGGGGGTTCACGCTGTCGTTGGACGACGGCGGATCGATACCGTCGTTGACCGCGGTGACGGTCTCCCAGGAGGAGGTGTGCGACGCGGACGCCGTCGCCGAACCCGCCTGGTTGGCCGGTGGCTGGGTCCCGCCCCGGTTGTACACCTTGACCTCGGTGAGCCCCGTCTTCGCGCCGGAGGCGTTGGTGGCCAGCACCCGGATGCGCTGGGCACTGATCGACGGGAACCGCACCAGGTTGTAGTTGGCGCGTGGAGCCGCCGGACTCCTGGTCTGGCTCGGCACGTCCACCCACGAACTGCCGTTGTACGACTGGATGGTGTACGCGGACGGCGCCCGGTAGGTGGTGCTCGCCGGCCGGCTGTCCTTGAAGTGGAGGCGCACCTCGTTGAGCGTGCGGGTGGTGCCGAAGTTCAGCTCGTACCAGTCCTGGCTGTTGGCGGAGCCGCCGGCGCCCCAGAAGGGTTCGTTGGTGGGGTAGCCGTCGATCGCGCCCGCGGTGTTGCTGCCGGAACCGGTGTGGGAGGCGGAGACCGTCGCTCCGGAGGCGAGGTTGGTGAGGTCGGCGGTCAGGTCGACACCGGCCTTGGCGAGCATGTCGACCATCTGGGGGCTGTCCTGCACGACCTGGTTGGGGGCCTTGAGCCCGGTGACGGCCGTGTGATGGGTGACCGTGCCGTTGGTGGTCACCTCACCCGTGGCCGGGTCCCAGGTGAACGGCACCAGCGAGCTGACGGTCGCCGCCCGGCTGCCGTTGACGTAGATCGAGTAGCCCTCGGGGACCCCGGGGTAGCGCACCACGCCGTCGGCCGGGTCGTCCCAGACGATCGACAGATCGGCGTTGCGGTAGCGCAGGTTGTTGACGGTGAAGTGGCTCCAGCCGATGTCGATCGGGGAGAGCTCCACCTTCGCGTCGTTGCGCGGCCGCAGCCCGGCCACGTCCTCGATCACCGTCCAGTTGCTGCTGCCCAGGATGTTGTGGTGGATCCAGGAGCGGTAGTCGATGCCGCTGCCGTTCCAGTCCGCCCAGAACTCGTTCGCGTCCGGCCACTGGGTGTTGCCGCCGACGTACTGCGCCCAGGTGTTCCAGTACAGGAGCTTCTTGTAGTCGGTCGCGTTCATCCACGAGTTGGGGTAGTTGCGCAGCACCGACGAGTACAGCCGGAACTGCACGGTCGAGTTGATCGTGGAGAAGTTGTTCGAGCCAGGCTCTCCGGCGTCGGCCGCCGCCTTCTTGTCGACCTGGTTGGCCGTGTAGAAGGGGAAGATCGGGTACTGGGCGGGGTCGTCGTACAGGCGCAGGGCCTGCCGGTACGTGGAGGTGTTCGGGACGGCTCCGACCGAGAACGGGTAATAGTTGTTGATCTCCTTCCAGGGCACCCACTCGTTGGTCGACTTCAGCCGGTGCTCGAACAACTGCCGGCTGGGGTTCCACAGCACGTTGACGATCGCGTCCTTGATCTGGGTCGCGAGTGTGCGCATCTCCGTGGCCTTGGCCGTGTTGCCGGTCGCCTCATAGGCCTGCGCGGCGGCCAGCGCGCCGCTGTACTGGTAGGCGGACTCGGCGCGGTCCATGTTGCCGGGCTTCCAGTGGAAGGAGACGGCGTCGGCGTCGTTGCCGGTCAGGGCGCCCCAGTCGTACTCGATGAGCTTGTTGTTGTCGTGGTCGTAGTAGGCGAGCTGGCCCTTGACGTCGCCCTCGGCGTAACGCGCGAGGTTCCCGGCGATCCCGGGCTGGCCGCCGTGGATCTGGTAGCTCTTCCACGCCGCCTCGGCGATGTACTGGGTGTAGCTGTTGGACCAGTTCTCCGGATCACCCGGGTTGTCGAGGAACCGGCCGCCCTTGGAGGTCTGGCCGACGCTCAGCCAGTCGCCGTACGCGTAGGCCGGATTGCGCAGGTACTTGAGGTCGTCGATGTGCATCGGCTGGGTCAGCGCGATCGCGTTGTTGTAGCCGAGAACGCCCTCGGTCGACGTCGGGAACTGGAACGTCTGCCCGGGCATGTCCGCGTCGAGGCTGTTGAAGCGCATCAGCCACCAGCGGTAGTAGATGTTCTTCTTGATCGCGGGCTCGGGCACGTCGATGTACGGCACGTTCTGCGCCCACCACCGGTTGTACGCCCTGACGTGCGTGGCGAAGGCCGTGGCGTTGGAGTAGCCCGCGTACGCGTTGTACTCCGTGAGGGACTCGGGGATCTCGTCGGTGACGAAGCCCATCACCACCTTGGCCGTTACCGTCGCCCCGGCCGCGATCGTCACCGAGCGGTTGAGACCGCCGCTGGAGACGCTGAAACCGTCCCCGGTGAGGCGCGGGCGGAGCGTGGTCAGGTTGTTGTACGCGTTGACCTGGCCCGTCAGCTCGCTGCCGCTGCCCGAGGTCGCGTACGGCGAGGTCGCCCGCAACTGGAGTGTCGTGGAGCCGCTGCCGTTGTTCTTGATGGACAGGTTCGTCACGGCCACGTTGTTGTCGGTGATGAACTTGGTCTGCGTGACCGTGACCGAGCCGCTGGTGTGCACGCTCTTCCAGTGGCTGGGCGCCTGCCAGCGCTGCGAGACCTGCTCGGTGAAGGTGCCCGGGCTGATCGCGACGGAGTAGGCGTTCTGGTTGTTGATGCCCTCCCAGTAGGCGACGTTGCCGCCGAAACCGAGCACCGCCGGGTTGTGGGTCTTCATGAACAGGGCCCGCCCCCGGCTCATCAGCCAGGGGCCGGCCGGGTCGTCTCCGGAGCGGGACAGCAGCCGGTCCATCCAGAAGTCGGTGCCCGAACTCTCCGAGTCGTAGATGGACTTCATCATGTCGCCGGTCGTGTACGCGACCGGCGCGGCCGGGACCGCCGGCCCGCTGAAGGTGGGGAAACCGATGGTCTGCGCGGCGGCGGCCGGGGTCGTGGTGAGAACGACGGAACCGAGGATGAGCAGTAGGGCGACGAGGAGGGATCTCGTGCGCCCGCTTCGTGGCGACAAGGCCAAGGCGTGCGGTCTTCTCATCGGCTGCTCCCTGTCCAGTTGAGACGACGAGCGTTCACGGTCCGAGGAGTGCGGAAAACGACCTAAAAGGTTTTCGCAAGGTAGGAGCGGGCTGATGCAGTGTCAAGAGAGGTGGCTGAGGCCCGAGTTCGCCGGGCGTGTGGTTCAGGACAGAGGGGTGGTTCAGGACGGTGGGGCGCGGGACGGCGGGGCAGGACGGCGGGCCACGGGAGGACGGCGGGGCACGGGACAGCGGGGCAGGACGGCAGGGCAGGACAGGAATGCGGCTCAAGGCACAGTGGTGCGGTTCAGGACAGCCGTGGGGCTCAAGGCGCAGTGGTGCGGGTTGAGGACAGCGGTGCGGCTCAAGGACGTGGTGCGGCTCAAGGACGTGGCGCGGGTTCAGGACAGCGGTGCGGCTCAAGGACATGGTGCGGGTTCAGGACAGTGGTGCCGTCGAGCCCCGGATGACCACCCGGCAGGGCAGCGTCTCGATCCCCGAGCGCCGCACCCCGCCGATCGCGGTGAACAAGGCGTGCGCGGCGGCGCGGCCGACCTGCTCCAGGTTCATGTCGACGCTGGTCAGCGGCGGCCGGGAGCCGGCGGTCAGGACCTGCCAGTCGTCGAAGCCCATGACCGACACGTCCTCCGGCACCCGCTGCCCGCGCTCACGCAGCACATCCATGACACCGCGCGCGATCTGGTCGTTGCCGCACAGCACACCGTCGACCTGCGGATACTGGTCGAGCAGCAGCGCGGTCGCGGCCCGCCCCCAACCCTCCGACCACGCCCCGAACCGGGGTTCACCGACCAGGGCGAGCCCCGCGTCGGCGAGCGCGGACTTGACGCCTCGGGCCCGCTCCTGCGCCGCGAGATATCCAGGGTCGCCGGTGATGTGCGCGATCCGCGTACGGCCGCAGGCCAGCAGGTGCTCGACCGCGATCCGGCCCGCGTCGACGCTGTCCGGGACGATGGACAGGTCCGCCGGATCGTCGGAGGGCGCGTACGCGTAGACCACGGGAACCGGCAGCTCACGGCCGAGAGACGGGCGGGGATCGGTGCGGCTGCCCACCACGATCAGGCCGTCCACCCGGCGCCCGAGCAGCGCGCGGACGTGGTGCTGCTCGCGGATCGCGTCACCGCGCGCGTCGCACAGGAACACCGCGACCTCGCCCGCCCCGAAGGCGTCCTCGGCGCCCATGAGTATCGGGATGCTGAACCGGCCCTCCAGGTCGCTGGTGAGCAGTCCGACCGTGCCCGACTTCCCGACGAGGAGACCGCGGGCCAGCTGGTTGGGCCGGAACGACAGCCGCTCGGCCGCCTCGATCACCCGCTCCCGGGTCTCGGCACGTACCTGGCTGCGGCCGTTGAGCGCCTTGGACGCCGTCGCGATGGACACGCCCGCCAGCCGGGCGACATCGCTGAGTGTGGCCGGATGCGAACGAGAGGGGCCGGCGGCCTTGGGCATGGAGGGTCTCCTGTCTCGCGTCGCGTGCGTAAACCGTACGCGAGATGTTTCGGCGCAGGGGCGCGCGGCGGGTTTCCACAGGTTTCGGTAGCCGTTCTGAAGCCCTTCCATGCAAGGGGATTGACGAGCCATCAGTCGGGTCCTAGCTTTCAGAAAGCCTTTTCGGTTCGTTTCCGCCCCACAGCACAGCTCGTCGTAGAAGCTCGTCGTAGAGGGGGATCGTCATGGGGAGCACCGCCGGACCACGTGAACGCATACGCCGACTCACCACCGGCACCATCGCCCTCCTCGCCGCCGCGACCCTGGTCACGGCGTGCGGCTCGGGGGGCGGCGGCTCGGGCGACGGGAGCGCGGGCGGTACGGCGGACGCGAAGGGTGTCGACGACGGCACCGAGTTGACGATGTGGACGCGGGCGGCGACCAGGCCGCAGAGCGAGGCCCTGGTGAAGGCGTACAACGCGAGCCACAAGAACAAGGTCGAACTCACCGTCGTCCCCACCGACGACTACCAGGCCAAGGTCGGCGCGGCCGCCGGATCCCGCGACCTTCCCGACCTGTTCGCCTCCGATGTGGTGTACGTGCCGAACTACACCTCCAGCGGCCTCTTCGCCGACCTCACCGCGCGCATCGACGCCCTGCCCTTCGCCGAGAGCCTGGCCCAGTCGCACATCAAGGCCGGCACGTTCGACGGCAAGAAGTACGTCGTGCCGCACACCCTCGACCTGTCGGTGCTCTTCTACAACAAGGACCTCTACCGCAAGGCGAAGCTCGACCCCGAGAAGCCGCCCACCACGCTCACCGAGTGGGACGAACAGGCCCGGGCGGTGGACGCGCTGGGCGGGGGCGTCGACGGCACGTTCTTCGGCGGCAACTGCGGCGGCTGCGGCGTGTTCACCTGGTGGCCCTCCATCTGGGCCGGCGGCGAGGAGGTCCTCGACAAGGACGGCACCGAGGCGAAGCTCGATTCCGCCACCGCGCGGAAGGTCTACGACACCTACCGGGGCTGGGTCGAGGACGACATCGTCGCCCCGGGCGCCAAGGACGAGACGGGCACGACCTGGACCGGGGTGTTCCCCAAGGGCAAGGTCGGCGTCATGCCCATGCCGTCGACCACGCTGGGGCTGATGCCGAAGGACCTCGACCTGGGGGTCGCGCCCATCCCCGGGCCCGACGGCGGCAAGTCCAGCTTCGTCGGCGGCGACGCCATCGGTGTCGCCGCCACCAGCAAGTCGACCGACCAGGCCTGGAACTTCCTCGCCTGGACCCTGGGCGAGAAGGCACAGGTCGACGTCGTCGCCGCGCACAAGGACGTGGTCGCGCGCACCGACCTCGCGTCCAACAAGCACTCCGACGCGGACCCGCGCCTGGTCACCATCAACCAGCTCGTGGCGGACGGCCGCACCCCGTACGCGCTGAAGTTCGGCCAGACCTTCAACGACCCCAATGGACCCTGGCTGACCCTGATGCGCGATGCCGTCTTCGGCGACGGGGCGTCGGTGGCGAAGGACAACGAGGCGGTCAGCGCGTCACTGGCCGACTGAGCGGCCGGGGACGGCGGTGATGTGCCGCGGCGCGGCCACGGCCGGCCGTTTCGACGGCGGGTCGCGTCTGGCAGTGGCCATCGGTTCGGGGTGGGGTGCCCGCGCGGCAGTGGCTGTCGGTTCGGTGGTGGGGCCCGTACGGCAGTCGCCATCGGGTCGGGGCGGGGTGCCCGCGCGGCAACGGCTATCGGTTCGGTGGTGGGGCGCCCGTACGGCAGTGGTTCGCAGTTCGGTAGCGGGGGCGCCGGTACGGCAGCGGTTCGGCAGCGGACAGCGGACAGCGGACATCGGACAGCGGGCCGCGGCTTCACAGCGGCTCGCGATGCGGCGCAGGGCAGCGGCTGCACAGCGGGTCGCGGCACCCTGCGAGGTCACACGGCAACGGCAGAGGAGAGCCATGCAGGTGAAGGCGCCCGACCGAGCGGCCGCCGAGCACCGGGCACCGCCGGAACACGCGGCCCGACGAGCCCTTACCACCACGCCCGGATGGCGGCGGGCATGGCGGTCCCGCAGGCTCCAAGGACTCGGCTACGCCGCCCCCACCGCCGTGTTCGTCGCCGTCTTCTTCCTGTTGCCCCTGCTCCTCGTCGGACAGATGTCGCTCAGCGACTGGCCGCTGCTCGCAGGGGACCGGGGCGCCAACGCCCCCGAGAACTACACCGACGTCACCGGCAGCCCCCTGTTCTGGCCCGCCGTCCGCTTCACCCTCCTCTACACGGTGATCGTCACGGTCGTCCTCCTCGGCCTCGCGCTCCTGCTCGCCCTGCTCGTGCAGGAGTCCCGCCCCGGCGCCGGTTTCTTCCGTACGGTGTACTTCCTGCCCGGCGCCCTCGGTCTCGCCTCCGCGTCCCTGCTGTTCTGGGGGTTGTACAGCCCCACCACCGGCCCGCTCGGCGACATCTTGGAGAACCTCGCTCTCGTGGACGAACCGGTGTCCTTCCTCGGCACACCGACCTCCGCGCTGCTGTCGACGGTGTTCCTCGTCGTCTGGAAGTTCGCGGGCTTCTACATGCTGATCCTGCTGGTGGGCCTTCAACGCATCCCCCACGAGGTCTACGAGGCGGCTCGGATGGACGGCGCGAGCCGCGCCCAGATCTTCCGCAGCATCACGCTCCCGCTGCTCCGCCCGTCCCTCGCGCTTTCTCTCCTCCTCTGCGTCACCGGATCGCTGCTCGCGTTCGACCAGTTCTTCGTCCTCACCAAGGGCGGACCGGACAACAGCACGGTCACCGTCGTGCAGTTGGTCTACCGGGAGGCGTTCCAGCGGCTCGATCTCGGCACGGCGGCGGCCCTCTCGATCATCGTGCTGGCCGCGCTGCTCCTGCTCAACGTCCTGCAGTTCCGCGGTCTGCGCCGCGCCGACGAGTCATGACACGGCCCACGTCACATGGCACGGCCCACGTCATGAGAAGGGATCCCACGGTGCTCACCCGCGCCCTCGGCCGGACGCCGTACTACGTCGTCGCCGGAGGACTGGCCGTCATCTTCCTCTTCCCGCTGCTGTGGAACGCCTGGGCCTCGGTCAGCCCCCAGCCCGGCACCGCACAGGACTCCGGCCACGGCCTAGGCAACTACCGCACCCTGCTGGAGTACGACGCCGGCCTGTTGCAGTACCTCCTCAACAGCACGGTCGTCTCGGCCCTCACGGTCGCGCTCACCCTCGGTGTCTCGCTGCTCGGCGGCTACGCCTTCGCCCGCTTCGAATTCCCCGGCAAGAACCTGCTGTTCCTGCTGACGCTGGCCATCCTCATGGTCCCGTACGCCACGCTCCTCATCCCGCTCTACGTGCTGCTCGGGAGACTCCAGCTGCAGAACTCCCTTCTCGGGCTCAGCCTCGTCCTCGCCATGTTCCAACTGCCGTTCGCCACCTTCATGATGCGGATCTCCTTCGAGGCGGTGCCACGCGAACTGGAGGAGTCGGCGCTCGTCGACGGCTGCGGCACGGCGGGCGCGCTGCGCCGGGTCCTCCTCCCGGCGGTACGACCGGGGCTGATCACCGTGGGGCTCTTCGCGTTCCTCGCCGCATGGAACGACTTCATCACGCCGCTGATCCTCATCGCCGACAGCGAGAAGGCGCCTCTCCCGCTGGCCGTGGCGAATCTGCGCCAGCAGAGCATGGGCGCCGTCGACTACGGCGCCACCGAGGCCGGTGTGGTCGTCCTCGCCGTGCCCTGCCTCCTCCTCTTCCTGCTGCTGCAACGGCACTACGTACGGGGCTTCATGTCGGGAGCGCTCAAGGGCTGAGGCGCCGGACGACCTGAACGGACAACCGACCCGAGTGGACCACCGAAAGGACGAACCGAAGGCATGAACTGGTGAGGAAGAACACCGAGCGGTCGACCGTCCTGCCCGTGGCGCCGACCCGGGGCCGGTTGCGCCCACTCGGCCTCGACGAGGTCAGGATCACCGGCGGCTTCTGGGCCCGGCGCCGCCAGGTCAACGCGACCGCCACACTCGACCACTGCCGCGACTGGATGGAACGGGTCGGCTGGATCGGCAACTTCCGGGCCGCCGTCGAGGGCCGGATCCAACGGGACCGGCGTGGCCGCGAGTTCGCCGACTCCGACGTCTACAAGCTCCTCGAAGCGATGGCCTGGGCGGCGGCCGGGCACGGCCCGGACTCATCGCTCGACGCCGAGATCGCCGTTCTCACCGACACCATCGCCCCCGCTCAGGAAGCGGACGGCTACCTCAACACCGCCTTCGGGCGCCCCGGCCAGCAGGCCCGCTACAGCGACCTCGAATGGGGCCACGAGCTGTACTGCTACGGGCATCTGATCCAGGCGGGCGTCGCCCAGACGCGCGCCCGGGGCGAGGGCGAACTGGCGAAGGTCGCCCGACGCGCCGCCGACCATGTGTGCGTCGCCTTCGGCCCGGCCGGCATCGAGGGCGTCTGCGGCCACCCGGAGATCGAGACGGCCCTGGTCGAACTGGCCCGGGCGACAGGGGAGCAGCGCTACCTCGACCAGGCCGCCCTCTTCGTCGAACGCCGGGGCCACGGCACCCTCACCGACCCCGAGTTCGGCCGCGCCTACTACCAGGACGACATGCCGGTCCGCGAGGCCACCGTGCTGCGCGGACACGCCGTCCGTGCCCTCTACCTCGCGGCCGGCGCCGTCGACGTGGCCGTGGAGACCAGGGACGAGAACCTGCTTGCCGCCGTCGTCCGCCAGTGGGAGGCCACGGTCGCCCGCCGCACCTACGTCACCGGTGGCATGGGCTCGCACCACCGCGACGAGTCCTTCGGCGACGACTTCGTCCTCCCGCCCGACCGCGCCTACTCGGAGACCTGCGCCGGTGTCGCCTCCGTGATGCTCAGCTGGCGGCTGCTTCTCGCCACCGGAGAACCACGCTACGCCGACCTCGCCGAGCGCACCCTCTTCAACGTCGTCGCGACCTCCCCCGCCGAGGACGGCCAGTCCTTCTTCTACGCCAACACCCTGCACCGGCGCCGCCGGGGCACGGTCCCCGCCCCGGACGCCGAGAGCCCGCGCGCCGAGTCCAGCCTGCGCGCCCCCTGGTTCGCCGTGTCCTGCTGCCCGACCAACGTGGCCCGCACCCTGGCACTGCTGCCGGCCTACCTGGCCACGGCGGACGACCAGGGCCTCCAACTGCACCAGTACGCCGACGCCGAGATCACCACCTCGCTCACGGGCGGAGACACGGTGGCGCTGACGGTCCGTACCGGCTACCCCTCCGACGGGACCGTGAGCGTACGGATCGACCGTTCCCCGGAACGCCGCCCCTGGACCCTGTCGTTGCGCGTCCCCGCCTGGGCGGCGGGCGCCACCGCGTGGCTGGTCGACCCGGACGGGGTACGCCGTGCCGTCGCCCCGGGCACGGCCGCGGTCACCCGCCGCTTCCGGCCCGGCGACGAGATCCGGCTCGAACTGCCCGTGACACCACGCTGGATCACACCGGACCCGCGCATCGACGCGGTCCGAGGCACGGCGGCCGTCCAGCGCGGACCCCTGGTGTACTGCGCCGAGTCGGTGGACCTGCCGAAGGGCCGCGAGGTCGACGCCGTCCGGGTGGACCCGTCGGTCGAGCCACGGGACGCGCCGTATGCACCGCAGGACGGAATCGGGGTGGAGAACGCCGTTCTTGTCGCCGGAGGTCCGGTCGTTCATCGCGAGGCGGGCGACGCGCCTTGGCCGTACGAGTCGATCGCCCATTCCGCTTCCGCCGGGACGGACACGGGTGAGAGCACCGGCATCGTCCTCGTGCCCTACCACTCCTGGGCGAACCGAGGGCCCTCGACCATGCGGGTGTGGCTGCCGACGGCAAAGTCGTTCACCGATGACGAGGCGGGGCGATAGCCGTGCGTGGACCCCGAAGACGGCACCGGCGCAGCAGACCCCTGGCCGGAGCGCTCGCTCTCGGACTGCTGGCCTCGCTCGCGGCCCTCACTCCTGCCGCGGCGGACAACTCGGACATCGGCTACCCCGTCTATTCCGGTTCCGAGAACCCCGTTCCGGAGTTACCGGCGGGCTTCACCACCCGCCGCACCCTGCGCGCCCAGTACGAGGCCGACCGGAGAGCCGGGAACGGCACCGACTTCTGGATGGACCGGATGCTGGCCCGCAAGGGCGAGGACCCGGCGGGCGACTGGCTGTTCACGCGGGGCCGGGCAGTGTTCATGAAGGAACACGATCCCGAGCGACTCGGCTTCGCAGGCAAGGTCGCGTACTGGGAGAGCATCGACAACCGGTCCGCGTACACGGTGAATCTGACCGTGGACGGCGAGAACGTCACTCTCCGCGAGAACACCGCCGCCAGGGCCCAGACCCCGAGCCACTGGCGCAGCGAGTTCACCCACGAGGCCACCGGGCTGAAGGTGACCCAGACCAAGTTCATCACCGACGGCGACGTGGCGGTGACGAACCTGGCTCTCACCAACACCGGCTCCGCACGCCACGAGGTCACCTTGCGTGCCTCCTCCCCGTACGCCACGACCGCCGAGGGCCGTGAACTCACCGGCGCGATGGCCGCGAAGAACAACCTCACCACCGTCTTCCCCCGGTTCAGCGGAGACGGCATGACCCCCGCGTCCGACGGCGAGACCCTGACCCGCACGGTCGCGGTCCCGGCGGGCGGCACCCGCACCGCCAAGGTCCAACTCGGGTTCGTCACCGAGGAGACAGGCCGCTCACGGCCCGAGTACGACGCCGTGCGTGCCGCGACCCCGGCCGCCGCGTTCCGGCGCCATGTGCGGACGTACAACCGCTGGTGGGCCGAGAACCTGCCATACATCGACATCCCCGACGACAACATCGAGAAGACGCTGTACTACCGCTGGTGGCTGCTGCGTTACAACTACCTGGACGCCGACATCCCGGGCAACGACTACCAGTTCCCCACCTCCATGGAGGGCGTGCTCGGCTACAACAACGCGATCGCGCTGACCGTCGGGATGTTCGTCGACGACCTCAAGTACCTGCGTGACCCCAGCTATTCGTACGGCCCCTGGGTTTCGGCCGGTGAGGTGTCGAAGAACGGCAAGTACACCGACAACCCGGGCGACCCGGAGAACTGGTCCAACAGCTACACCCAGTACATCTCCGAGGCCGCCTGGCGCTCGTACCAGGTGCACGGCGGGCCCGAGGGTATCCCGCGCAACCTCGCGCGCTACGCGGAGAAGGACGTTCTCGGCCAGCTGGAGAACTACGACCACGACGGCAACGGCTTGATCGAGTACGACTGGGGTGCCATGACCGGCAACGACGCCGACGCGGTGTCGTTCCACTGGAAGCCGGGGAACCTGGACCGCACCGAGTCGGCTTACGTCTACAGCAACGCCACGGCGGCGGCCCGCGCGTACGACCTGCTCGGTGAGAGCGGCAAGGCCGACGAGATGCGTGGTATCGCGAAACGGGTGAAGAACGCCGTTCTCGAACACCTCTGGGACCCCGAGGACAAGCTTCTCAAGCACCGGCACGTGGCCACCGACACCCTGGTGCCCTGGAAGGAGATCAACAACTACTACCCGTACAGCGTGGGCATGATGCCGACGCCGGACGAGGACCCGCAGTACCTCGAAGCTCTGCGGCTGTGGGCGGACGACAAGCAGTACCCGGTCTTCCCGTTCTTCACCGCCAACCAGGCGGACAAGGCGGAGGCGGCGGAGCAGGGGCACCCGGGCAGCAACAACTTCTCCGTCATCAACTCCACGGTGACCTTCCGCTTCCTCTCCTCGGTGCTGCGGAAGTACCCGAACAAGTACATCGACAGCACCTGGTACAAGAAGCTGCTGTCGTGGAACGCCTGGGCCCACTACGTCGACGGCGACAACCAGTGGCCCGACCAGAACGAGTTCTGGGCCGACGGCAGCGCCGACCCGCAGAAGGTCGGCTACCGCTCCTGGATCCACCACACCATCCTCGGCACCACCAACTGGACGGTGATCGAGGACGCGATGGGCTTCCGGCCGCGTGACGACCGGAAGATCGAACTATGGCCGATCGACATCGACTGGCCCCACTTCGCCGTCACCGACATCAACTACCGGGGCACGGACGTGGCCGTGCTCTGGGACGAACCGGGCGACGGAAAACGGCCATACGGCCGCCAGGTGCCCGAGGGGTACTCCGTCTACCTCGACGGAAAGCTCGCTCTCACCGCCGACCGCCTCACCCACCTCGTCTACGACCCCGTCACCCGCAAGGTGACCTTCCCGGACGGCGGAGACGCCACAGCGCGAACCACCGGGCTGCGAACGGCTGTTGCCGCGCCCCAGAACGTCACGTACGGCCGCGAGGACCGCGTCACCGATCTCTTCGCCAAAGCAGGGCGCGACCTGACCCGTCCCGCACGCGAGAACCTCGTTTCCGGTGCCACGGCACGCGCCTCCCACGAGGCCCAGGGCCGGGGAGTCGCCGGTGCCGTCGACGGGTTCACGATCAACGAGCCCTTCTGGGGCGCCCGGGGCTCGGGCGACGCCGAGGACTGGTACGAGATCGACTTCGGTCGCCGGCACAAGGTCGACGACGTGCGGCTCTACTTCTACAGCGACAAACGGCCCGGCGGATACGCGGAACCCGCCCTCTATACCGTGCAGTACCAGGACGCCGGTGGGCAGTGGAAGGACGTGGCAGGACCGGTCAAGTCACCGGTCCATCCCCGGGCCAACCTCAACCAGGTGCGCTTCCGTGAGGTGAACACCGGGAAGCTGCGGGTGCTGCTGCGCCACCGTGACGGTCACACCAGCGGTCTGAAGGAGGTCCAGGCCTTCGCCACCGGCGACCGGCCGCCGACGGCGCGCAACCAGCCTCCGTATGTGGAGGCATGGCGGGACACCACCTACAACCGCCCCGGCCAGATCAGGCTCACGGGCATCGTCGAGGACGACGCTCTCCCGGAGCGGAAACTCACGGCGTCCTGGAAGGTGGTGGACGCCCCCGAGAACGGCACTCTCCTCTTCGACGACCCGAGCGCCCCGACCACCATCGCCCGCTTCACCAAGGCAGGGATCTACACCCTGCAACTGACGGCTGACGACGGCACGTCGCAGTCCGCCAAGAAGGTCGTCGTCAAGGTGGAGGGACGCGAGGACGGGCAGGTGAACGTGGCGCCGTCCGCGACGCCCACCGCCTCCTATACCTCCGGCTGGGAGTCGGTCGCCGCGATCAACGACGGCCGTGAACCGGCCTCCTCCGGTGACGCCCCGCGCTGGGGCACCTGGCCCCAGAAGGGCACCCAGTGGGTCCAGTACACCTGGGACGACCCGGTCCGGGTCGACGGCTCCGACATGTACTTCTTTCGTGACGCACCAGCGGGCGCGGCCGACGGCGTCGGAGTCCCCGCCTCCTGGGTCATCGAGTACCGCGACGGCGACACCTGGCGCGAGGTCGCCTCACCCAGCGGTTACGGCACCGACGAGGACCGGTACAACCGCACCACCTTCACCCCTGTCACCACCACAGCCCTGCGGGCCAGGCTGACCGGACACGCGAACCTCGCTCTCGGCGTGCAGGAGTGGAAGGTCTACGCCGAGCCCCCGGAGTCCGTCCGTGAGACCCACATCCCCACCCTGCGCGGCAAGATCCCCGAACTGCCCGCCGACGTGACACTCGTCTACGCCGACGGCTCGACCGCGCGCTCGCCCGTCGCCTGGCCCGCCCTCACCGAGGAGCAGGTCGCCGAGGGCGGCACCAGCGTACGGATCACCGGAATCGCCGACCGCACCGCGCGGCCCGTCACCGCGACCGTATGGGTACGGCAGACCGACGCGGTCGAGATCACCAGCCTCGCCGAGGAACGCCTCACCACCCGGGCCGGACGGGCACCCGCACTCCCCGCGACCGTCGTCGCCACCTACAACGACGGCTCCAAGGACAGCGGGCTCCGCGTGACCTGGGACCCGGTGGACCCCGACCAGTACGCCGGCCCGGGGACCTTCGAAGTGAGGGGAACCGTGACGGGCACCTCCCACCGCGCCACGGCGACTGTCACGGTGACCGCCGCTCCCACATGACGCCCCCGCGTCAGCCGCTTCACCACCCCCACCTGAGAGCGCGCTTCTCACGCAGGGCACCGCCCCGCTCCACCGCCCACGCCCGCCGACGACTCACGAACGGAGTCCGAGCAGCATGTCCCAACCCCCCACCCGGCGCCGTCTGCTGACGCTCGCAGCCGGAACCGCGGCCGCCGCGCCCCTGACGTACGCGGCCCCGTCGATCGCTCAGGCCGCACGAGTCACCCAAGCCACCCAAGCCGCAGGGGCCACCCAGGTTGCAGAGGCCGGCCCGGCGGCTCACGCCGCCCCCCGGGCCGCCGCAGGCCCGATACCCGTCCCGGCCACCTGGTCGGTACGCCCCTTCCCACTCGACCAAGTGACCCTCGGCGACGGCGTCTTCCGCCGCAAGCGCGACCTGATGCTCGAGTACGCCCGGTCCTACCCGGCCGACCGCATCCTCGCCGTCTTCCGCGCCAACGCCGGTCTCGACACCCGAGGCGCCCGGCCGCCCGGCGGCTGGGAGACCTCCGACGGCAACCTGCGCGGACACTTCGGCGGCCACTTCCTCACCCTCGTCGCCCAGGCCTACGCAGACACGAAGGAGCCCGCGCTCAAGACCAAGCTCGACTACCTGGTCGGTGCCCTGGGCGAGTGCCAGCAGGCCCTGGCGGAGCACGGCTCGCCGAGACCCAGCCACCCCGGATATCTGGCGGCGTACCCGGAAACGCAGTTCGTCCTCCTGGAGAACTACACCACGTACCCCACCATCTGGGCGCCCTACTACACCTGCCACAAGATCTTGCGGGGTCTGTTAGACGCGCACACCCTCGGCGGAAACGCTCAGGCCCTGACCATCGCCGCCAAGATGGGCGACTGGGTGCACAGCAGGCTCGGCCGACTGCCGAAGGCGCAACTGGAGCGCATGTGGTCGATCTACATCGCCGGTGAGTACGGCGGCATGAACGAGGTGATGGCCGACCTGTACGCACTCACCGGCCGGGCCGAACACCTGGCCGCCGCCCGCTGCTTCGACAACACGGCGCTGCTGGCCGCCTGCGCCGAGGACCGGGACATTCTGGAGGGCCGCCATGCCAACCAGCACATTCCCCAGTTCACCGGCTATCTGCGGGTCTTCGACCAGACGGGGGAGGAGCAGTACGACGTCGCGGCGCGCAACTTCTGGGGGATGGTCGTAGGCCCCCGCACGTACAGCCTGGGAGGTACGGGCCAGGGCGAGATGTTCCGGGCCCGGGGTGCCGTCGCGGCGACCCTGGACGACAAGAACGCCGAGACCTGTGCGACATACAACATGCTCAAGCTGAGTCGGCAGTTGTTCTTCCACGAGCCGGACGCCGCCTATATGGACTACTACGAGCGGGGCCTGACGAACCACATTCTCGCCTCCCGCAGGGATGCCCGCAGCACGGACAGCCCCGAGGTCACGTACTTCGTCGGCATGGGCCCGGGGGTCGTGCGCGACTACGGCAACACCGGCACATGCTGCGGCGGCACCGGCATGGAGAACCACACCAAGTACCAGGACTCCGTCTACTTCCGCTCGACCGACGGCGACGCGCTGTACGTCAACCTGTACCTCGCCTCGACCCTGCGCTGGCCGGAGCGCGGACTCGTCGTCGAGCAGACGAGCGACTACCCGGCCGAGGGCGTTCGCACCCTGACCTTCCGCGAGGGCGGCGGCAGGCTCGATCTCAGGCTTCGGGTGCCGTCCTGGGCGACAGCGGGCTTCACCGTCACGGTCAACGGGGTTCGGCAGCCGGCCGCGGCGGTGCCGGGCAGCTATCTCACCCTCAGCAGGGACTGGCGGCGCGGTGACCGTGTCACGGTCTCCGCCCCCTACCGGCTGCGTGTCGAAAGGGCGTTGGACGATCCCACCGTCCAGTCGGTGTTCTACGGTCCGGTGCTGCTGGTCGCGCGGAGTCAGGAGCAGGGGTTCCGTTCCTTCTCCTTCTACAAGAGCTTCACTCTCCGCGGCGATCTCGCCGACGTGATCAAAGCCGAGGGGAGGCCGCTGCACTTCACCACGCACGGCCTGACCCTCGCCCCGTTCCACCTCGGGGACGACGCCCCGTACCACGCCTACTTCAGGCGCGCGGAACCCGTCGTCGTCTTCGGCACGGCCGACTCGGGCGTACCCAACCGGGCCCGGAACGACGGTCTGACCTTCCTCGACGTGCTCTGGGACCAGGCGCCCTTCACGACCTCAGGGCGCTTCGTACAGGCGGTGCGGACCCTTGCCGACACCTGGCTCGCCGAAGCGCGGTTCACCCGGGCCGAGAGGGACGCCGTCGTCGCCGCGGCGGTACGGGCGAACCTGAGGAGCTGAGAGGGGAGCACGCCGGGTGGCCTGCGAGGCAGGCCACCCGGCGTGCGGATGTTCAGCGCCGTACGAGGACGATCCGGTACTTCCGGGTCTGAGAACCGTCCTCTCCGGTCACCGTGACGACGGCCGTCGTCCGGCCGTTCTCGGTCGTCCTTTCGACCGCGACGGTCGCGTACGGGTCGCGTGCCGTCGCCGTGACCGGGGCGCGCCTTGGGTCGGAGGTGACGACCCGGTACGTGGTCGTGTCGGGATCGAACGAGGCGATCGGCTTCCCCGCCACCTCGACGGACGTGGCGGCTGCGTCCGAGGAGACGCCGGGAACCCTCGCGAGAACCTCGATCTCACTCATGGTGATGTAGCCGCCCTGCCGTGCGGTCATGACCACCCGAACCCCGGTCACCGGCCCCGCCTTGGCCGCCTTGAGCGGGATGTCGACCACCGGTGTGCCCTCGGTCCCGACCGCGACGGAGTCGCTCGCGTCGACCCACGTACCGTCGTCGGCCGTCCGGACCTGTGCCTTGAGGCTCTCGGGGAAGGAGGTGTTGGTCCCGTCCCGGTGGAAGTGCGCGACGACCCGGTTCAGGTCGCGTGCCTTCGGCAAGGCGAAGGTGATGGTGTCGGAGGGGTTCTTGGTCCCCGACTTCCAGTTGGACCAGGCCTTCTCGGAGATGTTGCCGTTGCGCAGCCGCTCGGCGGAGTAGCCGCTCTCGGTGAACGTGGCCGCGACCGACACATCTGTGTCCGGCGCGATGTTGGCCTCCGCGGGTTCGGTTACCTGGACACGTACCGTCGCGTCGGTCGTGCTGCCGTCGACGATGCGTGCGGTGCCCCGGAGGGTCACGACCCCGGTCGAGCCGAACGCCCCGCCCGGCGCCGGGTCCCAGGTCACCGGCAGGTCGGCCCGCCCTCCGTGCGTACCCACGCCCACGACCGTCGTCGGCAGCTCGGGCTTCCCACCGGCGTAGGTCTTGGCGCGGCCCGACAAGGTCGAGGCGATCGTGTCGACGGTGACGACCGCCTTCGCGCGGATCTTCCGGCCGAGCGGATCGGTCGCCTCGCCCCGCACGCGTACCGTCCCGGGCTTGCTCCACCTACGGTCCGACGGCAGATCCCACTCCACGGGGAGCGCGCCCCGGGCGCCGTCCCGGTACACCGGAGTCACCGTCTCCGGCAGCTTCGGCGCCAGCCCGGGAACCGTGAACGCCTCGGCCCGCTCCGTGCGCAGCACCGTCTCGTCGGTCACCGACCAGCGCTGGTTCGCCGCCGAGGTCGGGGTGTACGTCGACACCTTGGCGCCGTCCGCCGAGGACTGCCCGGTGACGTCGAGCAGGCGGCCGGTGGCGGCGTTGACGAAGGTCCAGGTGCCGTCGCCGGTCGTCGACATGATCCACTGGGCGGCAGCGGGGATCTCGCCGTCGTCCGGCTGTTCCTCCAGGACCGCCTGGTTGTCCCGCACCGCGAGCCGCTTGCCGGAGCTTGCGTTCGTGACGGCGTAACGCGCGCGGTGGCCCGTGCCGGACGTCAACTGCCGTACGGACCAGAGTTGTTGGGCGCGGTCCGCGTCGGTCGTGCGGATGAGAACGCCGTTGCCGTCGTCCGACGGGGTGAGGGACTTGCCGCTCTGGGTGCCCTGGAGTCGGTAGACGTGATCCGGCTGCACGAGAGCGGCGTTCTCGGCGACACCGCTGACGCCGTCCACGAGGAAGGTCGTGACCGACTTCGCGGGGACGTCGAGCGTGGCCGTACGGTCGGACACCCGGACCGGAGTGCCTCGTACGAGCGCGCCGTCCGCGCTGGTCACCACAGGTGTCACGGTGGCTCCCCGCGCGACCTTGCCGAAGCGCGACAGGTCGAGGGTCACCGAGCGGCCTGTCGTACCGCTGTTGATGTGCACCACGGTCGCGGCGCGGCCGGACTTCTTCACGGCGGCGACGCTGGAGGAGTCGTCGACCTTCACGAAGTGGTCGCCGGGGCGGATGTAGTGGGTGAAGTTCCGGATGGTGTGGAACTTCGAGTTGGCCTTGACCGGGCAGGTCTCCAGGGTGTCGTCGGCCGTGCAGTTGAACGGGACGTGGATGCTGCCCCAGTTCTTGCCGGCTGCGGCCTGCGGGATGGAGTCCTCGATGGGCTGCCAGAACACCCAGGCGGAGGGCTCCAGTTCACGCATGTCGTCGGCCATCCGGGTGGCGATACCGAGGCCCGGCTCCATGCTGGTGAAGTCCGTGCCCGTGCCCCAGGTGCCCTCGACCTCGCTCATCCACAGCTTCCGGTCGGCGCCCTTGGCGATGTCACGGGCGCTGGTGCGCATGCCCGTGCCGTAGGTGTGCACGTTGAGCTGGTCGACGGCTTCCCGGGCGTCGGTGCCGTAGGCGTTCCAGTTCTGGGTGAAGATGCTGGGGTTGGTCTCGTCCATCGCCGAGATCGCGGCGTCGGTCTTCGCCCCGTCGAGCGCCTTGTCGAGAGCGAGAATGACCTTCTGCTGAAGCCCCGGTCCGGCGTGCGCGCCCTCCTGGCGGCCTCCCGTGGGCTGGCCGTCGGCTCCCAGCTGAGTGCCCCAGTAGTTGGTGTTGGGCTCGTTCAGCGGATCGATGGTGTCGAAGTCGATGCCGTGCGCCTGCTCCAACTCCTCGGTCACCCGCACCAGATAGGTCGCGAAGTCGTCGACCCGGTCCGTACGGATCTGGTCCGTGGTGGAGTCGAAGCCGCCGGAGACATAGCCGCTGACGGTCTGGAACCAGGGCGGCGAATTACTGAACGCCTCCCAGGTGGTGACCTTGTCCTTGATCTGGTCCACCCACCAGCGCTGGCCGGCGTCGGCGTCCCAGTCCCAGTGTTCGGGGTTGTTCGGGTCCCACCAGTCCGTGTCCTTCCGGGTGGTTCCCGCCGGGGCCTTCCAGAAGCCCTCCATGGTCGCGCCGGCCTTCATGTAGTCCTTGCGGACGTCCGGGGCGTTGCCGCCACCGATGTTGTAGCGCGCGATGTTGAGGTCGAGTCCGTCCTCGCCGAACAGCATGTCGACGAGCTTTCTTCGGATGGGCTCCGGATAGCCGCCCGTGGCGTTGGCGAACCAGACGAGGCTCGTCCCCCAGCCCTCGAACTCCTGCTGCTGGTAGGACGGGTCGATCCGCACGGTGACAGCGCTGTTCGGCGCAGCCGAGTCGGCGGTTGCCGCGGGTGCGGTCACCAGACCCGCGCCGAGCATCAGGGGAACCGCCGACGCCAATACCCGGACGATGCGATGCCGTTGAGACACGGCACTCCCTTCCACAACACAGAGGCGAGACAAAGGGCGAGACAAGAGGCGAGACACACAGGTCAACAGAAGCGATCAGAAGGAATCGGGCTCAGGGCATGCTTGATGACAGAAGTGAACACGTCAAGTAACCGGAGTCGTTGACATGTTCAAGGCGCCCCCTTAGCATCCAGGAAATCCGGAAAGCGCTTTCTGTCAGTTCTTCGTTGAGGGCACCACGCACCCAGGAGGAACCGCATGAGGGCTCTCTTACTCGCCCTGCTGCTCGGCACGACGGCGATCCCGGCCGGAGGAAGCGCCACCGCGCAGACCCCGGCGCCGGTGCCGCTCGCGGAAACGTCCCCCTCCGGCTTCGCCGCGGTCAATGCGCTCGGTCAGAACGGCACCACCGGCGGAGTGGCGGGCCCGACCGTCACCGCCACGACGACCGAGCAGTTCCTGGAATACATCGACACCACGGGTCCGCTGGTCATCCGGGTCCAGGGCACCATCGACATCACCAGCAAGCAGGGCGTACGCCCCAACAAGACGATCATCGGGGTCGGTTCCTCGGGGGTCATCAACGGCGGCGGCCTGGACTTCTACCGTTCCTACAACGTCATCGTGCGGAACATCCGGTTCACCAATGCGGAGGACGACGCCGTCAACGTAGGCCAGGAGTCGCACCACATCTGGATCGACCACAACGAGTTCGTCGCGCCGGTCGACGGCGCGGTCGACATCGTCCGCGGCTCCCAGTACGTCACCGTCTCCTGGAACTGGTTCAACAAGACCGACAAGAGCATGCTTCTCGGTCACTCCGACAGCAACTCCGGCCAGGACACCGGGAAGCTGAAGGTCTCCATCCACCACAACTTCTTCGACGGCTCCCGGCAGCGCCATCCGCGCGTACGGTTCGGTGAGCCCGTGCACGTCTACAACAACTACTACAAGGGGAACGCCATTTACGGCGTCGCGTCGACCATGAACGCGGGGGTGCTGGTCGAAGGGAACTACTTCGAGAACGCCCCTCACCCCTGCTACTCCGCGAGCGGGTACGACGAGTCGGGACCGGGCCGCCTGCTGCAGCGGAACAACGTGTTCAACGGGTCCGGCGCGTGCGAGACCAACGGCACCGTGGTCGAGCCGCGCACCTACTACGCGTACACGCTGGACGCCCCGGCCGACGTTCCCGCTCTCGTGCGGGCCGGAGCGGGCGTTGGAAGAACCGGCGGATGAACCGGTGGATGAACTGGGTTCGTGTGGCGCTTCCTTGATGCAATCTTCATGTGCCCCCGGACGTCGAACCGCACAGTAGAACCTTGATCCACCGAGCCGTCACCCCCCTCACCGACGGCTCACCCCACCCCCCACAGGAGAACATCTCGATGAGTTCACGACAGGCTCCGGAGTCCATCGGCCGTACCCTCACACCCCGGCGCAACAAGCTGGCCGTGGCCGCCCTGACCGCCGCTCTGCTGGCCGCCCCCGGCATCGCGCAGGCCGCACCCCAGGACGTACCCGCACCCCAGCAGCGCGCGGCGGCGGCGACCATCACCTGGAGTCTCCAGCGGGCGAGCAACCCCACCCAGGACCAGTTGACGGCCTACGACCTCATCACCAAGGCCATGAACGCCGCGGTGACCCGCTACAACAACGTCAGCGACCTCGGCAAGAGCATCACGGTCCGCTACGACCCCGGTGTGCCCACGGCTGACGGCAGCAGCAGCGGAACCATCCGCTTCGGCAACCGCAACTACATGAACGAGCGGACCGCGCTGCACGAGATCGCCCACACCATCGGCGTGGGCACCAGCTCCCGCTGGTCCTCCCTCACCACCGGCGGCACCTGGCAGGGCGCTCAGGCCACGGCGCTCGTCAGGCAGTTCGACGGTTCGAGCGCCAAGCTGTCCGCCGGCGGCGGACACTTCTGGCCGTACGGCCTGAACTACGACAACGAGTTCTCGAACACGGCGGCCGACCGCCACGTCCGGATCGTCGAGGCGATGGTTCGCGACGGTCTGTGACGGTTCGGCTCGACGAGCCGAGTGAATCAGGAGCTGTTGGGTCCGGAGAGCGTGATTCTCCCCGGGTCCGACAGCATCCTCGGACCAGCCCTCCGAAGTGCTCCGCGGGCCTCAGCCGTCGACCTGTCCCCGCACCCGACGGGACGGAGTGAACCCGTACAGGTCCAGGACGCCGGGCGGGTCGGCGAGGCCGGGGCCGCCCTCCTCCACCCAGGTCGCTATGTCGGCGGTGGCGTCGTGGTCGTTGACCAGGCCGAGCCACACCGGTCGGCCACCCGCCACGCGGCCTTCCGGCGAGGGCTGTACGACCACGACGTTCGCGTGTTCGCAGGCGTCCAGGCAGTCCGTGACCCGGACGGTCGCGGTGCCATCGAGCGCCTCGCGCAGGCCCCGCAACTGCGCGGCGTGGTCGAAGCCCGGGATCTTGGGGGTGCCGCAACAGCAGCCCCGGCACACGGTGATCGTGCACCGCGCCGCCGCCCCCGTGGACGGAGCGGGAGTGACGGCGCGGCGGGAGCGCTTGCTCATGCGGTGTCCTTCTTCTACGACTTGCTGCTGTGACTTGCTTCCATGGCTTGCTCTTGGAGCTTGCCCTGCGACGATGACGAAGGCGGTGGCGTCGCCCAGGCGGGGTACCCCGAGCCGCAGCGTATTCGATCATGTTCGGGTGGGCCCGAGCCGTCGGGCATGCGAGGGCCCCCGCACCCGAACCGCTCCGGACGCGAGGGCCCCTGGGACACAGTCCCCGGCTACTGCTGGGCACCGCCCCGGCGGCGTACGACGAGGACCGCGGCCGTCACCGCGATGAGGATCGCGGCGACGATGCCGGCCCAGGCGGCGCCGGACAGCCCGCCGTCGTCCTCCTTCTGGGCGTCGGCGGCCTCAGGCTCACGGCTGGCCGGGGCGGAGCTCTCCTCGGACGTCGGTGACGGGGACACGGACTCGCTGGGGGAGCCGCTGGGCGACGGGCTGACCGCCTTGGCGCCCGGCGCGGCGGCCTTCAGCTCCAGCACCGGGGCCTCGTTGCCGTGCCCGTGGTCGTCGCCCTCGCTCTCGCTGTCGGCGTCCTCCAGTTCGATCCAGCGGTCGATCTTGCCGTCGCCGTACGTCTGCAACGTCTTGAACGCCAGCTCCTTCGCGTCGGGCAACTGCCGTACGGTGACGGAGTGTTCGGCGTTCTCGCCGACCTTCAGCGCCGAACCCTTGACGGTGTACCCGTCGTCGGTGGCCGCGAACTTCCAGCCCTTGGGGCCGCCCGCGTACGTCACGTCAGTGGGCGCGATGCCCTTGGGAAGGATCACGCGCACCTCTGTGATCCCGGCCGAGCCGGACTCCGACTCGGCGGTGAAGGTGAGAGCGACGTTCTGCGCCAGGGCCTGGGCGTTGTCGGCCTCCACCTCCACATGGGCTGCGGCCGGAACAGCGGTGAGCAGTACGGCGGTTGCCGCGACCGCCGTCGCGACGGTCAGGCGGCGGGCGGTGCGGGGCAGGGTGATGCGGGACATGGGTGTCTCCGAGTATGAGGGGTGGCGGGGTGGCCGTCCGGTTTCGTGCCGAGTGCGGAGGAGGACTCGGCGGACGGCCGAACAGGCACCTCGGCGGGGTCAGTTGACGAGAGCAGGCCTCGTCGACGGAGGGCCCCGCCGCACCACCGCGTACGCGAGCACCGGGCTCATACCCGGCGGCCGCTCGCCCTCGGCGAAGACGAGCACCGGCAGACGTATGCCCTGGGGTGCCGGTGGCCGCCCCGCGACCAGGGCCCGGACGGCGGCCAGGTGCGCCCGCACCGTGTCGAGCGCCGCCGTCGCACCGCGAGTCAGCGTCCAGCACGCCGCGTCCGCGCGATGCAGCAGGACGGCGACGAGTACGGCGACCAGCGCGTGCGCCGCCGACATGGCGGCGGAGCCGTGGAGCCGCTCGTACCAGGCCGCGTGGAGGTCATGGGTGTGCCCGCCGTGACCACCTTGATGACCGGCCCCGGCGGCCGTGGTGACCACCGCGTGCCGGGCGTGCGTCGTCAGCGTCAGCCACAGATGCAGGCCGGACTGCGCCGCGACACTGCCGACGGCCACCGTGGCGAGACTGCGGGGGCGGCGCGTGCCGACCAGTCCCAGTCCGAACAGCGCGGCCGTCGCGACCGCGCCCTTCGCCCACGGCACGGGCCCCTCGGCGAGCAGCAGATGTGCGCTCGCGCCCAGCACCGTGCCGACGACGGCGAACACCACGGCCCGGAGGACGGGCAGCGGCGCGCTCAGGGTCGTGATCGGCTGGTGCATGGCCCGCTCATCATGGGACATGGCCAGGCCCGTTGGCAGGCGGGTTGGGCAAGAGAGCGAAGAAAGAGACCGACGCCTCACCTCCGGCGGCACTTCCGCCTGTGCCGACGGCTGCCTCGAGGCTGCGGACCGGCGGCGCACCGGCACTCGGTGCGGTGGCCGCCGATCGGCGAGGGGATCACGGGCGAACTCGGCCCCGACGGAGCCGACCCGGATCAGGTCAGGCAGCCGACGTGGGCGAGGGCCTGCTTCAGTAGGACGCCCTGGCCGCCCGGCATGTCGCTCTGGACCAGCGGCGACGCCGCCTCCTGGGGGCTGAACCAGACCAGGTCGAGCGCGTCCTGCCGGGGGCGGCAGTCCCCGGTCACCGGCACGATGTAGGCGAGCGACACCGCGTGCTGCCGGGGGTCGTGGAACGGCGTGGTCCCCAGCGTGGGGAAGTACTCGGCCACGGTGAAGGGCTGGAGGGCGGCCGGGACACGGGGGAGTGCCACCGGACCGAGGTCCTTCTCCAAATGGCGCAGGAGGGCGTCGCGGACCCGTTCGTGGTGCATCACCCGGCCGGAGACCAGCGTGCGACTGACCGTTCCCTCCGGCCCCATGCGCAACAGCAGCCCGATGCTCGTCACTTCGCCGCTGTCGTCGACCCGTACGGGTACGGCTTCGACGTACAGGATCGGCATGCGGGCGCGCGCCTGCTCGAGGTCGTCAGGACTCAGCCAGCCTGGCGTGGTTTCGGTCATGTCAGACATTGGCCGATCATACTTTCAACGTCACCTGCTCCGCGTGTGCCACTCCCCACACCTCTGCCCCGCACCCGGGCGGGTGTATTCCTGCTCCCTCGTGATGCGTAGAGGCCGGGGGCCCGGCACGGTGGTCACTCGCGAGCCGCCCACTGTCCCCGGACATGCCCGAGGTGACGGCTCATCACTTCGCGAACGGCGTTCTCGTCCCGGGACAACAGGGTTTCCAGAATCTCCAGATGCTCCTGCGCGGAGGCGAGCAGACGGCCCCCTTCGAGGAGAGCGGTCAGACCGTACAGCCGGGAACGCCCCCGCAGGTCGCCGACGACCTCGACCAGATGGGCGTTGCCGGCCAGGGCGAGCAGGCCGAGATGGAAGCGGGTGTCGGCCTCGACGTATGCGATGAGGTCACCGGCCGCCGCGGCGGACACGATCTCCCGGGCGGCCGGGCGCAGCGCCTCCAGGGAGACCGGGTCGGCCGTGGCGGCCAGGGACACGGTGGTCGGGATCTCGACCAGCGAGCGGATGTGGGTGTACTCGTCGAGCTGCTTCTCGGTGACGGCCGTGACCCGGAAGCCCTTGTTGGGCACCGTGTCGACCAGGCCCTCCTTGACCAGGTCGAGCATGGCCTCGCGCACCGGTGTCGCGGAGACGCCGAAGCGTCCGGCGAGCGCGGGCGCCGAGTACACCTCTCCCGGCCGCAGCTCACCGGCGATCAGCGCGGCCCGCAACGCGTCGGCGACCCGCTCGCGGTAGCTGCTCTTCTTCCCGCCGAGCACCGGCAGGGCGGGGGCCGCCTGGTCTGTGGGAGTGCCGGCGGACGGGACGCCGACGCGCTGCGGGGCCACGGGGGTCATACGGTCTCCTGGCGGTCCTGGCGGTCCTGGCGGTCCTGGCGGTCCTGGCGGTCCTGGCGGTCCTGGCGGTGCTGGCGGTGCTGGCGGTGCTGGCGGTGCTGGCGATCCGGCGGTCTTGAAGGCACTGGAGTCCCGGAATCCTAGAGGACGAATCCGGACGGGAACGGGTCGGTCGGGTCGAGGAGATACTGGGCGGTGCCCGTGATCCAGGCGCGGCCGGTGAAGCTGGGCAGGACGGCCGGGACGCCGGCCACCTCGGTGGTGCCCAGCAGTCGGCCGGTGAACTGTGTGCCGATGAAGGACTCGTTCACGAACTCGGTGTGCAGCGGGAGTTCACCACGCGCGTGCAGCTGAGCCATGCGTGCGCTGGTGCCCGTACCGCAGGGCGAGCGGTCGAACCAGCCCGGGTGGATGGCCATGGCGTGCCGTGAGTGCCGGGCGGTGGCGCCGGGCGCGTAGAGGTGGACGTGATGCACGCCGTGGATCGACGGGTCCTCGGGGTGGACCGGCTCCCCCTCCGCGTTGATGGCGTCGATGAGGGCGAGGCCGGCCGCGAGAATGTCGTTCTTGCGGGCGCGGTCGAAAGGCAGCCCGAACTGTTCCAGCGGCAGGATGGCGTAGAAGTTGCCGCCGTACGCCAGGTCGTAGGTCACCGTCCGCCCGTCGGCAAGCGTGGCCTTTCGGTCGAGGCCGACCGAGAACGACGGCACGTTCTGCAGCGTGACCGCCTTCGCCGCGCCGTCCTCCACCGCCACCTCGGCCACGACGAGACCCGCCGGGGTGTCGAGGCGGATGGTGGTGACCGGCTCGACCACCTCCACCATGCCGGTCTCCACGAGCACGGTCGCGACCCCGATCGTGCCGTGGCCGCACATGGGCAGATAGCCGGATACCTCGATGTAGAGAACGCCGTAATCGCAGTCGGGGCGCGTGGGCGGCTGCAGGATCGCGCCGCTCATCGCCGCGTGGCCGCGCGGCTCGTTCATCAGCAACTGCTTGATGTCGTCGCGGTGTTCACGGAACCACAGCCGTCGTTCGTTCATGGTCGCGCCCGGGATCGTGCCGATCCCGCCGGTGACCACCCGGGTGGGCATGCCCTCGGTGTGCGAGTCGACGGCGTGCAGGACGAGCTTGCTGCGCATGTGTTCGGCCTCCCTAGACGAGCCCTGCGGCAACGGCCTTCTCGGTGGCGGAGCGGATCGTTGCCTCCTGCTCCGGCAGCAGCGGAACCCGGGGCGGACGGCAGCGTCCCCCGTGCCGGCCCACGATGTCCATGGACAACTTGATGGCCTGCACGAACTCGACCTGGGAGTCCCAGCGCAGCAGCGGATGCAGTTGTGTGTAGAGCGACTTGGCCGTCGCGAGGTCGCCGTCCACCGCCGCGTGGTACAGCTCCACGCTCGCGGCGGGCAGCGCGTTCGGATAGCCGGCCACCCAGCCTTTGGCGCCCGCGAGCGCCAGCTCCAGCAGGACGTCGTCGGCGCCGATCAACAGGTCGAGTTCCGGAGCGAGTTCGGCCAGACGATAGGCGCGGCGGACATCGCCGGAGAACTCCTTCACGCCCTGGATGTATCCCTCGCCGTGCAGCCTGGCGAGGAGTTCGGGGACGAGATCGACCTTGGTGTCGATGGGGTTGTTGTACGCCACGACCGGGAGGCCCGCTCGCGCGACCTCCGCGTAGTGGGCGAGCACGGACCGCTCGTCGGCGCGGTAGGCGTTGGGCGGCAGCAGCATCACCGACGCGCAGCCCGCGTCACGCGCCTGCTCGGCCCAGCGCCGGGACTCGGCGGACCCGTACGCGGCGACCCCCGGCATCACCCGCGCCCCGCCGATCGCGGCGACGGCCGTCTCGACGACCTTGGTCCGCTCCTCGGGCGTCAGCACCTGGTACTCGCCGAGCGACCCGTTCGGTACGACACCGTCGCATCCGTTCTCGACCAGCCAGACGCAGTGCTCGGCGTACTTGTCGTAGTCGACGGACAGGTCGTCGCGCAGGGGGAGCGCGGTGGCGACGAGGACGCCGCGCCAAGGGCGGTTCTCAGCGGTGGTCATGAGCGTTTCCCTCTCTTCGATGGGGTGTGACACGACACTGACGGTTGTCGTACGGCGGCCAGCTCGCGATGTGTGCGATGGAGTCACCCGGCGGGTGTGTCCTCCGGGTCCTCGGCATCCCCGGCCCGGGCCAGGACGCCGAGCGGCACCGGGCGCGCCAACAGCCGTCGGGCCGCGCCCTCCCGGCACCCGGTGATCCCCGCGACCGCGGCCCCGCACATCCGCCCCTGGCACCAGCCCATCCCGGCACGGGTGAGCAGCTTCACGGTCCGCAGGTCGCCGGCGCCCAGTTCTCCGACGGCCTCACGGACCGACCCGGCGGTAACCTCCTCGCAGCGGCAGACCACGGTGTCGTCGGTGACCCGCTCGGCCCAGTGGGCGGGCGGCGCGTACACGGCGCTGAGCGCGGCGAAGAACTCCCTCAGCGCGCCACGGGACTTGGCTGCCGCCGCCCATGCGTGAGAATCAGGTTCTCGGCCCCGGAGCCGGGCGGTCGCCGAGCGTCCGGCGATGTGCCCCTCGGCGAGGGAGAGGGCCGCTCCACCGATGCCGGTGGTCTCGCCCGCCGCCCACACACCCGGCACATCGGTGCGTTGCTCGTCGTCGACGTAGACATGCACGCCGTCGATCCGGCAGCCGAGGGACTCGGCGAGATCGGTGTGCGGCAGCATGCCGTGCCCCACGGCGAGCGTGTCGCAGGGGATGCGCCGCTCGGTGCCGGGCCGGACACGCCCCTGGGCATCGATTGCGGCGACGGTCACGGCCTCCAGCCGGTCGACGCCGTGCGCCTCGACCACGGTGTGCCGCACGAGAGTGCGCACCCTGCGGCGCAGGAGCTCCGCAGCGAATCCGGCGCCCTCGACCAGCTTGTCGGGCCTCCGCGCGAGCCGCCCGGCACGCCGTACGAACGCCTTGGGGTCCGCCGACTCCACCAGCGCGGCCACCGACACGCCCGCCGCGGCGAGCCCCGTCGCCACCGGCAGCAGCAGCGGACCCGTCCCGGCGACGACCGCCGCACGGCCGGGTACGACGAGCGCGCCCTTCAGCATGGCCTGCGCACCCCCGGCGGTGACGACACCGGGCAGGGTCCAGCCGGGGAAGGGAAGCACGTTCTCATAGCCGCCGGTGGCGAGGAGCACGGCGTCGGCGGGCACGGCGACCGGGGTCTCCTGCTCGGGGCCGAGCAGGGCGTGGACGGTGAAGCGTCTGGGAGGCTGCGGGTTCGGCTGCCGATCAGGGCGCTGGTCACGTCGTCGGTCGGGATGCTTCTCCACGCACCACGCGTGGTGCTCCGGCAGATGGGTGATGTGGCCGGCAGCGAGGTGGCGGTCGAGAGCCTCGCCGATCCGCCGCCAGGTCCGCCACTGGTGGTGCAGTGCCTTGGGGCGCCGGGCCCGGAGTGCGGCCGTGGGCTGCCGGTAGAACTGGCCTCCGACGGCGTCGGCGGAATCGACCAACGTGACGTGCACGCCCCGCCCGGCCGCCGCCAGCGCCGCGGCGAGGCCCGCCGGTCCCGCGCCGATCACGGCGAGGTGGGGCTGTTCAGCGCTCATGGCCGGTTCCGTCCTGGGTGTCGATGACGTCGCCGGGCCGGACGGTGACTAGACAAGCCCGTTGATTGGGACGGTCGTTGACGGTCACCAGACAGTCGAAGCAGACGCCGATACCGCAGAAGACCCCACGCGGGCGGCCCTCGCCCCGGGTGGTGCGCCAGGACCTCACGCCGGCGGACCAGAGCGCCGCAGCGACCGTCTGACCGGGCAGGGCCGACAGGTCACGGCCGTCGAGAGTGACGGTGAAGGCCGGGCCGGGATCCGCCTCCGCCAGCTCCATCGGGTTCACGTCGCATCCCCCTCGTACTCGTGCTCGTACCCGTACTCGTCGAACCGCTCCGGGCGGAACGGCGCCAGGCTCAGATCGGGCTTCGTGCCCCCGAGCACCTGGGCGATGAGCAGCCCGGTGCCGGTGGCGAGCCCGATCCCAGCGCCCTCGTGACCGCAGGCGTGGAACAGTCCCGGCGCCCGGGGGTCGGGACCGATCGCGGGCAGATGATCGGGCAGATACGGGCGGAACCCGAGGTACGTGCGCATTGCACGCACCCGCTCCAGGAAGGGGAACAGCCGGGTCGCGCCCGCTGCCAGCGCCCGTACCACCGGGAGGGAGAACGACCGGTCGAAACCGACTCGTTCGCGGCTCGCGCCGATCAGCACCGGCCCGGCGGCCGTGCCCTCGACGACCGGGGAGGTCTGGAGCGCCGCCGAGTCGCTGGCCACGTCGGCCACGTAGTCGGCGGCGTACACCTTGTGCCGCACCATGCGCGGCAGTGGCTCGGTGACGAGGACGAAACCCCGGCGGGGGAGGACGGGCAGGCGCACGCCGGCGAGCGTGGCCACATCGCCGCCCCAGGTCCCGGCGGCGTTCACGACGGCCGGGGCGTGGATGTCGCCCCGGTCCGTCCGCACCCCGTACACGGAACCGTCCGCGGTACGGCGCAGCACCTCGGTCACGGTCCGCCCGGTGAGTAGCCGGGCGCCGGAGGCCCGTACGAGATGGGCGGCGGCCAGGGTGGGCATGACCTGGGCGTCCTGCGGGTAGTGCACGCCACCCGCGAGTCCCGGCGCCAAGTACGGTTCCAGAGCGTGGAGTTGGTGACCGGACACGGGTTGCGCCTCGACTCCGGCCGCACGCTGACCTGCGGCGAACTCCTCCAGCGCGGCGAGCCCCTCGGCGGCGGAGGCGACGACGAGCCCGCCCTTCGGCTCGTACTCGAACGCGGTGCCCAGACCCGACTCCGTGTCCCGGCCCGGCTCGGCGGCCAGGTCGGCCCACAGACGGAGGGACAGCAGGGCGAGTTCCAGCTCCGGACCCGGTTCCTTGTCGGAGACCAGGAGATTGCCCTCCCCGGCCCCGGTCGTCCCGCCGGCCACCGGGCCACGGTCCACCACGGTCACGCTCAGCCCCGCCCGGGCCGCGTACAGAGCACAGGCCGCGCCGGTCATTCCGGCTCCGACTACCACGACGTCGCAGGTCAGCCGCTGGGTCACCGCAGTACTATGTCACATGGCGCTGAGAGTCGGAATACCCCGACACCTGGGCCAGGACTGCGAGGACGCGCGTCGGGCCAAGCACTGCTTCCTGCCGACAGCTCACCCGGCGCGTCTGCCGGCTGCCTTTTCCAACGGCATCATCACCCTCTTCCTCGTCGCCCTCGCCCTGCTCCTGGTGACAGACGCCGACGTCGACAAGCTGGTCGCCCTCTACGCCTGCTCTGCGTCCGGGCCCCGATCTCTCCGCAACTCGAACGCCCCACCCGACATGCCTCCACCCCCACCCACCCCGAAACTGACCCCATGCCAGGACATCCCGCCGCCATCGAGGACTACGCCCTCATCGGCGATCTGCTGACGGCAGCCCTCGTCGGCAAGGACGGCAGCCTCGACTGGCTCTGCCTCCCCCGCTTCGACTCACCCGCCTGCTTCGCCGCCCTCCTCGGCGACGAGGACAACGGCCGCTGGCGCATCGCCCCGGCCGACGAGAACGGCCCTTACGCCCGCCGCCGCTACCGGGACGACACCCTGATCCTGGAGACCGAGTGGGAGACGACCACCGGCCAGGTCCTCGTCACCGACTTCATGCCGCGCCGCGACGACGCCCCCTGCGTCGTACGCGTCGTGGAGGGCCTGTCCGGCACCGTCGACATGCGCATGGACCTGCGGATCCGCTTCGACTACGGCCGGATCCTGCCGTGGATGCGGCGCGTCGACGGACAGCTGTCGGGCGTCGCCGGGCCCGAGTCGGTCTGGCTGCGCACCCCCGCCCGGCTCACCGCGCACGGCACCGCCCACCACGCCGCCTTCCGGGTCACCGCCGGCGAACAGATCCCCTTCGTGCTGACCTGGCAACCCTCCCATCTGCCCGCACCGCAGCCGGTGGACGCCTTCGAGGCGCTGCGCGCGACGGAGTCGTACTGGCGGCGCTGGCTGCGCAGGCTGACGTACGACGGGCCCTACCGTGACGCCGTCGCCCGCTCCCTGATCACGCTCAAGGCCCTCACGTACGAGCCGACCGGCGGCATCGTCGCCGCGCCCACCACCTCCCTGCCCGAGGAGATCGGAGGGGTCCGGAACTGGGACTACCGCTACTGCTGGCTGCGTGATGCCGGGATGACGCTGGAGGCGCTGCTGCGCAGCGGGTTCACGGCCGAGGCGGATGCCTGGCGGGGCTGGCTGGCCCGGGCGGTCGCGGGGCGGGCCGAGGACACGCAGATCATGTACGGGATCGCGGGGGAGCGGCGGCTGACCGAGTGGGAGGCCGACTGGCTGGCCGGCTACGAGGGCTCGCGGCCGGTGCGGATCGGCAACGCGGCCGCCGGGCAGCAGCAGCTCGACGTGATCGGTGAGGTCGTCGACGCCATCCACCTGGCGATCGGCTGCGGACTGAGGCCCCGGCGTCACCTGGTCGACCTGCACGCCGTCTTCCTCGACCATCTGGTGGAGGTGTGGTCCGAGCCCGACCAGGGATTGTGGGAGACACGCGGCACACCACTGCACTACACGCACTCCAAGGTGATGTGCTGGGTCGCCTTCGACCGGTCGGTGCGCCTCGCGGAGGAGTACGGCCGCGCCGGGCCGGCCGAAAAATGGCGCCGTATCCGGGACCGTATCCACCGCGAGGTCTGCGAACGGGGTTTCGACGCGGAGAGAGGCACGTTCACCCAGTCGTACGGCTCCCGTGAGCTGGACGCCGCGCTGCTGCTGATCCCGCAGACCGGGTTCCTGCCGCCGGACGACCCCCGGGTGGTCGGCACCGTCGAGGCCGTACAGCGGGAACTCCTCGTCGACGGGCTCGTACTGCGCTACTCGGCGGGCGCCGACACCTCCCCGGACGGCCTCAGTGGCGGCGAGGGCGCCTTCCTGGCCTGCTCGTTCTGGCTCGCGGACGCCCTGCGGATGATCGGCCGGGAGGACGAGGCCCGCGCCCTGTACGAGCGGCTGCTGGCACTGCGCAACGACGTCGGACTGCTCGCCGAGGAGTACGACCCCGTCGCGCGCCGCCAGCTCGGCAACTTCCCCCAGGCCTTCACACACGTGCCGCTGATCCGGGTCGCCTACGAGCTCGACCGGCACGCCACCCACGCGCGCCGCAGCCGTCCGAGGGCGCCGAAGGCTAAGGGGGCGTGACCGCGTCGTGCTGCCCGGATTCCTCACCAGGGCGGTCGAACTGTTGCTCGGCCGGGAGGACCGGGGCCGCTCCCTGCACCTGAAGGCGGCCGGGGCCTCCGAAGGGCCCCGTGACTCACTCCGTGGACGCCCACTTGACGCGGGCCGAAGGCCGATCGACACTCCAGATGGGTATTTCCTAGTGAACAGGTAGGGAACGATGGGACGCCTGGAGCCGGTAGTGAGCCGTGTGCCTCGCACACGCCGGCAGTCCCTCCTTCTCACCTCCCGCCGCCACATCGACCTGCAGCGCGTCTGCAGCGCGGCCGACCTTCAGGGCTGAACCCGACTCGCTGCCATTTCTCGGCACCGCGGTCCTCCACACCTTCGTACCATCGCGCCTTCGCGTACCGACCCCCGGGGAGACACATGTCCGCCCATGCCCTCGACGCCGTTCCGACGACTCGCTCCGCCCCCGCCTTCCGGGGCCGGATCGGCTGCGACGCGCGCAGCGGCCACTACGCCGTTCCGCGCCGCTACCGACTCCATCTGTCCCTGTCCTGTCCGGGCTGTCTGCGCATCGCGGTCGCCCACAGCCTGCTCGGACTCCAGGACGTCTGCCCGGTGACGTTCCTGCCCGCCGTGCCCGACGGGCCGAACGGTGAGCACTCCGCGCTGCGCCCGCTGTACGAGGCGAGCGCGCACCGCTACCCGGGCGCTGCCGCGGCGCCGGTCCTCAGCGACGACTGGTCCGGACGCATCGTCAGCACGCACGCCCCGGACATCATGCGCGACCTGGCTCGGCGCTTCGGCGACGGCAGCCCGGCGCTGTACCCGGAGGGCGCGGAGGCCGAGATCGAGGGCGTCACCCGGCTGTGCGAGCAGGGCATCGACGCGGCAGCCCAGCGGGCCGGACGGGCCGACGCCGACCCGGCGACCCGTCAGGACGCGCTCACCTCGCTGCTGCGCACCCTGCGCTCGCTGGACGCCCGGCTCGCGGCACAGGAGTTCATCCTCGGTGACCAACTCACCGCAGCCGACGTCGAGTTGTGGGTGCGCCTCGTACAGCTCGACACCGTGCACCGCTGGCACCTGGACGCCTCCGCGGTGCACCGCGTCGCCGACCATCCCCACCTCTGGGACTACGCACGGCGGCTCGCCGCCCACCCCGCCTTCGGGCCACACCTCGACCTCGACGGCATCGCCCGGCGCCACCACGCGCACTGCCGGGGCCTGGAGGCGGCCGGTGCGGCAGTGCAGATCCTGGACTGGTCCTCTCATGTGCCGGAAACGGCCGTTCCGGCTGTATCCGTAGATGAGCCCACATCCCATGTTCTGGACTGATGTTGACAGCGATCCACCGGGCCTGACTTACTTACGGCCACCCGATGAGCGTGAGGCCCGGTGGGCCGGAAGAGTGATGGTGACGGGCATGTACGCAAGCCAGGATGTGGCCGCCGGTCGGCGCCACGGCTGCGTACCCGGTGTGCCTCTGTGCGCGAACCGCTCCGTCGATCTGCTCCGGGTCAACAGCGCACTGTGTAGCGCACGGTGTACGGCTTCGCGCCGTGCCCTCCGTCGAGGCTGACGGTTCCACGAACCCCCTGAGGCTCCGCGCCAGCGGTCTGCCCTCCTTCCGCCAGCCCCGGTGTCGTGCGCTTGTGCGTCTCTTCCGTCCGGCGAGCGGTCCCTGACTGTCGCGTGGCCGAAGTCGCCTGCGCCGCCTGGGGTCTTCACACTCTTCCGGAGCCCTTGATGAGTGAACCCCCAGGCGCCGCCGTGTCCCTCGCCGAGGCACCGCCGCCCGCCGACACCCCGACGAAGGAACTCGCCGCCCAGCGGGTCCTGCCGCTGCGGCGGCCAGGCCGCTGGATCGCCACCGCCGTCGTCCTGGTCCTCGCGGCCCAGTTCGTCCACGGACTGGTCTCCAACCCCTTCTACCAGTGGGACCGCTTCGGCTACTGGTTCCTGCGGCCGACCATCCTCGACGGACTCCTCATCACGCTCGAAGTCGCCGTCTACAGCGCGGTGTTGGGCCTCCTCGGCGGCATCCTGCTCGCCCTCGCCCGGCTCTCCGCGAGCCCGGTGCTGCGGGCCGTCAGCTGGGTCTACATCTGGGCGCTGCGCTCGATCCCGCTGATCGTGGTCCTGCTGTTCCTCTACAACTTCAGCGCCCTGTACCAGACGCTCAGCGTGGGCGTCCCCTTCGGTCCCGCGTTCTTCTCCTTCGACGAGTCGAGGCTCGCCACCGACATGGCCGTCGCCGTCATCGGCCTCAGCCTCAACGAGGCCGCCTACGCGGCCGAGGTGGTCCGCGGCGGCATCCTCTCCGTCGACCAGGGCCAGCACGAGGCGGCCTCCGCACTCGGCCTGCCGAAGGGCTACCAGTTCCGGAGAATCGTCTTCCCACAGGCCCTGCGCTCCATCACCCCCAACTACGTCAACCAGCTCATCGGCCTGATCAAGAGCACCTCACTGGTCTTCTACGTCTCGCTGCTCGACCTGTTCGGCACCGCGCAGACCATGAGCGCCACCTACCCCGGCGACATCGTGCCGCTGCTCCTGGTCGCCACCGTCTGGTACCTGATCCTGACCAGCGTCGTCTCCGTCATCCAGTTCTACGTCGAGCGGTACTACGCCCGGGGCGCCACCCGCACCCTGCCGCCGACGCCGTTGCAGAAGCTGCGGGCCGGTCTCACCGACCTCAGGACCCGCATCCGCAGGGAGGCCGCCGTATGACCGCCGAGATCGCGGAGCTCCCGCAGATCGCGCCCGCCGCCGTCGAGGTGCACGACGTGCACAAGTGGTACGGCACCCACCGGGTCCTCGACGGTGTCGACCTGACCGTACGGCCCGGCGAGGTCACCGTCATCCTCGGCCCGTCCGGCTCCGGCAAGTCCACTCTCCTCAGGGTCATCAACCACCTGGAGAAGCCGGAGATCGGCCATGTCAGCGTCAACGGCGAGCCGATCGGCGTACGACGCCACGGCGACCGGCTGAAGGAGCTGAGTGAGAGGGCCATTCTCGCCCAGCGCAGCCGCATCGGCTTCGTCTTCCAGAACTTCAACCTCTTCCCGCACCTGACCGTGCTGGACAACGTGGCCGCGGCCCCCGTGGCGACCGGAAAGCTCGACAAGGCGCAGGCCCGGGAACTCGCCCACGACCTCCTCGACCGGGTCGGCCTGGCCGACAAGGCGACCGCCTATCCACGGCAGTTGTCGGGCGGACAGCAGCAGCGCGTCGCCATCGCCCGCGCCCTGGCCCTGCGCCCCGGCGTCATCCTCTTCGACGAGCCCACCTCCGCCCTCGACCCCGAACTCGTCGGTGAGGTCCTGGCCGTCATCAAGGACCTGGCGAGGAGCGGCACCACGCTCGTGATCGTCACCCACGAGATCGGGTTCGCCCGTGAGATCGCCGACCGGGTCGTCTTCATCGACGGCGGAAAGATCGTCGAACAGGGCCCGCCCGCCGAGGTCCTCGACCGGCCGCGGCACGAGCGGACCAGGGACTTCCTCAGCAAGGTCCTCTGACCCGGCCGCCGCCGGGCACCAAATTCTCCCCCCAACGCCCCCCACGCCCCCGTCGACACCTTCTCGAACGACAAGGACAGCCATGCCCACCCAGTTCTCCCGGCGCAGCCTGCTGCGCGGCATCACCGCGGCGACCGTTGCCACCACCCTCGCCACCGGCCTCGCCGCCTGCGGGGGCGACAGCGACGCCGCCACCAAGACGAAGGCGGAGGCCGCCGGCACGGTCACCGTGGGACGGCTGTCCAACGGCGCCGCCAAGGAGACCGCCATCAAGGTCTCCGAGGTCAAGTCCATCAGCGCCAAACTGCCCGACGCCATCAGGAAGAGCGGCAAGCTGGTGATCGGATCCGGCACCCTGCCGTCCGGCAGCCCGCCGCTCGGCTTCATCGGCGACGACCAGAAGACGCTCACGGGCTCCGAGCCGGACTTCGCCAGACTGGTGGCCGCCGTCCTCGGCCTCGAACCCGAACTGCGCCAGTCGACCTGGGAGAACCTGTTCATCGGCCTCGACAGCGGCAAGGTGGATGTGGCGTTCTCCAACGTCACCGATACCGAGGAGCGCAAGAAGAAGTACGAGTTCGCCTCCTACCGCAAGGACGATCTCGCCTTCGAGGTGAAGAAGGACAGCGACTGGAACTTCGACGGCGACTACGAGAACCTCGCCGGCAAGACGGTTTCGGTGGGCAACGGCACCAACCAGGAGAAGATTCTCCTGGAGTGGAAGGCGAAGCTGGCGAAGGAAGGCAAGAAGCCTCTCACCGTCAAGTACTTCCAGGAGAGCAACAGCATCTACCTGGCCCTGAGCAGCGGCAAGATCGACGCCTACTTCGGCCCCAGCCCGAACCTCGCCTACCACGCCGCGAAGACCGCCGGCACACCGCAGGCGACCCGTATCGCGGGTCAGTTCTCCGGCGCCGGAGAGACCCTCCAGGGCCTCATCGCCGCGACCGCCAAGAAGGACAGCGGCCTCGCCGAGCCCCTCGCCGAAGCCATCAACCACCTCATCGACAACGGCCAGTACGCCGAGTGGCTGAAGGCCTGGAACCTCTCGGGCGAGGCCGTGGAGAAGTCCGAGGTCAACCCGCCCGGCCTGCCGCTCACCAACTCCTGATCGTCCATCAGTACGCCCTGAAAGGAAGGGACTTCGCCACCGTGGTCCACCAGATCGCCCTCCGCGGTGGCGGAGCCCTCGGCACCCGCCTGCTGGACAACCCAGTCTGGGCCGCGCTGGACGGCCCGCACGCCGACTTCGCCGAGCGGATCGGCCGGGCGGCGCGCTACCCGGCGGACGTGTACGCGTTCGCCGCGCTCGCCGACCCGGAGGACCCGGCCGCGTGGGCCGACCTGAACGCACTCGTCGGCCCGGCGACCACCGTACGGGTCAAGGGAGTCGACACCGTCCCCGCCGGGTGGGACGTCGTGGGCGGTGGTCAGGGCGTCCAACTGGTCGACACCCACCTGCGGGCCGAGCCCGCCCCGAAGGCCGTACGGCTCGGCCCGGACGACGTACCGGAGATCCTCGACCTGATCGCCCGCACCAGGCCCGGCCCCTTCCTGGCCCGAACCGTCCACCTCGGCACCTACCTCGGCATCCGGCACCGCGGCCGGCTGATCGCCATGGCCGGCGAACGGCTCCGGCTGCCCGGCTGGACCGAGATCAGCGCCGTCTGCACCGACCCGGCACACCGGGGCCGGGGCCTGGGCACCCGACTGGTGCGCGCGGTCGCGGCGGGCATCAGGGAACGCGGAGAGACCCCGTTCCTGCACGCCGCCGCGACCAACACACCCGCGATCCGGCTGTATGAGTCGATCGGCTTCACCCTGCGCCGTCGGACGACGATCCTCCACGTGCGCACGCCAGGAACAGACACCGGGGCAGGGGTGTTGTGACCGACGACGAGATCCGCGAGGCGCCGCAGCGCGCCCAGCACGAGGAGGTGACCGGCGTGCCGCACATCCTCCACGCCGTCCACCTCCACTCCCGGCCCCACATCGATCTCCAGCGCGTGGCCGGCGCGCTCTGTTGCTCCTGACCCGTTGTTCAGCCGCCGAGCCCCCGCACGCACGCGGGCGCCGGTGATCTCGTACGGACTTCCAGGAAGGCACCAACCCGTGTCCCCATCTCCCTCCCCCTCCCTGCACCTCGCCGTCGCCCTCGACGGCACCGGATGGCACCCCGCCTCCTGGCGCGAGCCGGTGGCCCGCCCCCATGACCTGTTCACCGCCGGATACTGGGCCGACCTCGTCGCCGAGGCCGAGAACGGTCTTCTCGACTTCGTGACCATCGAGGACGGCCTAGGCCCGCAGTCCTCGCACTTCCTGGACCCGGACGACCGCACCGACCAGGTCCGCGGCCGCCTCGACGCCGTCCTCGTCGCGGCCCGCGTCGCACCGCTCACCCGCCACATAGGGATCGTGCCGACCGCGGTGGTCACCCACACGGAGCCGTTCCACATCTCCAAGGCGATCGCCACCCTCGACTACGTCAGCACAGGCCGCGCCGGACTGCGGGTCCAGATCACCGCCCGCCCGAACGAGGCCGCGCACTTCGGCCGCCGCACGATCCCGCGCATCGAGGCCTACGACAGCCCGCACGCCCGGGAGTCGGTGACGGACCTGTTCGACGAGGCCGCCGACTACGTGGAGGTCGTACGCCGGCTCTGGGACAGCTGGGAGGACGACGCGGAGATCCGGGACGTGGCCACCGGCCGTTTCATCGACCGCGACAAGCTCCACTACATCGACTTCGAGGGCAGCCACTTCAGCGTCAAGGGGCCCTCCATCACACCCAGGCCGCCCCAGGGCCAGCCGGTCGTGACCGCGCTCGCCCACGCCACCGTGCCGTACCGCCTGGTGGCCCGCCAGGCCGACATCGGCTTCGTCACCCCGCACGACACCGACCAGGCCCGGGCGATCGTCGCGGAGATCCGCGCCGAGCAGCGGGCCGCCGGACGCGCCGACGAACAGCTGCACGTCTTCGGCGACCTGGTGGTCTTTCTCGACGACGACCCGGCCGAGGCGGCGGCCCGACGCGAGCGCCTCGACACCCTCGCGGGCGAGCCGTACACCAGCGACGCCCGCGTCTTCACCGGCACGCCCGCCCAACTCGCCGATCTGCTGCAGGAGTTGGCGACAACGGGCCTGACCGGTTTCCGGCTGCGCCCCGCCGTGGCCGGCCACGACCTCCCCGCGATCACCCGGGGCCTCGTTCCCGAACTCCAGCGCCGCGAGGTCTTCCGCACCGCCTACGAGGCCGACACCCTGCGCGGGCTGCTGGGCCTGGCCCGCCCCGCCAACCGCTACGCCGCAGCCTGAGCCGGAAGGAACCACGGACTGATGACCAAGCCCCTGAAGCAGATCCACCTGGCCGCGCACTTCCCCGGTGTCAACAACACCACCGTGTGGAGCGACCCGAAGGCCGGCAGCCACATCGAGTTCAGCTCCTTCGCGCACTTCGCGCAGACCGCCGAACGCGCCAAGTTCGACTTCCTGTTCCTCGCCGAGGGCCTGCGCCTGCGCGAACAGGGCGGGCAGATCTATGACCTGGACGTCGTCGGCCGCCCCGACACCTTCACCATTCTCACCGCGCTCGCCGCCGTCACCGAACGCCTCGGCCTGACCGGCACCATCAACTCCACCTTCAACGAGCCGTACGAGGTGGCCCGCCAGTTCGCGAGCCTCGACCACCTCTCCGCCGGCCGCGCCGCCTGGAACGTCGTCACGTCCTGGGACGCCTTCACCGGCGAGAACTTCCGCCGGGGCGGCTTTCTCCCCCAGGAAGAGCGCTACTCCCGCGCCAAGGAGTTCCTCGCGACGACGAACGAACTCTTCGACTCCTGGCGCGGAAACGAGATTCTCGCCGACCAGGCGACGGGAACCTTCCTGCGGGACGCACAGGCCGGCGCCTTCGTCCATCAGGGGCAACACTTCGACATCCAGGGCCGGTTCAACGTCCCGCGCTCCCCGCAGGGCCGCCCCGTCATCTTCCAGGCGGGCGACTCCGACGAGGGCCGCGAGTTCGCCGCCTCGTCCGCCGACGCCATCTTCAGCCGGTACGCCACGCTCGACGCGGGCCAGGCGTTCTACACCGACGTAAAGGACCGTCTCGCCAAGTACGGCCGCCGCCCCGACCAGCTGCTCATCCTGCCCGCCGCGAGCTTCGTCCTCGGCGACACCGACGCCGAGGCCGAGGAGATCGCCAAGGAGGTGCGCCGACAGCAGGTCAGCGGCGCCACCGCCATCAAGCACCTGGAGTGGGTCTGGAACCGGGACCTGTCCTCGTACGACCCCGACGGACCGCTCCCGGACATCGACCCCCTGCTCGGCGAACACACCGTCGCGCGCGGCCGGGCCCAGGTACGCATGTACCGGGACCCGCTGGCCACGGCCCGTGAGTGGCGCGAGCTGGCGGCCGCCAACAACTGGTCGATCCGCGACCTCGTCATCGAGAACAGCAACCGCCAGAACTTCGTCGGCTCCGCGCAGACCATCGCGGACACCATCGACAACTACGTCCAGGCCGACGCGAGCGACGGCTTCATCCTCGTCCCTCACATCACCCCGAGCGGCCTCGACGACTTCGCGGACACGGTGGTCCCCCTGCTCCAGGAGCGGGGCGTGTACCGCACGGAGTACGAGGGCACGACCCTCCGCGACCACCTGGGCCTGGAGACGCCGGCCGGGACGGTGTCCTGACGCGGTGAATGGGGTGGCCGACCCCGGCGGCCGCACGGACTTTCGTACGGGCCTTGAATCCGCCGGCGCGCAGCCGCGCGGTGTTCTTCGGGGTCGGCCGGCTGCGCCAGGGAGAGTACGACGGGCTCGGCCGGCCGGACCCCGGTGAGCGGTCGGCCGCCGCGAAGTACGCGGACGCCGGGTCCCAGGCCACCGGAGTGGCGAGTTCGACGTCGACAACCTCGGGATCCCAGCGCGGGTTGCGCCGCACGATCCTCTCGCGGGTCGCGTCCTTGGCAGCGACGAACTCGCCTAGTCCGGGGCCCATCCCGGCATCGGCATCGGTATCGGCCCGGACGGGATCGGAGAACACCACTCTCCCCGGCCGCAACCGGGCCACGGCCCGCGAGAGAGCGAGCCAGCCCAGCGAATGCCCGAGGGCCGGTTCGGCACCTTTTGGAGACGTGTCCATCAGGTCGTCGGTGAACAGCTCCGGGTCGTGGCCGGGGCCATGGCCACGACCCGCCAGCCGCGCGCTGCGAGCGCCGAGCCGACCGTGGGCCAGGTGCGAGAGTCGGACATGACGCCTTGCATCAGCAGGGCGCTCTGCTCGCCCGAGCCCCAGCGGACCGATCAGAGAGCCGTCGTCTCAGAGAGCCGTCGCCCGGTGCCGGACCGCAGCCGCGCCCTGGCCCGTCCCCGCGCCCTGGCCCGTCCCCGCGCCCTGGCCCGTCCCCGCGCCCTGGCCCGTCCCCGCGCCCTGGCCCGTCCCCGCGCGGAGCAGCTCGGTGCGTTCCTCCTCGCACATGCCGCCCCACACGCCCGCGGTCTGCCGACTGTCGAGTGCCCAGGCGAGGCATTCGCGGGTCACCGGGCAGCGGGCGCAGACGCGTTTGGCGGCGGCGACTTCGTCGAGCGCCGGTCCCGTGGTGCCCACGGGGAAGAACAGGTCGGGGTCCTCTCCCACACAGGCCGCTTCGCACAACCATTCCATGCGGGGCCGGGTGCCCAGGACGGATGGGCGGAAACGACGCGTTCCGGCCCCGTCGTGGAAGCCTCAGCGCGCGAGCACGCGGTCCACGAACCTCCGTACGTCCGCGAGGACTTCGTCCTTGTTCGTCTCGTTGAACACCTCGTGCCGGGCGCCGGGATAGACGCGCTCGGTCCAGTCGGGGCCGTGGAACACGTCGATGCCGGTACGGCTTCCGGGCAGCGGCACGATCCGGTCGTCGTCGCCGTGCACCCACAGCAGGGGGAGCGGACCGATGCCGCCCTCCTTCGCGATGGTCTCCAGGGTACGGTCGAACGCCTCCATCGTCGGCCGCTTGAACGGGCCGTGCCAGACCAGGGGATCGGCCGCGTACGCGGCACCGACCGCCGGGTCGCGCGAGAGGAGGGTCGGGTCGAGCGGCACCTCGGGCGGCTTGGGCGCCGCGAGCAGCACCCGCAGCACCTCCCAGGTGCCGATCACCGGGCCGGACAGTACGAGCGCGGCGAGCCCGGACCCGTACCGCTGGGCGTAGCGGGAGGCGATCAGACCGCCCATGGAGTGGCCGATCAGCACCACCGGCACACCGGGGTGGGCGGCCCGGGTTAGCTCCTCCACCGCGCGCACGTCGGTGACGACGTCCTCGAAGTCGTCGACGAACACACGCTCGCCCTCTGACTTCCCGTGCCCCATGTGGTCGGGACCGAACACCGCCGCGCCGTGCTCGACCAGGGAGTCGGCCACATGCTCGTACCGGCCCATGTGCTCGCCGTAGCCGTGCACCAGCAGGACGACGTACCGCGGACCCTCCTTCGGCCACTCCCGTACGGTGATGGCGCCCCTGGTGCCGGTGAACGTGTGCTCGCGCGAGTCGGCCATGTCGTCCCGTCTCCTCCAACTGCGTCGGTGAAGGTACCCCCGGATCTTCCCAGGGAGGCGGGCGGCGGTCCACGGTGCGGCGCGGGCGGCAGGTGTCACCTGGCGAGACGGTCGTGTCGCGGACGGATGGGTGCGCATAGCATCGGACCCCGCATGGACACGATGACTCTCTGGAACATCTCCACGGGCGGCTTCGCCGCGCTCGCCTTCGCCGCTCTGCTCGTCGGCTTCTCCAAGACCGCCGTGAGCGGCGCGAACACGGTCAGCCTCGCGGTCTTCGCGGCCGTCCTGCCCGCGCGGGCCTCGACGGGCGTACTGCTGCCGCTCCTCATCGTCGGGGACGTGCTGGCCGTGCTCACCTACCGGCGGCACGCCCACTGGCCCACCCTGTGGCGGCTCTTCCCGGCGGTCGGTGTCGGCGTCGTGTTCGGCACACTGTTCCTGGTGTGGGCCGACGACGAGATCGTGCGGACGTCGATCGGCGCGATCCTGCTGATGATGGTGGCGGTCACGCTATGGCGCCGCCGGACCGTCGACAAGGACGACGAACCGGACGCGGTGACCACCCGGGCGGGCCGCGCCAAGGCCCGCTCCTACGGCGTACTCGGCGGCTTCACGACCATGGTCGCCAACGCCGGTGGTCCCGTGATGTCCATGTATCTGCTCTCCGCGGGCTTCCGGAAGCTCGGTTTCCTCGGCACGTCGGCCTTCTTCTTCCTGATCGTCAACGTGTCGAAGGTGCCGTTCAGCGTGGGCCTCGGCCTGATCGACGGCTCCTCGCTGCTACTGGACGCGGCCCTCGCGCTGTTCGTCCTGCCGGGTGCCCTGCTGGGCAAGTGGGCGGTGAGCCGGATCAACCAGCGGGTGTTCGAGCAGTTGGTGATCGCGGCGACCGTGGTGGGCGGTCTGCAACTGCTGCTGCGCTGACCCGCCCGCCCGGTGCGTGTGTCGGTGTGCTCCGGCCGTTCGTACGGTTACCGTGGTGCGGTTGCCGGCGTGCGGCTACCGGTGTGTCGAGCGGCTCAGCAGCGCGGGAAGATCCGCGAAGGAGTCCAGGACATGGTCCGGGCTGCCGCTCGCCGCGTGATGCGTCTCCGGCAGATACTTGCCGGTCCGCACGAGCACGCCCGTCATACCGGTGCGCTGGGCCGCGAGCACGTCCGACTCGATGTCGTCCCCGATCATCAGCGCCTCCTCCGCTCCCACGCCCAGCCGTGTCAGCGCCGCCTCGAAGAAGGCGGGCGACGGCTTCCCCGTGATCGCGGCCTCCGTGCGGGCGGCGCTCTCCAGCCCCACGAGGAACGCGCCGCTGTCCAGCTGCAGCCCGTGGTCCGTCCGCCAGTACGGATTGCGGTGCATGGCGACCAGCCGGGCACCGCGCTGGAGATGCCCGAAGGCCCGGTTGAGCGCCGCGTAGCCGAACTCGGGACCGGCACCGCCCACGATCACCACCTCCGGCACGGTCTCGGTGTCGGTGTCGTCGACGAGCTCCACGCCGACGAGGTCCTCCCGGATGTCACCGCTGTTCAGCAGGGAGCAGCGCGCCCCCGGGAAGTGCTCGGCGACGTACGCGGCGGTGGCGGCGGGCGCGGTGAGGATGTCGTCGGCGGTCACCTCGAACCCGGCCTCCGCGAGGGTCCGGGCGATGGACGCGCGGGTACGGGACGTCGTGTTGGTGACCAGCGCGACGGGCAGCCCGGCCACCTCCCGGATCTCCCGCAGCGCCTCGACCGCGCCCGGCAGCGGCCGCCACGAGACGGTCAGCACGCCGTCGATGTCGATGAGCACGGCACGTGTCGAAGCCATGCCCGGACGATACCGAGGCGTTCGCGCACCCGCCTGCCGCCAGGACTGGATCCAGGGCCTGTGGCTCGGCCCCGGTGGGGACCGACACTCGGACGGACGCACCGGTCGTGCCGGACGAGGCCAGTTCCGCGGCGTCCAGCTCCGTACTGCCGATGATCTTCCTCGCGGCGGCTTCGAGCAGCCGCTGCGAGTCCCCGGCGGGTGGCCGCGCGGACCCCTCGCCCATGTCCGACGAGCCCGCCCGCTCGCCCGTGTCCGACGAGCCCGCCCGCTCGCCCGTGTCCTACGAGCCCGCCCGCTCGCTGTCGCACAGCCCTGGTCGTGGACGGCTTCGGCGTGAGCGTGATTCGGCTTCGCCCCGGTCGTGGGCGGCTCCGGCCGGATCGATGACGGCTTCGCCCCGGTGGCCGGAGGCGGCTCAGCCCTCGGGATGCCTGCGCAGCAGATACGTGTCCATGATCCAGCCCTTGCGCTCGCGGGCCTCGGCCCGCAGCCGTTCGATGCGCGGCGCGGTCTCGGCGATCGGGCCGGAGGCGAGGATCTCGTCCGGAGTGCCTATGTAGGCGCCCCAGTAGATGTCGATGTCCTGGTCGGCGTACCGCCGGAACGTCTGGTGCGCGTCGAGCATCACGACCACGTCGTCGACCCCCTCCGGAAACCCCTCGGCGAGCCGCCGCCCCGTGGTGATCTGCACCGGCCTCGCGACCCGGTTGAGCCCCGTACGATGCCGCGCGACCAGCGCCGAGACACTGCTGATCCCCGGCACGACCTCGTACGTGAACGCCACCGCGCCCCGCTCCAGCACCTCCTCCAGGATGCCGAGCGTGCTGTCGTACAGCGCCGGATCGCCCCAGACCAGGAACGCCCCGCTCTCCTCCTCGCCCAGTTCCTCGGCGATCAGCCGCTCGTAGATGTCCGCGCGGGCGCTGCGCCAGTCCCCGACGGCCGGGGAGTACGCCGCACCACCGGCCGTGCGGTCCCGCTCGGGGTCGCGGGCCTCGACCACGCGGTACGACCCCTGCGGTAGGTGCGCGTCCAGAATGTCCCGGCGCAACTGGGTGAGGTCCGACTTCACGTCGCCCTTGTCGAGGACGAAGAACACGTCCGTGCCGCTCAGCGCCCTGACCGCCTGCAGCGTCAGCTGCTCGGGGTCGCCCGCCCCGATACCGATGACATGAATCTTTCGCACACCCCGAGTCTGCCGCACCCCACTGACAGCCGACGCACCGCGACTGGGCGGGGCCCGTGCCCGAGGACGGGGCGGGTGGGCTCGCGCCCGGCACTACGCGCCGCCGCCCCCGTTCAACCGCGGAGCCCAGGCCCGCGCGTCCACCGGCTCCCCGTCCCGCTCGACCACCCCGGCCAACTCCCGCGCCCAGGCCCCCAGCGCCGCCAGCTCCACGCCGTACGGACACGGCTGCCCACCGCGCGCCCCCCACTCCTCGACCGCCCCGGCGCCGCGCCGCAGCAGCCGTGCCCCGCCCTGGGCGTTGCCGCGCGCCGCATGGGTGAGGCCGACCGCGAGCTGCGCCATGCCCCGCCACAGGGCCCGCTCCTCCTCCGGACCCGACTTCCAGGCGTCCTCGAACACCTCGTGCGCGTGGAACGGCTTCCCCGCCTCCAGCAGTGCCTGCGCCTCGGCGACGGTCTCCTCCGGTTTCCGGACGACCCCCTCCGGCTGCCGCTCCACACCGTTCGAGCCGTACGGCAACGGCCGCCCCAGCCCGTCCCGGGGCCGCGCGCTCCGCGCCCGCCCCTCCGTGTCCCGGTCCCGCCGCCGATCCGCTCCGCCTGCCGATGTCGTACCCATGCACCGATTGTCCCGCGCCGTTCACCCGCTGCGGGGCAGTCGCCGACGTACGGTAAAGTTGTGCCTGCGCGATCACACGGGTCACCGTGGACAGCGCATCGGGACGTGGCGCAGCTTGGTAGCGCACTTGACTGGGGGTCAAGGGGTCGCAGGTTCAAATCCTGTCGTCCCGACCAGCTTTGTTGCAGGTCGGAGGCCGTTCTCTCATTTGTGGGAGGGCGGCTTTTCGTATTCCTGGAGGGGGTCGCAAGGCGGGTCGCGTGGTGAGCGCAGCCGGTTCAGCCGATCCGCGGCCTCGCCTTCCAGAATGCCCGCCGGGCGGTCTCGACGGTGCTCGACAGGTCCGGATTCGGGGCGAAGCGGACCGAGGAGAGCGGAAGCGTCGTCGAAGACCTTGCCCGGGGTCGCTGATCTGCACCCTCACACCTTCGCCTGCAGGTACTGGCCGAGGAAGTCGAACTTCCCGTCCTCGGCCCGGAACAGGTACAGCGCGTCGCTGCTGTATCCCCTGTCGGTGGTGTACGCGATGGTTCGGCTGATGCCCTTGTAGTCGACGTCGCGGATACGGCGCACGATCGCGCCGCGTTCCGTCAGGAAGGAGTCCTTGGTCGCGCACACCCGGGCCAGGAACATGATCGCGTCGTACGCCTCCGCCGCGTACCAGCCGGGGCGTTCGCCGTACCGTGCGCGATAGGCCTTGGTGAAGGAGCGGGCCGCCGGGGTGGCCGTCGGGTCGATGAAGGTGGTGGCGAAGCCCCAGCCGTCGGCGGCCTTGCCCGCGGACTTCAGGAACCGTGTGCCGAAGGCGCGTTGGGTCGCGACCCCGGTTCCGGAGAACCCGGCCTCCCGCAGTGCCGACGCGAGGGCACCCGCCCGTTCCGGGCCCCCGCTGAACACGACCGCGTCCGCGCGGGCCGCGACGACCTGCGCGGCGAGCGCGGTGTGGTCGAGTTTCCCGGCGGGGACGCTTGTGACCGTCGCGTCCCTGCCCTGGCGTCGCAGGGCACGTTCGAGGTCGTTGCAGAGGGTCCAGGCGAAGTCGCCCTCGGCCCGGTCCTCCACCAGGAACACCTCGCGTGCGTCGGCGGAGCCCGTGAGATAGACCCTGCACGGGGCGGCGAGCAACTGGTCGGTGGGCGCCAGCTGCACATCCGGACGGAGGGTGGACAGGTTGGACCTGACCATCGGAGACACGCCCACCGACACGGTGATGACGGGCATCACGGCTTTGACGTACGTCGTCTCCGCGGCCAGGAAGCACGCGTCCGTCGTCGGGCCCAGTACCGCGACGACCCGTTCGTCCTCCACCAGCCGGGTCGCCCGGTCCAGGGTCCGGTCGGGCTCGCCCCCGTCGTCGTACGCGCGCAGCTTCAGCCGTAGCGAGCCGGTGGTGTCGGCGTTGACGTGTGCGACCGCCAGCCGGGCCCCGTTGAGCTGAGCGCGGCCGAACTCGCCGGTCGTGCCGGAGAGGTCGCCCTGGAAGGCCACGACGAGTTCGGTGCGGGCGGCCGACGAGGGCGAGGCGCTGACGCCCTGCTTCCGGTTGCCCCGGGTGCTCCACCACCAGGCTCCGCCGGCGGCCGCCAGCACTCCGGCCCCCGTGGAACCGAGCGCGAGGAAACCACGGCGGCTCGTGGACGGGGCGGCGGGCTCCGGTTTCTTGAGGGACGTCACCGTCGCCGCGTCCACGTTCGGCGACGCGGTCGAGGCCGGGGCGGACACCCGCGTCGGCTCGATCGCGCCCAGGGCCAGCACGGCCGCGGAGCGGTCCGCGATCAGCCGGGTCACCGGCTCCGGCAGCCACCGCTCCCGGTCGTCGGGACCGGCAGCGTCCAGCGCCTCGCCGACCTCGACGGCGGTCGGCCGGCGCGCCGGATCCTTGTCCAGGCAGGCCCGTACGACCGGCTCCAGCGACTCCGGGACGCCGGACAGCTCCGGCTCGTCGTAGACCGTGCGCAACAGCATCCCGGCGGCCGCGCCGCCGCCGAACGGCCGTACGCCCGTCGCGGCGAAGGCCAGGACACAGCCCAGCGAGAACACGTCGCTCGGCGGGCCGATGGCGGAGCCGCGCGCCCTTGCCTGCTCGGGCGACAGGAAGCCCGGTGAGCCCACGATGACGCCGGTGGACGTGAGCGCCGTACCCTCCGGGGTACGCGCGATACCGAAGTCGATCAGACGCGGTCCGTCCGGGGCCAGCAGTACGTTGCCCGGTTTCACGTCGCGATGGACGAGCCCCGCCCGGTGGACCGCGTCCAGTGCCTCGGCCAGCCGTAGCCCCAGCACGCACACGGACGCGGGGGACAAGGCCCCGTGCCCCTCCAGCACTTCCGCGAGCGAGGGGCCCGGTACGAACGCGGTCGCCAGCCACGGGTCCTCCGCGTCGGCGTCCGCGTCGAGCAGTGGCACCACCCAGGGGCTGTCGACGCGCCGGGCCACCTCTATCTCCCGGCGGAACCGGGCCCGGAACCCGGCGTCGTCGGCATGGGACGCCCGTACGACCTTGACCGCTGCGTAGGCCCCGCCCGGCGCACGCGCCAGGAAGACGACACCCATGCCTCCCGCGCCGAGCCGTCGCAGCAGGCGGTAGTCGCCCAGCCGCGACGGGTCGGCGGTGCGCAGCGGTTCCATCAGGCCGTCAGCGGCGCGGGGCCGCCGTACACGAAAGCGCCGTTCTCGACTCGCCAGAGGAAGCCTCCGGTGCCGTCGATGACCGGCAGACCGTTCTTCTGGAACGCGTACGTCCGGGTGATGCCCTTGTACTTGGCGGCCCGCAGGGCGGCGAGCAGTTCCTCGCGGGTGCGGTTCTTCGCCGGCAGATCCGCCAGCGTCTTCAGCACCATGCCGGTCACGTCGTAGGCCTCCGCCGCGTACCGGGGCGGCGCATCCTTCCACCGTTTCCGGTAGGCGTCCACGAACGCCTTCGCCTCGGGCACCTGTGTCGCGTCGAGGACCGGCGCGACGATCGTCCACCCGTCGGCGGCCTCCTCGGCCTCGGTGAGGAAACGCCTGTCGAGCAGGGCCGGTCCGGAGGCACGGGTACCGGAGAAGCCGCGTTTCCGCAGCGTCCGGGCGAACGACGCGCCCCGGTCGGGCAGCCCGGCGAAGGCGAACGAGTCGCTGTCGGCGGCCAACAGATCGTCCACCGCGTCGCCGAATCCGGACCGCAGGGCGCCGACCACGCGGGGGAGGTACGGCTGCCCCGCTATTGCCAGCTGTTTGCTCAGGGTGTTGCTGATCTCCCAGCCGTAGTTGTCGGCCGCGCGGTCGACGACGATGCCAACCATGCGCGGGCCGGCACCGCGCAGGAACGCGTCGAGGAAGAACGGCAGCAGACTGTCGGGCAGCCGTGCGAGCAGGAACGAGCGGAAGCCCTGCACGGTGAGGTTGATGGCGCCGGGCGACATGGCGACCACGGGCACGAGGTCGGCGTCGTACGCCGCCAGCGCCGCCTGGGCGGTCGCGTCCGTGGTCGGACCGACCACGGCGAGCACCGACGGGTCGTCGGCTAGCTTCTTGGCGAGCTTGGCAGCCTTCACCGGGTCGCCGGAGTCGTCCACGGCCTGCACATCGATGTGGAAGGGGGCGTCGCCCCGGGCGTTGAACTCCGCGACGGCCAGCCGCAGTCCGCGCTCCTGTGCCCGCCCGGTGTCGCGCTGGTCGCCGCTGAGGTCGCCGTGCAGCGCGACGGTGTAGGCGGGGCGCCGGGAAGTGGTCGCGGTGGTCGGCTTCTTGCTTCCGGCGTTGCCGTCCCGGCTCACCGTCCACCAGGTCGCGCCGCCACCGGCCGCGAGGACCGCGCCTGCGCCCGCGAGGAGGAGGGCGCGGCGCCGGGCGGGGGGCTGGGGCGTGTCCGTGGTCGTGGGGAGGGTGGCCCCCGTGTCGGACGCAGGGGCCGCAGTGTCGCCGTCGATGGGGGAGTGCCGCGGGTCCGTCCCGGTGGGGGAGCCGCTGCCCGGGCCGGAGTCGGCGCGCGAGGCGCCGGGTGAGATCTCGGTGTGCTCGATGTCCGGCAGCGCGAGCGCCTCGGTCGAGCGCCGGGCTATCAGCCGGATGACTTCCTCGGGGAGCCAAGGGGCGGGGGCGCTGCCCGGTGTGACGGGCGGGGCGCCGACGGCCGTATCAGCGGTGGCCGGACCGGTGGCCTCGACCGTGGCCTCATCGGGTTCGGCGTCCGGAGCCTGCGGGGTCTCCGGGGCGTCCGCGTCCTGCGGGGCGTCCGCATCTCCCGCAGCGTCCGTGTCCCCCGCAGCGTCCGTGTCCCCGGAGACGTCCGCGTCCCCCGCAACAACGGCGTCCCCCGCAACAACGGCGTCCCCCGCAACAACGGCGTCCCCCGCAACAACGGCGTCCCCCGGAACAACGGCGTCCCCCGGAACATCGGTGTTCTCCGGAACGTCCACGTCCACCAAGACGTCCGCATCTCCCGGACCGTCCGCCAGGTCCCCGGGAAGCAGCTCGCGTATCAGCTCCTCGACCGTCGGGCGCCGCTCCGGATCCTTCTCCAGGCAGCGGGACAACAGTTCGGCCAGGGCGGCCGGGACGCCGTCGAGGTCGGCCGGGTCGTGCACGGCCCGGTAGAGGAGGGCGTCGAGTGCCCCGGTGCCGAACGGCGGGCGGCCGGTCGCCGCGAACGCCAGCACACAGCCGAGGGAGAACACATCACTGGGCGCGCCGATGGTTTGGCCGCCACGTCCCTCGGCCTGCTCCGGAGAGAGATAGCCGGGCGTGCCGACCACCAGCCCCGTCGCCGTGAGCGCGGTGTCCTCGGGCGCCCTGGCGATGCCGAAGTCGATGAGCCGCGGACCGTCCGCGGCGAGCAGTACGTTGCCCGGCTTGAGGTCGCGGTGGACCAGCCCGGCCCGATGGACCTCGCCCAGCGCCAGAGCCAGCCGGCCGCCGAGGATCCGCAACCCGTGCTCGGTGAGCGGCCCGTGCTCGGCCACCGCCTCGGCCAGGGACGGACCGGGCACATACGCCGTCGCCAGCCACGGCGCCTCCGCGTCCGGGTCGGCCTCCATCAGCGGCACGGCCCACGGGCTGCTGATCCGCCGGGCGACCTCGACCTCGCGACGGAACCGCTGCCTGAAGCCCGCGTCCTCGGCGTACTCCGCCGCGAGAACCTTCAGCGCCACCAGCGAGCCGCCCGGAGTCCGCGCGAGGTACACCACCCCCATGCCGCCGGCGCCGAGCCGGCCGAGCAGACGGTGGTCGGCGATCCGCGCCGGGTCGGAAGAACGCAGTTGCTCCATCAGCCCTCGCCTCCGCCCAGCTCGTACCTCACCCGGTCGAGCATGGTGGTGGTGCCACGCGTCACGTACTGCTCCAGTTCGCTCGCGGTGTATCCGTCGGCGGCCTTCAGCGACACGGCCACGGTCACCTGGCCGAGCCGTGTGACCATCCACCGGTACGGGGCCTTGTCGCCGCCGGTCAGATAAGTGCCCGTCTCGTAGACCGAGTCGTCGGCGTAGTTGTTGCCGCGCAACCCGAAGGGCGTGCCCATGGAGTTGAGTTCCGCGATCCGTTCGTCGGCGCGTACCTGCTGCTCGGGGCAGCGCAACGCCTCCTCCACCGTTCCGGACAGCTCGTCGTCGGCTCCGAGCACCGTGGCGTGCACCGTCACCGCGGCCGTCACCTTGACCGTGCCGCGCTTGCCGGTGCCCGGCAGTTCGCTGTAGAGGGACAGGGAGGCGAGCACGTCCTTGGGCAGCGGCCGGCGCTGCCAGCGGCACTCCTCGTCCAGTACGGCGATGGTGTTCTCGGCGCTGCGGGCGAGCGGCTGCGCCTCGAAGCCCGAGCCCCAGTCCTGCGGCCGCATCACGACCGCCGACGCCAGCGTGGCGCCCTGCTTCCTCGACCGCGGTACGCGATCGGGGTCCGCCTCGAACGGCGTCGCGGACGGTGTCGCCGACGGCTCCGCGCCCTCCGCCGACACCTTGCCGGACGCGGAAGCGGAAGGCGTCGGGGAGCCCGAGGCCTTGGCGCCGGACTCGGCCGCCTTCTCCGTCGCCCCGGCGCTGCAACCGCACAGCAGCAGTGCCGCCGCGGCCCCCGACATGGCGGCCCTCAACCCCCAACCACCTCTTCGTTCCGTCGTTCTGTCGTCCATCGCCGCCCCCTCCAACGCGGTACCCCCGTGCGTGACCGGTGATCGTACAGAGGTACGCGACCGAGGTGGGCTCGGTTCCCACGAGTCTCTTCGCACACTTCGTAACCATTGACGCGGAAGCTGAACTCCTCCAATGTGAACGGATGTTCAGAACGCTTGTTCAGAACGCGGGCCGAACCATGGGCGGTTACGCGGACGGGTATGCGGACGGATGTGAAGTCGGCCGCGTCGATGTGGCGGTGGTCGGCGGTGGGATGGCCGGCATGGCGACGGCGCTGCGGCTGCAGGCGGCGGGACTGTCCACCGTCGTACTGGAGGCGCACGGTCACGCGGGCGGCTGCGCCGGGTACTACCGCAAGCGGGGCTTCTCCTTCGACGTGGGCGCGACCACCCTGGTCGACTTCGGACCCGGCGGCGTCGGCGGTGAACTCCTCGACAACGTCGGCATTCCGACCCTGGACGCGGAGGAACTACCGGGCTACCAGGCATTTCTGCCGGACCGTCAGGTAGTGCTCCATCGCGACCAGGCCGCCTGGCACGCCGAGCGGCTGCGCAAGCTCGGCGACAGCGCGCGGCACCGCGCATTCTGGTCGCTGCTCGACAGGCTGGCACACACCTTCTGGCGGGCCAGCCGGGCGGGCGTACGGCTGCCGATCCGCGGCCCCGCAGACGCCCTCCACGACCTGCGGGCGGTCGGGGTGTCCGGGCTGCCGTACGCCCGCCAACTGAACCGGACCCTGGGTGACGCGCTGCGCGAGCACGGGCTGCGCGGGGACGCCCCGTTGGTCGGGCTGCTCGCCATGCTGGTCGAGGACACCGTGCACACGGGTGTCGACGACGCGCCCCTGATCAACGCGGCGCTCGGGGTGACCATCCGGGGCGCGGGGCTCAGCAGGCACATCGGCGGTATGCACGGATTCTGGCGTGTGCTGGTCAGGCACTACCGGGGGCTGGGCGGCTCGCTCCGGACGGCTTCCCGGGTCACGCGGATCGAAGGAGGGCGCGGAGCGTATCGATTGACGACTCGCCAGGGCACCGTCCACGCCCGTCGGATCGTCTGCGCGGTTCCCGCCGCCACCACGGCGGAGATCTGCGCGGGGCTCCCGGTCGCCCGCAGGCTCCGGAGGTATCTGGAGCGGGACGCGGACGCGCTGGGCGGCGCGACCGTCGTCTTCCTCGGTGTGCCCGAATCTGAGGTCGCCGGACATGAATTGACACATCATCAACTGCTCCAGTCCTACGACCGTCCCCTGGGTGACGGCAACAACATGTTCGTCTCGGTGTCCTCACCCGGGGACACACTCAGCGCACCGCCCGGCCACCGCGCGGTGATGATCTCCACCCACACCGACCTCGCCGACTGGCGCGACCTCGACCCGGCGGCGTACGAGCAGCGCAAGAAGGAGACCGGCGAACGGCTCCTCGCCTGCGCCCGGCGCGCGTACCCCCGGCTCGGGGAGCGGGCCGTGTTCGCCCGGACCGGAACGCCCCGCAGCTACGAACGCTTCGGGTTCCGTCCGCAGGGCGCGGTCGGCGGAGTACGCCAGAGCCTGGCCAACACCAACCAGCACGCCGTACCGCACGACCTCGGCGGCCCTGGCCTGTGGCTGGTCGGCGACTCGACCTGGCCGGGCCTCGGCACGGTCGCCTGTGTGCTGGGCAGCCGCATCGTCGCCGAAGGCATGCTGAGAGAGAAGGGACACGACGCCCGATGACCACACCTGAGCGGACCGGCGGAGCCGGGCCGACCGTAGGCCCTCATGGCCCTGACGGCCCCGAACGCCCGCCGGTACCCGGTCTGCCGTCCCTCGCCGAGCTGGGTGAGGACCTGCTCGTCACCACTCGCCGGCAGCGGATCGTCGCACTGGTCCGCCCGGGCGCCGGAGTGCTGCTCTTCGCGGTCGCCGTGTGGCTCGGCTGGTGGTGGCTGACTCCGGTGATCGTGTTCGGGATCTTCGTCGCGGTGGTGACCGTCACGCACGACGTGGTGCACCGCACGATCGGGCTGTCGCCGCGGGCCACCGACTGGGCGCTGTTCGCGATGGGGCTGGTCCTGCTGGAGAGCGGGCACGCGTACCGCGCCACGCACACCCAGCACCACCGGCTCTTCCCGCACCCCGACGACCCCGAGGGCCGTCCCGCCGAACTGTCGCTGCTGGGCGCGGTCTGCTACGGCCCCGTCTTCCTCGTACGTCTGTGGATCTGGTCCTACGGGCGAGGGCGGGACCGCCGCTGGCTGCTGGCCGAGGCCGTGGCGCCGTTCGCCGCGCTCGGCGGGGGAGTGCTGCTCCTGCCGTACACGCCGGGGGTGCTGGTCTATACGGTGATGGCGATCGTCGGGAGCTGGGTGTACCCCCTTCTGACGGTGTATCTGCCGCATCACGACTACGGAGACACCCCGTTGACGCAGACCCGCACACTGCGCGGGAGGATCGTTCCCGCCCTCTTCCTGGAGCTCACGTACCACCTGGAGCACCACCTCTACCCGCGGGTGCCGAGCCACCGCCTGCCGGAGCTGGCGCGCAGGCTCGAAGGGCACTTCGCCACCCATGGAGTCCGGCCGGTGCGCGTTGTCTGACACCCGTGACCGTGTCCTGGAAGCCGCACTCGACTGTCTCGTCCGCAACGGCTACGGCGGGACCACCGCGCGGGCGATCGCCCAGGCCGGGGGCTTCGCGCCGGGGGTGATCTACTACCACTTCGCGGACCTGGACGACCTGCTGGTGGCGGCGCTGGCCCGGACCAGTGGGTCCCGCATCGACCGTTACCGCGCCGAGTTGTCCGGGATGGACCGGGCCGTGCCCGTGGTCGCACGGCTGCGCGAGCTGTACGACGAGGACACCGAGACCGGGCACATCGCCGCCGTCCAGGAGCTGTACGCCGGGGCCAGGCCCGGGACACGACTGGCCGACCGGCTGGCCCTCGAAACCCGGAGATGGGAGGAGCTGGCCGAGGAACTGCTCACGGTCCTCCTGCGGGGCAAGCCCCTCGCGTCCGTCGTCCGGGTGCGCGTACTGGCCGGGGCGGCGGTGGCGTTCTACCTCGGCATGGAGACCCTCACCCACCTCGACGGGGACCGCTCCCGCCCGGCGACCCTCTTCGACCAGGGCATCCGACTCGCCGCGATCTTCGACCGCGTACCACGCCTGAAGCGACGGGCACGGAGGGTGAGATGAGTGACGGCGGGCGGTGCAAAGGGGTCGGCCACCGGTATCGCAGAGCCGATCGCGCCGGTGCCCCAAGGGCGGTCGGCGGCGCCCCAGGGCCGACCGACTGGCGGTGCCTCAATGCCGACCGACACGGCGCCCCGGGGGCAAGTGCACCGGGCCTCAGGGGCGGCCGTCGGGCTCGTCGACCACCCTGAACCCCAGGTCGCGGAGCACGGAGACGGCGTGGCCCTCCCCGCCGGAGAACTCGCCGCTCTCCAGCACCTCCTGCCCCGCCAGGTAGCCGTGCGCGACGCCGGCGATCGCCTTGGAGTCGTAGAACTTGCCGTCGTGCTCCAGAAGATAGCGGCGTGCGCGTCCGAAGCCGTGGGTCTCCAGGAAGGCGTCGCGGCCCCGCCGGTCGAACTCCTCGATCGCCTGCACGACTGCCGAGGCGGTGATGTCTGTGAGTGCCATGGGGGCGACGATAGGACACGGCACTGACAACGGGGCCACCACACAGGCCCGTTGAGCGCGGCTCCGTCGGCGTTCGGCGGGGCGGGACCATGGTGGGTCGGGTCGGTGGTGTCCGGCTATCCCTGGCGCGGGTTCGGCTTCAGTACGGCGAAGACCGCGTCCGACGTGTCTGTCAGCCAGGCGATCGTGCCGACGTCCGGTACGTCCGACGGTGGCATCAGGACCGAGCCGCCGTTCTGCCGGGTCCTGCGGACGGTTTCGTCGGCGTCAGCGACCGCGAAGTACGGCACCCAGACCGTGCCGGGTCCGCCCTCCTGGAGCGGGGCCACCCCGCCGAAGGACGTGGTCTGCTGGTCGCCGTCCTTCAGACTGAGCACGCGGTACGTCATCCCGGGCGCAGACATCTCCTCCGAGCGCCAGCCGAAGAGGTCGCGGTAGAAGTCGATCCCGGCCACGGGGTCAGGTACATGGAGTTCCACCCACAGGAGAGTGTCGTTCTCGGACGTCTTCTCCAGTCCGCCCGGCGTGCTGCCCGGCTGCCACACCGCGAACCGGGCGCCCTGCTGGTCGGTGAGCTGGGCGATCCGTCCCTGGTCCATGATGTCCACGGGCTCCACCCGCACCGCGCCGCCGCCCCGCCCGACGGCCTCGGCGGTGGCCCCGACGTCGTCGGTGCGGAAGTACACCGTCCAGGCGCTGCTCGCGCCCTCCTCGGTGAGCGGGCCCAGCGCGGCTACGGTGGCGCCGTCCTTCTGGAAGAAGCCGTACCCGCCGGCCTCGGGCCCGGCGGAGACGAACCGCCAGCCGAAGACACCGCCGTAGAAGGCGGTCGCCGCGTCGGTGTCGGGGCTGCCGAGGTCGATCCAGCAGGGTGATCCGTGGGTGAAGTCTGTGCCGAGCATGCGCGCCCTCCGAGGCTTCGCGGGGCCACCGATCCGTAGCCCCGCACGACCCCGCAACGATGCCCATGCCCGCGCGGCTCCTCCAGCGCCCGGCACAGCGGGTCGCCCGATTCACTCTCTGGGGTGATCCAGCACGCCCTGGTGCCGTGCCACCGCGTGGCCCGGCACGAAGCTCATGCGGAGCCTCCGTCGGACGCGGGCCGGGGTCTCATGTCGATGCCGTCGATGCCGGACGATGCCGTCGATGCCGGACGATGCCGTCGATGCCGGACGATGCCGTCGATGCCGGGCGATGCCAACGACGCCGACGACGCCGACGACGCCGACGACGCCGGACGACGCCGGACCGTCTCGCCTCGGCCGTGGCGTCGGAGATGACGGTCGCCGCGCAGCCGTCCCAGGCGGACGGGCCGATGGGTTCGTCGCTCGCCGCGAGGCTCGCGATCCATTCGCGGAACTCGGTGTGTCGAAGGCGTCCACGAAGCGGTCCACCCAGTCGTCGAGCACCGGCGCGCTGTGCTGCCCCGCAGTGCGGACACCGACGCCGGTCGGGTCGGGCAGCCGTACGAGGCCCTTCTCGCAGACCGCCTCGCACTGGATGTCATAGCCGGACCAACAGTTGTCTCCTCCTGTGGGCCCGGCTGTGGGCCGGGCCCCTGGTGCGGGGGCGGATCCTCAGTCGAGGCCCAGGTTCTCCGCCCCGTGCACAACCCGCCCTCCGATGAAAGTGGCGCGCACCCGGCCGGCGTCCGGCGTCCGCAGCGCCTCCGACAGGGGCCGGTCCAGTAGGACGAGGTCCGCCGGGAGGCCCACCGCGATGTCGCGGGGCGGGCCGCCGGGGTCGTGCAGCGGGGCGAGCAGTCCCCGTAGGACCGTCGCCGCCGGGGTTCGTTCGTCGGGGCCCAGCACGCGACCGGAGGGGGTCAGCCGCTCGGACGCCGCTCGCAGGCAGGCCCACGGGTCGGGGTCCCCGTAGGGGGCGTCGCTGTTGGGGGCCACTCGTACCCCCACCCGTAGCAGGCCCGCGTACCGCCACAGGTCCGGCCGGTCCTCCGGTTCGGCCCGGTCCCAGTAGTCGTCGCCGCGCCGGGCCACCAGCGTCGGCTGGGTGACCACCCGGAGGCCCCGGACGGCCAACTGCCCGGCGGCGGACAGGTCGGCGACGGCACAGTGCTCCACCCGGTCGCCATCGACCCCGCCCGCCTGGTCGAACGCGGCCAGGGTCAGCGCGAGTGCCGTACGGGTAACGCAGTGCACGGCCGCGGGGCGGCCGACGGCGTGTGCCCGTCGTATCCGCCGGGTCAGTTCGTCGAGATCCGGGAGCGCGTGATCGGTGACGAGGAGCTTCACCGGGCCGATGGTCAGTCGCCGCCCGGCCAGATGGGCCGCGCCCTCGGCCAGCATCATCACCCGCTGGGGCAGCTCCGCCTGCCGTACGGCGTCCGCGACTGCCTCGGCGGCCCCCGCATCGGGGGTCGCGTCCGTGACATGGGTGACGCCGAGGGCCGCCAGGCGCGCGCCCACAGACCGCAGGGACGGCGGACGCCCGCCGAGGGCGTCGCGCAGCCAGGCGTCCGCACGCCACAGCCGCCCGACGGGCTGTCCGGTACCGTCACGTTCGATGCCGTCGTGGGCGGCCGTGCTGGCTCCGAGCTGCCGCAGACCCGGGGAGTTGACCACCCACAGCGCGCCGGAGCGGTGCTGGACACGCACCGGCACCGCGTTGTTCCACCGGTCGACCACGTCCCGGTCCAGGTCGCCATGGAGTACGTCGTCGAAGCCGACGGCACGCACCCAGCCGTCCGTACCCGGCGCGGCCTCCGCGAGAGCGGACGCGAGGCCCTCCCGGGAGAGGGCGGACACATCGAGAGAGGTGTACGACGCGGCCATGGCCGTCAGATGCAGGTGGTGATCGGCGAGGCCGGGCAGCAGTGCGCCACCTTCTCCACGTACGACGAACTCGTCGGCCCGCGGGGAGAGTCGAGGGCCGATCTCCGCCACGACGCCGTCCCTGATCCGGCAGTCGACGGGACCCCGCCGCCCGTGCGGTCCGTGGAGTTCGGTTTCTCGCAGGAGCAGAGCACCGTTCTCACCGTTCATGGTCGTCGATCTCGTCCACCAGCCCCCACTCCAAGGCGATGGCGGCGTCGACGCGGGCCCCGGTCAGGGTCATCCACGCCGCCCGCCAACGGCCGATCCGCCGAGGCACGCTCACCGTTCCGCCTGCGCCCGGTACCAGCCCCATCTCCACCTCGGGCAGCTGGAAGAACACTTCGGGGGCGGCCACCAGACGACCCGCGAAAGCGGCCATCTCGACGCCCGCGCCCACCGCCGCGCCCTGCACCCGGACGGTCACCCTGTCCCGCATCCGGTCGATCAGCCGCCAGGGCGCCCGGTCCAGTCGTACCAGGTACGCCGCCACGAGATCCCACGCCGTACCGAACTCGGCGAGATCCCCGCCGCTGCAGAACACCGGCCCGGCGCCGGTCAGTTGAACCCGGTCGAGCGTGTCGTCGAGGGCCGCGAGCTCCAGGGCCTCGAAGAGTTCCTCGCGCATACGGAAGCTGAACACGTTCCGCCGTTGTGGGCGGTCCAGCTCGATCGACAGCGTGCCGCCGTTCCGACGCACGCGGACGAGAGGGCCGTTCTTGGCGGCGGAGCGGGGCGTTCGCCGGTCGGCCCGCCAGGCCGTGGACTCGGTTCCGCCGAGCAGCATCGAGTACGCCGACGCCTCCGCCGCCAGGCCCTGTAGCGTGCCCAGGGACGGGGTCCGGCGCAGCAGCTGGCCGAGGGTGAGGCTCGCCTGCGGGCGCCGCTCGACGATGCCGGCCAGTTCGGCGAAGCCTTTGCGAGGGTCCTCGACGGGGACCAGGTGCTGTGCGCCCGCGTCGACGCGAGGGCCGGTCAGCGTGAGGGTCAGGGCCTCCAGCAGCGGGCGCAGCTCGTCCGGCGGCGGCCGGGTCGCCACACCGATGACCAGGGGCAAGGAGTCCGCCACCCGGGTGGCTGCGTACGCGATGCGTCCCGGACCCGCGTCGTGCCAGTCGTCGAGGATCAGACGGCGCACCGGATGTTCCGGGCGCCCGTCGGGCCGGAGCCGCAGGCCCTCGTCGAACTCCTCGCCGACGCCGATCTCCACCTGGCGCATCCGCCCAGCGTAGCCATGACGTACACGGTCGCCAGGTCCTACGTCCGGGCGGCGTGACGACCGAGGGCCGAACCGAGCACAGTGGCGAAGTCGCCGGACCGTAAGAAGAGAAAGAAGAGAAGAAGAGAACGAAGAGAAGAAGAGAACGGCCATGTCGGTACGTCGTGTGCGCCTTGTCGGGGCTCGGGGCTCGGGGCTCGGGGCTCGGGGCGGCCGTGGCGCAGGTGGGCCCTCGCCCGGCTCGGCTGCCCAGTTCGGCCCGGCGGCCCCGCCTCCCGCATCACCAGCCGCTTCCCGCCACCGGTTCGGTACACCCTGGGCGAGCACGAGGCGGTGTGGCGCTCCGCCCCCGGCGCCGGCCGAGATCGCCTCGCTGTTCACCGCCGCCCCCCATGTCTCGGTGAGTGAGCAGGCGGACAGCGGCCACAACCTGGGCGTGGGACACTCCGGCCGCGCCTACCACCTGAAGGTGCTGTCGTTCGCCGAGGAGTGCGCGGTGACCCGGGAAACCGGCGCCACCGCACCCCCACGGGAAGGGAGGGCAGGATGAGCGACGCGGACACGTTCGGCTTGCTTCTGGTACGCCTGGTACTGGGCGTCGTCATGATCGCGCACGGCCTCAACCACTGGCGCGGCGGCGGCCGGATCGAGGGCACCGCGCGCTGGTTCACGGGCCTCGGCCTGCGTAACGGCACGCTGCAGGCCTGGATGAGCGTCGTCACCGAGGTCGGCGCCGGGGCGCTGCTCGTGCTCGGCCTGGTCACGCCGCTGGCCTGCGCGGCCGTGGTGTCGGTGATGCTGGTCGCGGGCCTCCTGGCCCATCGCCGCAACGGCTTCTTCGTCTTCAAGGACGGCTACGAGTACGTTCTCACCCTCGCGGTGGTGTCCCTGGCCCTGGCCGTACTGGGACCGGGGCGGCTGTCGCTGGACCATGCGACCGGTATCGAGGTGACCGGCTGGGCGGGCGGCGGGGTGGCCCTCGGGGCGGCCGTGGCGTCCACGGCCGGGCTGCTCGCGGTGTTCTGGCGGCCACTGCCGACACCGGGGACCGAACCCTACGGTGACTCCGGGACCGGCGCGGACTCCGAACCCTACGGTGACTCCGGGACCGGCGCGGACTCCGAACCCTACGGTGACTCCGGGACCGGCGCGGACTCCGAACCCTACGGTGACTCCGGGACCGGCGCGGACTCCGAACCCGACGGCGACTCCGGAACCGGCGCGGACTCCGAGGCGCACGCCGACTCAGCGGTTGGGACGGGCCCCGAGCCCGGCGGGGACTACGACCCCGGCACGACCGCACCGCTTGGACAGGAGACCCGTTGATGCGAGTCGGGTTCATCGGTCTGGGCAGTCAGGGCGCGCCCATGGCCCGCCGGATCATCGGCGCGGGCTTCGAGACGACGCTGTGGGCACGCCGCCCGGCCACACTCGTCCCCTTCGCCGACACCCCGGCCAAACGGGCCTCCTCGCCCGCGGACCTGGCCGCCGTCAGCGACCTCGTATGCGTCTGCGTCGTCGACGACGCCGATGTCGAGGAGGTCATCACCGGCTCGTCCGGTGTGCTGACCGGGCTGCGCGCGGGCGGTGTCATCGCCGTGCACAGCACCGTGCACCCCGACACCTGCCGACGTCTCGCCGACCGCGCGCGGGCCCGGGGCGTCGCCCTCGTCGACGCCCCCGTCAGCGGCGGCGGACCGGCGGCCGCGGCGGGCCGGCTGCTGGTGATGACGGGCGGCGACCAGAGCACGGTGGCGTTCTGCCGTCCGGTGTTCGCCGCCTACGCCGACCCCATCGTGCACATGGGTCCGCTCGGCAGCGGACAGCTCGCGAAACTCCTCAACAACGTCCTGTTCACCGCGAACCTCGCCACCGCCGCCGACGCCCTGGCGCTCGGCCGGGACCTCGGCGTCGACCCTGCCGCCCTCGCCTCCGCCGTCGCCCACGGCAGCGGTGCGAGCTTCGCCCTGAACCGGGTCACGGCCGCCGACGGCACCCTGGACCGGATCGCCGGCCATGCCGGGCCGCTGCTCCGCAAGGACGTCCGGCTGCTGGCCGATGTCGCCGGTGCCGAGGACACCCCCGGGGACATCGTCATCTCGGCGGCCGACGCCGCACTCGCCCTGATGAACCAGCAGCGCTGAGGCTGCTTCGGGCTTGTTCGGCCATTCACCCGGCGGAGCGCGATCGCGCCGTTTGTCCGGATAAATATCCGGGAGCCCGAAAGAGTTGAGAAACAGATCAGAAAAATCTACCCGCGAAGACCGGAAGTCGCCGGACGACGGTTCGCCCGATTCACGCGAAAGCGGAGACGGATGTGACGTGCGGCCGGAAGTGGCCGGTGTCTCAGCCGGTCCGGGTGCCCCACATGTGGGCCAGTTCGACACGGGAAGAGACATCCAGCTTTCGGAACACCTTCCGAAGGTGGAACGCCACCGTGTGCCGGGAAAGAGAAAGAACCCGGGCCACCTGAATATTCGTCATTCCCTCGGCGACGAGTTTCGCCACCTCGTGCTCGCCCCTCGTCAACTGCGTGAAAGCGGACTGGTGCTGAGTGCCGTGCAGTGAGGGAAGTGCCGCTTTTCCGAGGTCACGTATTTTCGACTGCGTCCGCCGGTAGTCGTAGGTGGAACCCGAGGCGAGATAACCGGCGGCCGCGCGGTCGTACGCCTCCGTCGCGCGGTCGTGCCGGGCCCGGTCGGCGGACAGGAACGTGCCGGCGTCCTCGAGCGCCGACGCGCGTGCCCAGGGGTCGCGGTGGGTCTCGGCGGCGTGCAGCAGATAGTCGAGGCTGTTCTCCACGAGGCCGCGCGTGTGCAGGGCGGACGCGGCGACGGTCGGGAAGCGGGGGTTGCGCGCGGCGAGCGAGGTCGCCGACCGCAGCGCCCGCTGCGCCAGCCCCGTCTCGCCCGCGCCGAGGGCGAGACGCGCCAGCCAGGGCGCCGCCCCGGGCTGCGACAGCAGCAGTTCACGGCTCACCGGTCCGAGGTCCACCAGCTCCGCCACCAGCCGCAACGCCCCGCTGATGTCGTCCTTCGCCCGGTAGACCAGCGCGGTCACCCAGGCACACTGTCCCGGTATGTACAGCGAACGGCCGAGCAGGGCGTCCTCCCCGAGCTGGGTGACGTATCCCATGGCCGCGCTGATGTTCACCCTGCGCAGGGCCGCCAACGCCAGCAGCGCGTGCCCGATGGGATGCCACAGGCGCGCACCGCTCTCCTCGGCGGCCTCGAGCGCGGCCTCGGCCAGGGCCGTCGCCGCCTCGACGTCCCCCGACGTGAGCGCCAGATGGGCGCGCAGGAGGGAGGGGACGGTCCGGTGGCGGACCGCGGTCGCCTGCTTCGATTCGGCGACGGCCAAGGTGTCCAGCATGCGGCGCGCCCTGCTCAAGTCACGCAGTCTGATCGAGAGCTCGACGTCCCAGGCCGTCACCATGATGCGGCATTCGCAGTGGACCGAGCATTCGGTGCGCCTGGCTTTCTCGATTCCGGCGACCGCGTTTCCCATGTCGCCGCTCAGCCAGCTTTCCCGGGACCGGCCGACGAGTGCGCCGGTGCGGCACCCGGGGTCGATCAATTCTGTGTGGATGTTCTCCAGAATTCTCGGGGATGTGGGTATGAACAGCACGTTGTGGTCTCACTCCTGTGATCATGAGGAAGTCGGTCCGAATGACGAATCGGGCATGTGAGAAACAGGTGCGAAACACATGCGCAACATTTTCGGCTCTGACCGGTGAGCCCCCCTTGCCTTTGTAGAATACATCTCCTGACAACCCGTCGGGCGCGACCGACAGGTAACTCACAGGTATATCTCGGACAAGATGTGGCCGATTCTGTGCGGTTCTCGACAGGTGGCGACTACCAACTTGTGCGGCTGTGACAGTGTCCGTCGCACGGCCAGACTGGCGGAGATGATCACCGGTCGGTTCACATCACCCCACGTGACGGCCGGTCACTTCCCGCTCCCGCAGGCGATCACGGGGACGGGAGCGGAAGGGACGACGAGGACAACATGAGCGAAACAGCGGGCGGCACGCGCGACGACCGGGAGCGCGGCCCGGACGCCGACCGTCATCGGGAGGCACGTGTCATCGAGGGCGTCCGTCCGGAACGGGACCCGGTGGCCGACCTGCTGTCGCGGGTCCGTCGCACGGCGACGCGCCCGGCCACGGAGACCGTCGCCGGGGACGCTGGTGCCGGCACAGGCACAGGCACAGGCACAGGCACCGGCACCGGTGCCTGGGACGTGGACGGGCTGGCATCGGCCATCGCCGGCAGGGCCGCCGAACTCCTCGGCGATACGACGGTGGACGCCGACACGGACCTCTTCGACCTCGGCGCCTCGTCCGTGACCGCCGTCGAACTCGTCGCGGCCCTCGCCCGCGACCTGGACGTCCACATCGAGCTGGACAGCGTGTTCGCGGACGCGCGGCCCCGGCGGCTGGCCGAGCTGTGGCTCACGCGCGAGGGTGGCGCGACGCCCCCGGCCCCGCAGCGGACACGTGCCACCACGCCCCGGACGGCATCTGTGGCGAAGGCGGTCTCCGATGACACAGAGACCTCCGTGACCAAGACGGCCCCCGTGCCCGTGGCCCGCCCCGCCGACGAGGACCTGCGGCTCGTCCTCGACGACCTGGCCCGCGCCGACGCCCTGCCCTTCGTCGACGCGCCGTCGGCCGCGCCCCCGCGCAGCATCCTGCTCACCGGAGCCACCGGCTTCCTCGGCGGACACCTGCTGCTCGACCTGCTGCGCCGCAGCGACGCCCACGTCGTATGCCTGGTCCGGGCCGACGACGAGGACAAGGCCGAACGGCGCCTCGCCGACGCCCTCGCGAGCTTCCATCTGCCCTGGTCGGCCGAACTGCGCCGCCGCATCACGGTGTTGCCCGGTGACCTGGGACAACCCCGCCTCGGGCTGGCCGAGGACCGCTGGCAGTCGCTCGCCGAGGAGGTCGACGCGATCGTCAGCGTCGCCGCGGCCGTCGACTTCCTGCGCGGCTACCCCTCGCTGCGCCGCACCAATGTGCTGGGCCCGCTCACCCTCGCCGAACTCGCCGTCACCGGCCCGGTCAAGCCCCTGCATCACATCTCCTCCATCGCCGTCTTCAACGAGGTCGGCATCGCCTCCATGGGCGAGGACGACCCCCTGGCCCGGATCGACCGACTGATGGCGGGCTACGACAAGTCCAAGTGGGCGGCGGAGTCGGCGCTGCGCCGGGCCCGCGAGCACGGCCTGACCGTCACGCTGATGCGGCCCGGCGGCATCGCGGGTCACACCGAGACCGGCGCCTACAACCCGCACGACCTGAGCACGGGGTTCTCGGCGGCGTTCACCCGCTTCCGTACCGTGCCCGCCTTCCGCGCCCTCAACGTGGCCCCCGTCGACTGGGTCAGCCGGGTCGCGGCCGCCATCGTGTGCGACCCGGACGCCTGGGGGCAGACGTACAACCTCACCGGGCGGGCCGCCACCCTCGACGGCACGGTCCGTGAGATGCGCCTCGCCGGTATGAACGTCGAGATCATCGGCTGGGACGACTGGCGGGCGGACTTCGTCGACCGCATGGCCGCCGACCCGGTGCCCGAACTGGAGTTCCTGGTAAGGGTGATGGGCAGCCCCACCGCGCTGGGGCTCTGTGAGGCGTCCCTGCTCGGCCCGGCCGCGACGGCCGACCGCACCGATGCCTTCGTCGCCCGGCACGGCCTGCCGCCCGCCAAGGTCTACGACTCCCGTGACCAGCTGCGGACCATCGAGCGGATGACGGACCGCGGCCTGAGCCGTCTGCCCGACCGTACGGACCCGCCGTATCTGTGGTTCTCCGAGACCATGAAGGGCACTCTCGGACCGGTCGGCGAACGGGCCGACACGGACGATGAGTTCAAGCTGACGCTGTCCGTCGCGAGCATGTACCAGCTGCTGCGCGAGCGCCGGGTCGACGTCCGCGAGGGCACGGTGACCTGCGCCCGGCTGCACGCCGAGCCCCTCACCGTCGTCGAGGGCGACATTCTCGTACGCCCCCAGCACGGCATCCCGCGCAGCCACGGCATCCGCCACCCGCTGCTGAGCTACCGGCTGCGGCTGCGGGACGCCGACGGAGGCGAGTGGTGGCTCGACGGTCGGAAGACCGCCCGCGCCCGCCGCGACCTGCTCCGCCAGGCCCGCACCCTCGCCGTGGAGATCGGCAGGGAGGGCGAGCCGGCGAGCGTGTCCGGCGTCATGGTCGTACCCGCAGACAGCTATGTACGCGAACAGGTCGACGGCATCCGGGTCAGGCCCGGGCTGTCCTCGCGCGAGAAGCGGCTGGCCAAGGCGACCTGGCTCGCCTGGTTCGGCGCACAGATCGGCCAGGGCCTGATGGAGCCGATGCTGCGCGCCGGAGCCGAACTGCTGGACCTGCGCCGCGACCGCGTCGAGGAGCCGAGCTCCCGATGAAGTCACCGTCCAGGTTCGGGGGAGCCGCCGTCTCGCTCGCCGGAGTCCCGGTCTCGCCTGGGGAGAGTCGACGTCCCGCCGAAGTCGCCGTCTCGTTTCGGGGAACTCGACGCTCTGTCAGAGCGGCCGTCTCTCCTGGGGAGAGTCGACCCGTCCCACCGAAGTCGCCGGCCCACTGCGGGGAACTCGACGCCCGCAGAGCCGCCGTCCCGCTTCGGGAGAGTCGACCTGCCGCCGGAGCCGCCGTCCTGCCTCGAGCGAGCCGGCGCCCCGATGAATCCGCTGCCCATCCCTGAGGGGCCGACCGCACGATGAAGCCGTTGCACCGCCTTGAGGAGCCGACCGTCCGATGAAGCTGCTGCCCATACCCTCCCGGTCCGCCCGTCGGTACCTCGCCCGTCCGGCCCTCACCGCTCCGAACGGACTGCGCCCCCTGCGCGCGGATCTCGACGGCGCCAGGATCGAGCACTTCCCCTTCCGCGCCGCCGACGGCACCCGACTCGGACTCGCCCGGGTCGCCCCGCACGGCGACGACACCCGCCCCGCCGTCCTGCTGCTGCACGGCCACACCGCGTCCGCGGAGATGTTCACCCTCCCCGAGACCCGCAACCTGGCCGCCGCACTGCTCGACGCCGGATACGAACCCTGGCTGCTGGACTGGCGGGGGAGCTGTCGGCTGCCGTACAACGAGCGCGGTCCGCGCTACAGCTACGACGACGTCTCGCTCTACGACATCCCCGAAGCCGTCGCCCAGGTGCGGGGGCGCATCGGCGGGCGCCCCCTGTTCGCCGTCGCCCACTGCATCGGCGCGATGACGCTGTCGATGAGCATGGCGGCCGGGCTGGTCACCGGCCTCGCGGGCGTGGTGGCGCAGGGCGTCTTCCTGACCCCGAAGCTGTACGGCCGGGCCCGGCTCCCCATGCATCTGGGCACCGAACTGCTGCGTGGGCGGATGAGCCACCAGGTCGTCGACTTCAAGCGGGCCGGGCTGTTCTCCAAGCAGAGCCTGCTGTTCGCGCTCGCCGCGCGCGGCGCCGACTGCCCCGACCCCACCTGCCAGATCCTGCACAACTCGGCCTGGGGCACGGGAGCCTCGCTGTTCGTGCACGACAACCTGCACCCCGACACCCACGACCGGCTCGCCCAACTCTTCGGCCCCGCACCCTTCTTCACCGTGCCGCACCTGCGGCAGAACGAACTCGCCCACGCCGTCACCCGCTGGAACCACGGCGACCGCCGCTACGCGGCCCTCCCGGAGAACGCGCTCGACCACGCCGACCGCATCGACTGCCCGGTCCTGCTGCTGTCCGGCAGCCAGAACAAGCTCTGGGCGGACTCCAACAAGGTCTGCCACGAGGTTCTGACGAGCCGTCACCCGCAGCTGGACGTCCGGTACACGGAGATCCCCGGGTACGGGCACGTGGACCCGTTCATCGGCCGCGGCGCCGCGCTCGACGTGTTCGGGCACATCACCGACTTCCTCGATACACACCGTTGACCGACCGCCCGCCGGAACCTCCTTCCCGGCGGGCGGTCATCCCACTCTCCCCCCACCCCACTTCGCACCCCCACCGGTGCCGCTTTCGCACGGAAACCCGAGGTCGCACTGCAATGGCCGATTCGAAGAACCCCGCCGAGGTCCCGACCGGCACGACCGCCGCCGAAGCGGCCGCCGACGCCGTCGGCACGACCGCAGCCGAAGCCCCGACGCCGGCCGGCGAACCGAGCGCGCCCGACGGCCGGACCACGGCCCGCGAGCCGATCGCCGCCGACGAGCCGATCGCCGTCGTCGGGATGTCCTGCCGACTGCCAGGCGCCGCCGACCCCGACGGCTACTGGCGACTGCTCGCCGAAGGCCGCGACGCGGTGACCGAGGCCCCCGAGGACCGCTGGCCGGCCGGCACCGCCGCCGGGTACCGCAAGGGCGGGTTCATCGGGTCCATCGAGGACGTCGCCGCCTTCGACGCCGACTTCTTCGACATCCCGCCCTACGAGGCCGCGGCCACCGACCCCCAGCAGCGCCTCACCCTCGAACTGGCCTGGCAGGCCCTCGAACACGCCCGGATCGTGCCCGCCGCCCTGCGCTCCACGGCCACGGGCGTCTTCGTCGGCGCCAACACCGACGACTACGCCGCCCTGCACGGCCGCCTCGGCCCCGAGACCTCCGGCTCGTACGGCCTCACCGGAACCCAGCGCGGCATCATCGCCAACCGGGTCTCGTACCTGCTCGGCCTGCGCGGCCCCAGCCTGACCGTCGACACGGGCCAGTCGTCGTCCCTGGTCGCCGTGCACGCCGCCTGCGAGAGCCTGCGCCGGGGCGAGACCGAGGTCGCGCTGGCCGGCGGCGTCAACCTCAATCTGCTGCCGGAGACCACCGACACCATCGCCCGCTTCGGCGCGCTCTCCCCGGACGGCCGCTGCCACACCTTCGACAGCCGCGCCAACGGCTACGTACGCGGCGAGGGCGGCGCCTTCGTCGTCCTCAAGCCCCTGTCGCGGGCGCTCGCCGACGGCGACCCGGTGCTCAGCGTCATCCTGGGCGGCGCAGTCAACAACGACGGCGGCGGCGAGGCCCTGACCGTGCCCAGCGCGATCGCCCAGGCCGACGTCGTACGCGGCGCCCTCACCCAGGCCGGAGTCCGCCCCGAGCAGGTCCAGTACGTCGAACTGCACGGCACCGGCACTCCCGTCGGCGACCCGATCGAGGCCGCGGCCCTCGGCGCCGCCCTCGGCAGCGGCCGTACGGAGGACGCCCGGCTGCTCGTCGGCTCGGCCAAGACCAACATCGGTCACCTGGAGGGCGCGGCCGGCGTCGCGGGCCTGCTCAAGGTGGTCCTCAGCATCGTCCACCGCCGCATCGCACCGAGCCTGCACTTCGCCGAGCCGCACCCCGACATCCCGCTCGAGGACCTCGGGCTGCGCATGGCCCTGGAGACGCAGGAGTGGCCCGCCACCGGCCAGGACCGGCTGATCGCGGGCGTCAGCTCCTTCGGCATGGGCGGCACCAACTGCCACTTGGTGCTGGCCGAGCCGCCCGCGCTCCCCGAGGAGACCGCGGAGCCGGCTGCCGCCACCGATGCGCCCTGGGTCCTCACCGCCCGCTCCGCCGCCGCCCTGCGCGGCCAGGCCGCCGCGCTCGCCGCCCACCTCGACACGTACCCGAAGACCTCCCCGGCCGACGTCGCCGCGTCCCTGACCCGCACCCGCGCCGAGTTCGAGCAGCGCGCGGTGATCCTCCCGGGCGACGACCAGACCGCCGCCCTGCGCGCCCTCGCCGCCGACGAGCCGCACGCCACCGTCCTCACCGGCACCGCCTCGGCCACCGGCCGCACCACCCTCCTCTTCCCGGGCCAGGGCTCGGAATGGCAGGGGATGGCCCGTGAACTCCTGGCCACGTCACCGGTGTTCGCCGCGCGGATCGCCGATTGCGCCGAGGCCCTCGCCCCGTTCACCGACCACTCCCTCCTCGACGTGCTCACCGGCGCCCCGGGCGCACCCGGCCTCGACCGCCTCGACGTCGTCCAGCCCGCGCTGTGGGCCGTGATGGTCTCCCTCGCCGAGGTGTGGCGGTCCTACGGTGTCGAACCCGACCTGGTGATCGGCCACTCGCAGGGCGAGATCGCCGCCGCGACCGTCACCGGCGCCCTCACCCTGCCCGACGCGGCCCGCGTGGTCGCGCTGCGAGCCCGCGCCGTGGCCCGGCTGGGCGGCCGGGGCGGCGGCATGATGCAGGTCGCCGCGGACCGCGACACCGTCGCCGACCTCCTCGCCGCACTCACCCCCGACGTGTCGATCGCCGTGGCCGGCGGCCCGCGCGCGACGGTCGTCTCCGGCCCGGTCGAGTCGCTGACGGCCCTGGCCGACGTCCTGGACGAGGCCGGACACCGCACCAAGCTCCTGCCGATCGACTACGCCTCCCACTCGGCGGCCGTCGAGGAACTGCGCGCGGAGATCCTCGACGCGCTGGCCCCGATCCGCCCCCTGTCCACCCCCACGCCGTTCGTGTCCACCGTCACCGGCGAACTCCTCGACACCGCCGAGCTGGACGCCGAGTACTGGTACCGCAACCTGCGCGAACCCGTGGAGTTCGGCCGCGCCGTCGAGACCGCGCTCGGCCACGGGGCCCGGCTGTTCGTCGAGTGCAGCCCGCACCCCCTGCTGCTCGACGCGGTGGAGGAGACTGCCGAGCGGACGGCCGAGCGGGTCGTCGCCGTGGGCACCCTGCGCCGTGACGAGGGCACCACCGCCCGCCTGACGCACTCGCTGGCGGAGGCGTATGTCAACGGCGTTCCCGTCCATCGAGAAGACCTCTCCGGGCCGACGGACACCCGCTTGGTCGACCTGCCGACCTACGCCTTCCAGCGCCGCCGCCACTGGCTGACGGACACGGAGAGCGCCGAGGCGGCCGGTTCCGCGCCCGAGGCGAAGTCCGTACGGCAGCTGCTGCACATCATCGGGGACATCGTCAGCGGTGTCGGAGGTACGGCCGTTTCCGACGGGGGAGTGGAGCCCGGCAGGCCCTTCAAGGAGCTGGGCCTCGACTCGCTGGGCACCCTCGAGCTGCGCCGACGTCTGAGCGCGGCGACCGGCCTCTCCCTGCCCACCTCCCTGACGTACGCCTTTCCCACCCCCCAGCGGCTCGCGGAGCATCTGCACGAGCGGATGACCGCGGAGGCGCGCCCGGTGGCCGCCGCGCCCGTACGGCCGGCCCCGGTCGTGGCGGACGAGGACCCGGTGGTCATCGTCGGCATGGCCTGCCGCTACCCGGGCGGGGTGACCTCCCCGGAGGACCTGTGGCGGGTCGTCGCCGAGAACGTGGACGGGACCAGCGAGTTCCCCGTCAACCGCGGCTGGAACATGGACGTGCTGTTCGCGGGCGACGGCTCCGGCACCAGCTACGTCCGGCGCGGTGGGTTCCTGCACGACGCCGACGAGTTCGACGGGCCGTTCTTCGGGATCAGCCCGCGTGAGGCGCTCGCGATGGACCCGCAGCAGCGGCTGCTCCTTGAGACCTCGTGGGAGGCCATGGAGCGGGCGGGCATCGACCCGGCCGGGCTGCGCGGCTCCGACACCGGCGTGTTCACCGGTCTGATGGCGGGCGACTACGGTCCCCGCATGGACAAGCCGGTCGCGGGCACCGACGGGCACCTGATGACCGGCTCCCAGTCGAGCGTCGCCTCCGGGCGCATCGCCTACACCTTCGGCTTCAACGGGCCCGCCCTGTCCGTCGACACGGCGTGCTCGTCGTCGCTGGTCGCGCTGCACCTGGCGGCGGAGGCGCTCAAGCGGGGCGAGTGCTCGCTGGCCCTCGCCGGCGGGGTGACGCTGATGTCGCGGCCCGGCACCTTCGTGGAGTTCAGCCGGCAGAAGGGGCTGTCGCCGGACGGGCGCTGCAAGCCGTTCTCGGCGGCCGCCGACGGCACCGCGTTCGCGGAGGGTGCCGGCATGCTCGTCGTCGAGCGGCTCTCCGACGCCCGCCGCAACGGCCACCCGGTGCTCGGCGTCGTCCGCGGCTCCGCCGTCAACCAGGACGGTGCCAGCAACGGCCTCACCGCCCCCAACGGCCCCGCCCAGGAGATGGTCATCCGGCGCGCCCTTGAGGTGGCCGGGCTCGCGTCCGCCGACGTGGACGTGGTCGAGGCGCACGGCACCGGCACCCAGCTCGGCGACCCGCTGGAGGCCGAGGCGCTCATCGCCACCTACGGGCAGGAGCGGCCCACCGACCGGCCGCTGCTCATCGGCTCGGTGAAGTCCAACATCGGCCACACGCAAGCTGCTTCGGGTGTCGCCGGTGTCATCAAGATGGTCATGGCGATGCGCCACGGCCACCTGCCCGCGATCCTCCACCTCACCGAGCCGACCCCGCACGTCGACTGGAGCGAGGGGTCCGTCGTCCCGCTCACCGAGGCCCGCCCGTGGCCGGAGACGGACCGGCCGCGCCGGGCCGCCGTGTCGTCGTTCGGCATCAGCGGGACCAACGCGCACGCGGTCATCGAGGAGCCGCCCGTCTTCGAGGACACGTTGGCCGACGGCGAGCCGCAGGCGGACGCTCGGCAGCGTGTGCCGCAGACCCGGCAGGGCGCGTCGGAGGTTCTTGAGGGCACGTCGGCCGCCCGGCCGCTCGGCTGGGCCCTCACCGCCCACACCGAGGCCGCACTGCGCGGCCAAGCCGACCGCCTGCACGCCTTCGTCAGCGGCGACACCGCCGTGCGTCCCGTCGACGTCGCGTACTCGCTCGCCCGCACCCGCTCCCGCTTCGACCACCGCGTGCTCGTCCTCGGCCGCACGCGTGACGAACTCCTCGCCGGGCTCGCCGCCGTCCGCGACGGCGCGCAGGACGGCCAGGGGATCACCACGGGCAAGGCACGCCCGGCCGCGCAGACCGCGTTCCTGTTCACCGGGCAGGGCGGCCAGCGGCCCGGCATGGGCCGGGAACTGTACGACGCCTTCCCGGTGTTCGCCAGCGCCTTCGACGAGACGTGCGCCGCGCTCGACGCCCATCTCGACCGCCCGCTGCGCGAGGTGATGTGGGCTGCCGCGGACACCCCGGAGGCGGACCTCCTCAACGAGACGCAGTACACCCAGCCCGCCCTGTTCGCCTACCAGGTGGCCGCGTTCCGGCTGCTCGGGGCGCTGGGCGTGACGCCGGACGAGATCGCGGGCCACTCGGTGGGCGAGATCGCCGCCGCGCACGTGTCCGGCGTGTGGAACCTCGCCGACGCCGCACGCATGATCACCGCCCGGGGCCGACTGATGCAGACGCTCGAGGCGCGGGGCGCGATGGTGGCGGTCGGCGCCTCGTACGAGGAGGTGCTGCCGAGCCTGGCCGGCAAGGAGGGCCTGGTCGGTGTCGGTGCCGTCAACGGACCGGAGAGCGTCGTTCTCTCCGGCGAAGAGGAGACCTGCCTCGCTCTCGCCGCGCACTGGGCCGAACAGGGCCGCCGTACCAAGCGCCTGACGGTCTCCCATGCCTTCCATTCGCCGCTCATGGAACCGATGCTCGCCGACTTCGAGAAGGTGCTCGGTGAACTCGCCTTCCACGAGCCCGAGTCGGCGCATGTGAATGACCTTCTCGGCACCGACGTGACCGCCGACTGGGGCCAGCCGGCGTACTGGCTGGAGCAGGTCCGCCGCCCGGTGATGTTCCGCTCGGTCATCGCCGAGCTGGAATCGCGCCGGATCACCGCCTACCTGGAGGTCGGCCCGCGTGCCGTGCTCGCCGCGATGGCCCAGGAGTGCCTGACCCAGGGCGGCGCCACCGTCACGGCGCTGCACCGCCGCGACCGGGCTGAGAACGACGCTCTCCTCGCCGCCCTCGCCGAGGCGTTCACGGCGGGCGTGCCGGTCGACTGGGCGGCCCTCGCCGACGGCGGCACCCGCGTCGACCTGCCCACCTACGCCTTCGACAAGCGGCGCAGCTGGGTCACCGACCAGGTCGCGGGCGATGTCACCGCCGCCGGACTGCGCTCCACCGAACACCCGATGCTGCGCGCCCTGCTCGACCTCGCGGACGGCGACGGCGCCGTGGCCACCGGACGACTGTCCCTCACCGACCTGCCCTGGCTCGCCGACCACCGCATGGGCGGCCGCCTGATCGTCCCCGGTACGGCCGTTCTCGACCTCGTCCTGGACGTCGCCGACCAGGTCGGCCGCTCCCGCGTCGACGAGCTGATGTTCGAGGCTCCGCTGGTGCTGCCCGAGGAGGGCGATCTGCACCTCCAGGTCGTCGTCACCGGCGAGAACGGCGACGACAGCCGCAGCGTCCGCGTCTACTCCCGGCCCGACGGCACGGAGGAGTGGACCCGCAACGCCTCCGCCACCGTCTCCGAGGCCGCCGCACCGGCCACCGCCTTCGACTGGGCGACCTCCTGGCCCCCGGCCGACGCCACCCCGGTCGACTTCGACGCCGCCTACGACCAACTGGCCGAGACCGGCTACGACTACGGGCCCGCCTTCCGCGCCGTACGCCAGGTGTGGCGCCGCGACGACGCGATCTTCGCGGAGATCGCGCTGGCCGACGGCATCGGTGTCGAGGGCCACGGGGTGCACCCGATCCTCCTCGACGCCGCGCTCCACCCGTATGTGATCGGCTCCGAGTCGGCCGAACTGCGGCTGCCGTTCGCCTTCCAGGGCGTCACCCTGGCCGCGACCGGCGCCACGGCCCTGCGGGTGCGGCTGACGCTCGACGGCCCCGACGGCCTGAACATCGAGGCGGCCGACGGCGCCGGCCGACCGGTCCTGTCGGCGGAACAGCTCCGCGTCCGCGCGGTCCCCGCCGACTTCGCGACCGCCGCCGCGAGCACGACCTCGCAGCTCTACCGCATCAACTGGGAGAAGTTCCCGGCGGCCGCCCGCCCCGACACGGCCACCTGGGCGACGGTCGGCGCGCCGATCCCCGGGCTCGTCGGCTTCGACAGCCTCGACGACCTGACGGCCGCCGTGGACGCCGACCGCTTCGACCATGTGATCGTGCGCTGCGGCGCGGGCTCCGTGCGCGAGAACGCGAACGATGTTCTCGCCCTGGCGCAGCGCTGGCTGACCGAGGAGCGGCTCGTCGACGCGCGCCTGGTGCTCGTCACCCGGGGCGCGGTCGCGACCGGTCTGGAGAGCAGCCCGCCCGACCCCGCGCAGGCCGCCGCCTGGGGCCTGGTGCGCACGGCGCAGTCCGAGAACCCCGACCGATTCGTACTGGTCGACCTCGACGCCTCGGCGGGCGAGCCGAACGAGAACGACCTTCTGGAGGCCGTGGCGACCGGCGAGCCCCAACTCGCCCTGCGCGACGGCACACCCAGGGTGCCCCGCCTCACCCGCGACGCCGGTACGGCCGTACTGCCGGACCCGGTCGTCACGGCCTGGCGTATGCAACCGACGGGCAGCGGCTCGCTGGACGGGCTCGCCCTCGTGCCGTACGAGGAGGCCGAACGGCCGCTCGCGGCCGGCGAGGTACGGGTCGCCGTTCGCGCGGCCGGCCTGAACTTCCGTGACGTGATGATCACCCTCGGACGGATGGAGCACAGCGCCGGGCTCGGCTGGGAGCTGGCCGGTGAGGTCCTGGAGGTCGGCCCGGAGGTCACCGGGCTCGCCGTGGGCGACCGGGTGGCCGGTGCCGTCCCCGGCAACGCCTTCGCGCCGCTGGCCGTCGTGGACCGCCGCGACCTGGCCCACATCCCCGCGAACTGGTCGTACGTCGAGGCCGCGTCCGTGCCGCTCGCGTATCTCACCGCGTACTACGCGCTCGTCGACCTCGCGGGCCTGAAGGCTGGGGAGTCGATCCTGATCCACGCCGCCGCCGGTGGTGTCGGCATGGCGGCCGTGCAGGTCGCGCGGCACCTCGGGGCCGAGGTGTTCGGCACCGCGAGCCTCGGCAAGTGGGACACGCTGCGGGAACAGGGGCTGGACGACGACCACATCGCCAACTCCCGCGACCTCGACTTCGAGAACCGTGTTCTCAAGGTGACCGACGGGCGCGGCGTGGACGTCGTTCTCGACTCCCTGTCCGGGGAGTTCGTGGACGCCTCGCTGCGGACGCTCGCCGCCGGAGGCCGTTTCGTCGAGATGGGCAAGACCGACATCCGCGACGCGGACGAGGTCGCCGCCCGCCACCCCGGTGTCCACTACCAGGCCTTCGACCTGCACGACGCCGGGCCCGACCGCCGGGGCGAGATGCTCGCCGAGGTGCTGCGACTCTTCGGCGAAGGGGTCCTCGCTCCGCTGCCGGTCACCACCTGGGACGTACGGCAGGCGCCGGACGCGCTGCGCTACCTCAGCCAGGCGCGCCACGTCGGAAAGGTCGTTCTCACCCTGCCGAGGGCAGCCGACCCGGAGGGCACCGTCATGATCACCGGTGCCACGGGCACGCTCGGCCGCCTGGTCGCCCGGCACCTGGTCACCGAGCACGGAGCACGGCATCTGCTGCTTGTCGGCCGACGTGGTGCCGCCGCCGAGGGGATGCCCGAACTCGCCGCCGAACTGGAGGAGTTGGGCGCGTCGGTCACCCTCGCCGCGTGCGACGTCGCCGACCGGGACGCAGTGGCCGCGATGCTGGCGGACATCCCCGCCGAGCATCCGCTGACCTCCGTGATGCACGCGGCGGGCGTCCTGAGCGACGGCATCCTCGGCCAGCTCAGCCCGGAGCGGATGGACAAGGTGCTGCGGCCCAAGACCGACGCCGCCCTGGTCCTGGACGAGCTGACGGCGGACCTCGACCTTGAGAACTTCGTTCTCTTTTCGTCCATCTCGGGTGTGATCGGCAACGCGGGACAGGGCAACTACGCCGCCGCCAACGCCGCGTTGGACGCCCTCGCCGTACGGCGGGCGCGCGGCGGGCGTGCGGCCGTCTCGATCGCCTGGGGTCTGTGGGCGTCGGAGTCCGCCATGACCGCCTCCCTGTCCGAGGCTGACAAGGCGCGCCTCGCGGGCGGCGGCACCCTCTCGCTCGCCGCCGACGAGGGCCTGGCGCTGCTCGACGCGGCCCTGCGCGGCGCCGAACCGGCCGTGGTCGCCTCCCAGTGGGACGTGGCCGCGCTGCGGGCCCGCGCCAACGGGGGCGCCGAACTGCCGGCACCGCTGCGCGGACTGGTCAAGGCGCGTCGCCGCGCGGCGGCCACGGCGACCACCGCGTCCGCCGGGACCGACACCGGCCTCGCCCAGCGCCTGGCCGGCATGACGGAGGACACGGCACGCCAGACGGTCGTCGACGTCGTCCGCACCCATGTCTCCGGCGCCCTCGGCTACGACGCCGACGCCGCCGTGGACATGGAACGTCCGTTCTCCGACCTCGGCTTCGACTCGCTCACCTCGGTGGAGCTGCGCAACCGCCTGTCCGCCGCGACCGGCCTGCGCCTGCCGACCACGGTCGTCTTCGACCACCCCACGGTCACGGCCATGGCAGAGCACGTGTACGGCAAGCTGCGCGCCGAGGCCACGACGCAGGTGCCCACCGAGTCGTCCCTGGACGAGGTGGAACGGGTGCTGCGCAGCGCGGCCGGGCGGGCCGACGCGAAGGACGGGCTGGTGCGGATCCTGCGCCAGACGCTGGCGGACCTCGACGGCGGCCCGGCCGACGAGACGGCCGACGGCACCGAAGAGGATGCCTTCGACTCCGACGAGGACCTCTTCGCCTTCATCGACCAGCAGGGCTGAGAACCCCGCTCTCGGCAGGCCCGCTCCTGAGGCGGGCCTGCCGACGCGTCCCCCCACCGAACCCGAGAAGAGTCTGAGAACACCACCCATGGCAGCCACCGAAGACAAGTTGCGGGACTACCTCAAGCGGGCGACCAACGACCTGGCGCGGACCCGGCGCAAGCTGGCCGCGCTGGAGGAACGCGCCGCCGAACCCATCGCCATCGTCGGCATGTCCTGCCGCTACCCGGGCGGAGTCACCTCCCCCGAGGAACTGTGGCGGCTGGTAGCCGACGGCGTGGACGCGACCAGCGACTTCCCCGTCAACCGGGGCTGGGACCTGGACGCCTTGTTCGCACCCGAGGGCGATGTCACCAGCTATGTCAGGCGCGGCGGATTCCTGCACACGGCAGACGAGTTCGACGCACCGTTCTTCGGGATCAGCCCGCGCGAGGCGCTCGCCATGGACCCCCAGCAGCGGCTGCTGCTGGAGACCGCCTGGGAGGGCATGGAACGGGCGGGCATCGACCCGGCGGGGCTGCGCGGCTCCGACACCGGCGTGTTCGTCGGCGTCATGGCGGGCGACTACGGGCCGCGCCTCGACGAGCCGGTCGGCGGCACCGACGGCCACCTCGGCACGGGCACGCACGCCTCCGTCACCTCGGGCCGCATCTCGTACGCCTTCGGCTTCAACGGGCCCGCGATGTCGATCGACACGGCGTGCTCGTCGTCCCTGGTGGCGCTGCACCTGGCGGTGGAGTCGCTGCGCCGGGGCGAGTGCTCGCTGGCGCTGGCGGGCGGGGCCACGGTCATGTCGGGCCCCGGCAGCTTCGTCGAGGGCTGCCGGCAGAAGGGCCTGGCTGCCGACGGCCGCTGCAAGCCGTTCTCGGCCGCCGCCGACGGCACCGCCTGGGGTGAGGGTGTCGGCTTCCTCGTCGTGGAGCGACTGTCCGACGCCCGCCGCCACGGGCACCCGGTGTTGGCCGTGGTCCGGGGTGCGGCCGTCAACCAGGACGGCGCCAGCAACGGCCTGACAGCACCCAACGGCCCGTCCCAGGAGAACGTCATTCGCCAGGCCCTGGCCGCCGCCGGGCTCTCTCCGGACGGGGTCGACGCGGTCGAGGCCCACGGCACCGGCACCACCCTCGGCGACCCCCTGGAGGCCTCGGCGCTGATCGCCACCTACGGCCAGGACCGCCCCGCCGACCGGCCCCTGCTGCTCGGCTCCCTCAAGTCCAACGTGGGGCACACCCAGGCCGCGGCCGGTGTCGGCGGTGTCATCAAGATGGTGATGGCGATGCGGCACGGCACCGTGCCCGCGACCCTGCACCTCGACGAGCCCACCCCGCACGTGGACTGGAGCGACGGTACGGTCCTGCCGCTCGGCGAGTCCCGGCCCTGGCCCGAGACGGGCCGGCCGCGCCGCGCGGCCGTGTCCTCGTTCGGCATGAGCGGCACGAACGCGCATGTGGTTCTCGAAGAGGCCGAGGTCTTTGAACAGGCCGACGGCTCCGAACAGGCCGAGGAGACCACCGAGGCCGGCGCGCTTCAGGCTCCGTCCGTCGTCGCCTGGCCGCTCTCCGGCCGCGGCCCCGACGGGCTGTCCGGACAGGCGGCCCGACTCCGCGACGCGGTCGCGGGAACGGGCCTCTCCGACGTAGCCGCCTCCCTCGCGGCCCGGACCGCCCTGGACCACCGCGCGGTCGTCATCGGCTCCTCCGCCGAGCAACTCACCGCAGGGCTTGCCGCTGTCGCCGAGAACACCGAAACCACGCGCACGGACCCTGAAAGCACCGACGCCGAGAGCGCCGTTCTCGTACGAGGAATCGCCGGCCGCTCCCGCAATCGCAACGTCTTCGTCTTCCCCGGCCAGGGCGCCCAGTGGCCCGGCATGGGCGTCGAACTCCTCGACTCCTCCCCGGTGTTCGCGGCGGCGATCGCCGACTGCGAGGCCGCCCTCGCCCCGCACGTCGACTGGTCGCTGACCGAGGTGCTCCGGGCCGCCCCCGAGGCCGGCCTGCTGGACCGCGTCGACGTCGTCCAGCCGGTGTCCTTCGCCGTGATGGTGGCGCTCGCCCGCCTCTGGGCGTCGGCGGGTGTGCAGCCGACCGCAGTCATCGGCCACTCCCAGGGCGAGATCGCGGCGGCGCACATCGCGGGCGCCCTCACCCTGGAACAGGCGGCCACCGTCGTCGCCCTGCGCTCGCGGGCGCTGACGGAACTGGCGGGCGAAGGCGGCATGGTGTCCGTGCCGCTGCCCGAAACCGAGGTCTCGAAACTGCTCGCGGACCGGGCCGGGCGGCTGGAGGTCGCCGCGGTCAACGGCCCGTCGTCCACCGTCGTCAGCGGTGACGCCGAGGCCGTCGAGGAATTCCTCGCGGAGTGCGAGAAGCGCGAGATCCAGGCCCGCCGCATCCCCGTCGACTACGCCTCCCACTCCCACCACGTCGAACGCATCGAGAACCGCCTTTCCACCCTCCTGGCCGGCATCACCCCCCAGCAGCCGCGCATCCCCGTCTACTCCTCCGTGACCGGCGAACCCACCGTCGCCGAGACCATGGACGGCGCCTACTGGTACCGCAACCTGCGCCACCAGGTCCGCTTCGAGGCCGCGGTGCGTTCCGCCCTGGCCGCCGGACACGACGCCTTCATCGAGGTCAGCCCGCACCCCGTGGTGACGATCGGCATCACGCAGACCGCCGAGGACGCGGGCGCCGACGTGGCCCTGGCCACCACCCTCCGCCGCGACCAGGGAGACCGGACCCGGCTCCTGACGGCGTTCGCCGAGGCGTTCACCTCCCGTATCCCGGTCGACTGGGCGGCCGTCCACGCCGACGGCCGCCCGGTCCCGCTGCCCACGTACGCCTTCCAGCGGCAGCGGTACTGGCTGGACCGCAAGGTCGACGGCGGCGCGCAGGTGACCAGCGCCGGACTCGACGGCACCGGGCACCCCCTGCTGACCGCCGCCGTCGCGGTGGCGGGCACCGAACAGTGGCTCCTCACCGGACGACTCTCGCTCCACTCCCACCCCTGGCTCGGCGACCACATGGTGGACGGCACGGTCCTGCTCCCGGGAACGGCGTTCGCCGAACTCGCCGTACGCGCCGGTGACCAGGCGGACTGCCCGGTCGTCGACGAACTCACCCTGCACACCCCCCTGTTGCTCGCCCCGGGCGAGGCTCTGCGCCTCCAGGTCTGGGTCGAGGCCCCCGAAGCGGACGGTCGCCGCCACTTCACGGTCTCCTCCTGCATCGAAGGCACCACCACCGACGCGACCTGGACCCGGCACGCCTCCGGCACCCTCGCCACCGGTCCGACCACCGCGCCCGTCGAGCCCCTGGCCGCCTGGCCGCCGTCCGAGGCCCGCCCCACCGACGTCTCGGACCTCTACGACCGTCTCGACGAGGCCGGTTACGGCTACGGCCCCGCCTTCCGCGGCCTGCGCGAGGCCTGGCAGTCCGGCGACGACCTCTACGCAGAGGTGGAACTACCCGAGCCACTCACCGACCAGGCCGATCGCTTCGGTCTGCACCCGGCGCTGTTCGACGCCGTCCTGCACACCCTGCGCGCCGGCGACTGGTTCGCCCGACCCGACGGCGGCTCCCCGGTCCTGCTGCCGTTCGCCTGGTCCGGCGTACGCCTGCACGCCTCCGGCGCGTCCCGGCTCCGGGTCCACCTGCGGCGCACCGGCCCCGACGAGATCACCGTTCTCGCCGCCGACACGGTCGGAGCCCCCGTCGTCACTGTCGACACACTGCGGCTGCGAGAGGCGATCGGTGGCACCACGGGCGCGTCCGCGTCGCCCCGCTTCGAGTCCCTGTACGAGATCGAGTGGACCGCCGTGGCGGAGGAGTCCGCCGCAGCCCCGCTGCCCGACGGCACGACCGTGGTCACGATTCCCGGCACAACTCCTGTTCACGAGGCGGTGGTCGACGCACTGGCCGTCGTGCGGGACTGGCTCGACGCCGGTCACGGCGCCGACGCCCGGCTCGTGCTGGTGACCCGGGGCGCGGTGGCGACCGGCCCCGCCGACCGTGGGCCCGACCCGGCCCAGGCCGCCGTGTGGGGTCTGGTGCGGTCCGCGCAGTCGGAGCATCCGGGGCGTTTCGTTCTGCTGGACACCGACCCGGCGGGTTCCGGCGGGCAGGAACCGGCCGTGGCGGCCGCGTTGGCCGCCGACGAACCGCAACTCGCCGTACGTGACGGGCAGTTGCTGGCTCCCCGGCTGGCCGCCGTGACCGGGAACGGCGTTCTCGCCCCGCCCCCGGAGGTGGACACCTGGCGGCTGGAGGCCACCGGCAGCGGCTCGCTGGACGGGCTCGCGCTGGTGCCGTACGAGGAGGCGAACCGGCCGCTCACGGCGGGAGAGGTCCGTATCGCCGTGCGTGCGGCGGGCCTGAACTTCCGTGACGTGCTGATCACCCTCGGCATGGTCGAGCACCGGGCCGGTCTCGGCTGGGAGCTGGCCGGTGAGGTGCTGGAGGTCGGCCCGGAGGTCGACGGACTCGCCCCCGGAGACCGGGTGATGGGCCTGGCTCCCGGCGACGCGTTCGCGCCGGTGACCGTCACGGACGTCCACATGCTGGCGAAGGTGCCGCAGGACTGGTCGTACGTCCGGGCCGCCTCGGTGCCGCTCGCGTATCTCACCGCGTACTACGGCCTGGTCGACCTCGCAGGTCTGAAGGCGGGGGAGTCGGTGCTGATCCACGCCGCCGCCGGCGGTGTCGGCATGGCGGCCGTGCAGATCGCCCAGTACCTCGGTGCCGAGGTCTTCGGCACGGCCAGCACCGGCAAGTGGGCCACGCTCCGGGCACAGGGCCTGGATGACGACCACATCGCCAACTCCCGCGACCTCGACTTCGAGAACCGCGTTCTCGAAGCTACTGGCGGACAGGGCGTGAACGTCGTTCTCGACTCCCTGTCCGGGGAGTTCGTGGACGCCTCGCTGCGGACCCTCGCGTCCGGCGGCCGGTTCGTCGAGATGGGCAAGACCGACATCCGCGACGCGGAGGAGGTCGCCACCCAGCACCCCGGAGTCCACTACCAGGCCTTCGACCTGCGCGAGGCCGGGCCCGAGCGGATGCACGCGATGCTCGCGGAGGTGCTCCGGCTCTTCGACGAGGGTGTCCTGACCCCGCTGCCGGTCACCACCTGGGACGTCCGACGCGCCCCTGAGGCCTTCCGGTACCTCAGCCGGGCCCGGCATGTCGGCAAGCTCGTTCTCACCCTGCCGAGGGCCGCCGACCCGGAAGGCACGGTCCTCATCACCGGGGCCACGGGCACACTCGGCCGCCTGGTCGCCCGGCACCTGGTCACCGAGCACGGCGTACGGCACCTGCTGCTCGTCGGGCGACGCGGCGCCGCCGCCGAGGGCATGCCCGAACTCGCGGCGGAGATAGACGAGTTGGGTGCCTCTGCCACCATCGCCGCCTGCGACGTCACCGACCGCGACGCCGTGGCCGCCCTACTCGCAGGCATCCCGGCCGAGCATCCGTTGACCTCCGTGATCCACGCGGCCGGCGTCCTCGACGACGGTGTGGTCGAGCAGCTCACCCCCGAGCGGCTGGAGAAGGTGCTGCGGCCCAAGACCGAGGCCGCCCTCGTCCTGGACGAGCTGACCGCCGACCTCGACCTCGCGCAGTTCGTGTTGTTCTCCTCGGCCGCCGGAGTCGTCGGCAACCCCGGCCAGGCGAACTACGCCGCCGCGAACGCCGCTCTCGACGCCCTCGCCGAGCGCCGCCGCACCGCGGGCCGCCCCGCGCTGTCCCTGGCCTGGGGCCTGTGGGCGCCCGCCAGCGGTATGACCGGCCACCTCACCGAGGCCGAACTCGCGCGACTGGCCCGGGAGGGGAGTGGCGCTCTCACCGCCGAGGAGGGGCTCGCGCTTCTCGACGCGGCGTCGGCGAGCGGCCGTACGACCGTCGTCCCGGCGAAGCTCGACACCGCCCGGTTGCCGCAGCCCGTGCCGCATCTGCTGCGCGGCCTGGTCCGAGGCCCGGCCCGCCGCACCGCCGCCCGCGGCACGGCACCCACCGACTCCGGGCTCGTCGAACGGCTGGCCGCCCTCACCGAGGCCGAGCGCACCGCACACGTACTGGCGTTGGTGCGAGAGGAGACCTCTCGTGTCCTCGGTATGCGCTCGGCGGACAGCGTCCGCTCCGACCAGCCGCTGCGCGAACTCGGCCTCGACTCGCTCATGGCCGTCGAACTGCGCAACCGCGTCAGCGACCGCATCGGCGCCCGCCTGCCCGCCACCCTCCTCTTCGACCACCCGACACCGGCCCGGCTCACCGAACACCTGCTGAGCAGCGTCCTCTCGGTGAAGGAGAACGCGGTTGCCCGACCCGCCGCCGCGCGCGGCCCGGCGCAGACCGACGAACCCGTCGCGATCGTCTCGATGGCCTGCCGTCTGCCCGGCGGCGTCACGGACCCCGACGGGCTGTGGCGGCTGCTCGAAGAGGGCCGGGACGCGGTGGGTCCCTTCCCCGCCGACCGCTGGGACGTGGACTCCCTCTACGACCCCGACCCGGAGGCCCCCGGCAAGACGTACGCCCGAGAGGGCGGTTTCCTCGACGGCATCGATCTGTTCGATCCGGGCTTCTTCGGGATCACCCCGAAGGAGGCCGCCGCCATGGACCCGCAGCAGCGGCTGCTGCTGGAGACGGCCTGGGAGTCGCTGGAGTGCGCCGGGATCGTCCCCGGCGACCTCGCGGGCAGCACCACCGGCGTCTACCTCGGCCTGTTCGACAGCGGCTACCTGGCCGAGGCACGCCTGGACCAGATGGACGGCTACTTCGGCACCGGCTCCGCACCGAGCGTGGCCTCCGGCCGCCTCGCCTACGCGCTCGGCCTGCACGGCCCGGCCATGACCGTCGACACCGCCTGCTCCTCGTCCCTGGTCTCCCTGCACCTGGCCGCGCAGGCACTGCGGCTAGGCGAGTGCGACCTCGCGCTCGCGGGCGGCGCCACACTGATGGTCACCCCGCGCACCTTCGTGGAGTTCAGCCGCCTGCGCGGCCTGTCGCCGACCGGGCGCTGCCGCTCCTTCTCCGACGACGCCGACGGGGCCGTGTGGTCCGAGGGCGTCGGCATGGTCGTACTGAAGCGGCTGAGCGACGCCCGGCGCGACGGCGACGAGATCCTCGCCGTGATCCGGGGCACGGCCGTCAACCAGGACGGCCGCAGCCAGGGCCTGTCCGCCCCGAACGGCCCCGCACAGGAGCAGGTCATCCGGCGCGCCCTGGAGCTGTCCGGGCTCGACCCCGCCGACATCGACTACGTCGAGGCCCACGGCACCGGCACCACCCTCGGCGACCCCATCGAGGCGAACGCCCTCGCGCAGGTCTTCGGTGACGCCCCCCGACCGGATGAGCGCCCGCTCTACCTGGGCTCGCTCAAGTCCAACATCGGCCACGCCCAGGCCGCTTCGGGCATCGCCGGGCTGATCAAGGTCGTGCAGTCGCTGCGGCACAGGACGCTCCCGCGCACCCTGCACGCCGACACCCCCAGCCGCCACGTCGAATGGGACGGCAGCGGACTGGAGCTGCTGCGCGAGCCGATGGCCTGGCCGGGTGCGGAGGAGCGGGTCCGCCGGGCCGGTCTGAGCTCGTTCGGGATCAGCGGCACCAACGCCCACGTGATCGTGGAGGAGGCGCCGGTCGCCGGGCCCCGTCCGCAGACACGGACGGTGCCGCCCGGCGAGGCCACACCGCACAGCGAAGCCCTGCCCACCCCCGACCCATTGCCCCTCTCCGTCGACCTGTTCCCCCTCTCCGCCCGCACCGACACCGCCTTGCGCGCCCAGGCCACCCGCCTCGCCGCGCACATCACCACGGGCGTCGATCTGAAGACCGTCGCCCACACCCTCGCCCGCCACCGCAGCCACTTCGAACGCCGTGCCGCGCCGGTCGCGGGCGGTCGGGACGAACTCCTCGCCCAGCTGGACGAGTTGGCGGCCGGACGGACCTCGTCGACTCCGCCCCGCGAGACCCAGCCCGGCAAGGTCGCCTTCGTCCTCCCCGGACACGGCGGCCAATGGGCCGGCATGGGCCTGGAACTGATGGACGAATCCCCCCTGTTCCGCGCGGAGTTGGAGCGGATCGACGAGGCCGTACACCGACTCGCGGGCTGGTCCGTCCTCGACGTCCTGCGGGACGGGACCGGGGTCGCCATGGAGCGCACCGAGGTGCTCCAGCCGGTGCTGTTCGCGGTCAACGCCGCTCTCGCCGCCGCCTGGCGTGCCCTCGGCGTCACCCCGGACGCGGTGGTCGGACACAGTCTCGGCGAGATCGCGGCGGCGTACGGCGCGGGCGCGCTCACCCTCGACGAGGCTGTGACCGTGGTCACCGGCCGGGCCCGGGCGGTCGTACCGCTGGAGGGCGCGGGCGGCATGCTCTCCGTGGAACTCCCGCACGCGGAGGCCGAGAAGCACCTTTCCCCCTTCGTGGACCGGCTCTTCGTCGCCGCCGTCAACAGCCCCTCGTCCACGGCGATCTCGGGCGACGCCGACGCTCTCGCCGAGCTGCGCCGACAGCTGGACGAGGAAGGGATCGCGTCCCGGACCCTGTCCACGCCCTTCGCCTCGCACACCCCGCTGATGGAGCCGGTCCGCGACGATCTGCTGGCCGCCCTCGCCGGAATCCGGGGCGCCGCGACGGAAATACCGTTCTACTCGACCGTACGCGCGGAGCCCCTGCGCGGTGACGGACTCGACGCCGCGTACTGGTACGCCAACCTGAGCGAACCGGTCCGCTTCGCCGACACGATCCGGCGCATGCTGGACGACGGTTACCGCCACTTCGTGGAGCTCGGCCCGCACCCCTCGCTCGGCCCGTCCATCGAGGCGGTCGCGGCGACGGCGGGCATCGACGCCGTGAGCATCGGATCGCTCCGCCGCACCCACGGCGGGTACGGCCAACTACTGCACGGCCTGGGCAAGTTGTACGTGAGCGGGTACGACCCCGACTGGGCGGTGACGTACCCCGGCGGCGACCGCGCGGACCTGCCCACGTATGCCTTCGCCCGAGAACGCCATTGGCTGTCACCGGCACCCGCACTCCCCACCGGAGCAAGCGCGGGTTCGCCGCTGCTCGACACCCACGTCGAGCCCAGTGACGCCTCCGATCGGCATGTCTTCCAGACCCGGCTCGACCTGCGCGACACCCGCTTCGCCTATCTCGCCGACCACCGGATCTCCGGAGAGGTGTGGATGCCGGGCGCCGCGTTCCTGGAAATGGCCCTCTCGGCGGCGGCAAGCCTCCAGGACGTCGGCGGCGAGGCCCGGCTGGCCGGGGTGCGCTTCGAGGCCCCGCTGCGCCTGGAGCCCGAAACCGCCGTCGAACTGCAACTGGTCCTGGGCCGCGCCGACACCGACGGCAGCCGCGACTTCACCATCGCCTCCCGGACATCCGGACCCCGCCGGGCCCCCTGGACCCACCACGCGGGCGGACGCATCGAACCCGCCGGAGCCGACCTCGCAGCGGCCGCCGCACAAGAACTCACCCCGGCCGCCACACAGGACCTCACCCCGGCCTTCCCCCAGCACCTCACCCCATCCACCCTGCGCGAGAACTGCACCACCTCCACCGACGCATCCACCGTCTACGCCGGCCTCGCCGCCGCGGGCATCGACTACGGCCCCGCCTTCCAGGGCCTCACCGAAGCCCGGTACGAACGTTCCACCGCTCTCGGCCGCCTCACCGAGCGCCCGCGCGCCGGGCACCTGCTGCACCCGGCGGTCCTCGACGCGGCCTTCCACGTGGCCGCGCTCCCCGCCGACGCGCCCACCGGCAGGCCGTTCGTGCCCGCCGGACTCGGACGGCTGCGGTTCACCGGAACCGGCACCACACCCACGTGGACGGCCTGCCGCCTCCGCTCCCAAGAGGGCGACTCGATCACCCTGGACATCTGCCTCTACGACGAGGAGGAACGCCTCGTCGCGGAGATCGAGGGCTTCGAACTGGCCGCCCTCTCCCCGCTCGACCGGGCCCTGATGGAGCTGCGCTGGCAGCCCGCCCGCCGCACCGACGCCCAGCAACCGCCCGCCCGGCGCTCCTGGCTCGTCCTCACCGACGACACCGGGGTCGGCGCCGAACTCGCCGACAGGCTCGGCCAGGTGCCGCACGTCCTCGCCCGCAAGGGCATCGAGTACGGCCTGGACGGCCTCGGCCGGTACGTCATCGACCCGGGGAACCCGCGGCACCTCGTACGTCTCCTCGACGAGGCGTTCCCGGACGGGCCGCCCGAGCGCGTCGTCCAGCTCTTCGGCCTGGACGCCCCCGCGATCGACTCGGCCGACGCCGCCGAGGACGCGGCCCGTCTGTGCTGCCTGAGCACCCTGCACCTCGTACGGGCCCTCACCGAACGGTCCTGGGGCGCCCCCACCGAAGGCAGCCGGGCCCGGGCACCGCGCCTCTTCCTCGTCACCCGGGGCAGCCAAGCAGCAGGCGGCAGCGCCGAGGTGACGCACCCTCAGCAGGCCCTGGGCTGGGGCTTCGGCCTCGCCGTGGCCCAGGAGTACCCGGAGCTGCGCACCACACTCATCGACCTGCCCTCCGACGACTCCGACCCCGCCGGCACCGGCACGGACGCCCTCTGGCACGAGCTGAGCCACCCGGACGACGACGAGACGCAACTCGCCCTGCGCGGCGGCGAACGGCTCGTCCCGAGGCTCACCCGCACCCGCCCGGACACAGACGCCCCAGACACCCCAGCCGCCCCCGAAGGCGCCTACCTGATCACCGGCGGCCTCGGCGGCCTCGCCCGCGTCGTCGCCGAACGGCTCGTCCGCCGAGGCGTACGCCGTCTCGCCCTGCTCGGCAGGGGTGCCCTGGGCGCGGAGGCCGAGCAGTGGATCGACGGGCTGCGGGACCGCGGCGTCACCGTGGCCCACGCCCGCGCCGACGTCACCGACCGCGACGGTCTCACCGCCGCCCTCGCCGGGCTGCGCCACGACCTCGGCCCGATCGACGGCGTCGTCCACACGGCGGGTGTCCTCGACGACGCGACCCTCCCCAACCTCACCCGGGAGCGCGTCCTCAAGGTCCTCGCACCCAAGGTGTTGGGCACGGCACTGCTCACCGAACTGGTACCGGAGGCACGCACCTCCGTGCTGTTCTCCTCGGTCGCCGGTCTGTTGGGTTCCCCCGGCCAGAGCCACTACAGCGCCGCCAACGCCTTCCTGGACGCCTGGGCCCACCACCAGTCCCTGACCGGGCGCCCGGCGCTCAGCCTCGACTGGGGCGCCTGGGCCGACGCCGGCATGGCCGCGGCGACCGACGCCACGGCGGCGACGAGCAGCAGGCAGGGCCTGATCGCCCTCAGCCCGGAGGAGGGCGGCGAACTCTTCGACCGCGTCCTCGGCTCCGGCCGCCGTCAGCTCGTACCCGCCGCCCTGGACTGGCAGGCCCTCGCCGCCGACCCGGCCGCCGCCCGCACCCGCCCCGCCCTGCGCGACCTCGTACCCGCCCGGGACGCGGACCCCGGCACCCGTGACCTGGTCGCCCGGTTCTTCGCCGCCCCCGGCGAGGAGGAACAGACCGAACTGCTCCAGAACTACGTCCGTACGGCGGTCGGCGCGGTCGCCGGCGGTATCGCGGACATCGGCCCCGGCACCGCGCTCAAGGAACTCGGGCTGGACTCCCTGATGATCGTCCACCTGCGCAACACGTTCCTGCGCGACCTCGGCGCCGATCTGCCCACCTCGGCCGTGTTCTCGGCCGCCGACGTCCGCTCCCTGACCGGCGCACTGCGCACCGCGCTGATCGAACAGGGCGGCCCGGCGGCCGTGCGAGAGGACGCGGCACTGCCCTGCGCCGACACCGTGCTCCCCGAGACCGACTTCCGGCCGGTCACCCGTGACGTCGTACGCCTGCTGCGCACCGCCCAGCAGGGCGTGCCCGGCGCGGCGCACGCCATCGGACTCGCCGTCCGCCTCACCACACCGACCACACCGGAACGCCTCACCGAGGTCGTCACCCGGCTCGCCGCCCGCCACGCCGCCCTGCGTACCGCCGTCGTCACCGCAGACGGACGGGAACGACAGCTCCGCGTGGACCGGGACCCGGCCGCGGCCCTCCTGCGCTGGACCGACCTGTCGGACCCCGGCACGGACCTCGACGTGGAACGGCGGCTGCGGGAACTCCTCGAACCGCCCTTCGACCTCGCGAGCGCCCCGCTGTGGCGGTTCGAACTCCTCGACGGCGGTACGGCACACGGCCAGGTCCTCGTCTTCGGCGCCCACCACGCCGTCAGCGACCTCCAGTCGCTGCTGCTGGTCACCGGCGAGATCGACGCCGAACTCTCCGGCGTACGCCTCGACGGCACCACCACCAACCGCGACATCGACCTGCTGCTCACCTCGCAGCCGGACCGTACGGCGAGTCGGGGTGACGGGTCCGCCGAGTGGCGCCGCGAGTTCGAGGGCAGCAAGCGGCTCGAACTGACCCTGACCCGGCCGCGCCCGGCGGCCAGGACCTACCGCGCCGGCAGCCTCACCCTCGACATGCCCGAAGGACTGATGCGGCAGGTCTCCGCACGCGCCGGACGGCTCGCCGTCACCCCGGCGGCCTTCTGTCTGGGCGCCCTCGGCGTCCTGCTCGCCCGTAAGCGGCGGCGCGAGAAGTTCGTCGTCGCCGTGCCCGTCGACACCCGCATCCATGTCGACGCGCCCGCCGCCATCGGCTTCTTCGGAGTGCCCGTGCCGTTCCCGGCCCAGGCCACGCCCGGCGAGCCGATCGCCGAGGCACTGCGCCGCACCGACGGCCGCCTGCAACGGGTGCTGGAGAAGGGCGCGATGTTCTCCGACGCCCTCTCCGAACTGGCCGCCCAGGGCCTGTACCAGCCCAACGCCCCCCTCGTCGAGGTCTACTTCAACTATGTGCGCGTCGCGTCGACGAGGCTCTCCGCCCTGGAGGTGCTGCCCGTCGGCACCGGCTACTCCGACGTGGACCTGATGGTCACCGTGACGCCGGACGCCGGTCGCGTACGGCTGGACCACAACCTCGACATCATCGACGCCGAGGACTGCGCGGCCCTCGGCGAGGAGTATCTGCGCCTGCTCGCCGAGGCCGCCGCCGACCCCGAGGCCGCGACCTGGCACGCGGAACCGGAGACCGGCACCGCGACCGCCGCGACCACCCGGGTCGCCCTCGCCGCCACCTTCGCCCTCGGCGACCTGCCCCTCATGTGCGAGGCCGCGCTGGGCGACACGACCCCCGGCGACGGCCCGACGACGGTCCTGGAGGCCCCGTACCACCAGGCCCTCACCGCCCTGCAGGACCCCTCGGGCGTCTTCGCCCGCTCGGCGGCCGACCTGGGTGTGGTGCTGCTGCGCGGCACGGACCTGGAGAGGTTCAAGCCGGTGGACGACGCCACGCTCGTCGACCTGCGCGTGGAGTACGCGGGCGCCCTGCGCTCGGCCGCCGCACGCACCGGCACCCCGCTGATCGTCGGCTTTCTCCCGACCGCCCACGTCGACGAGCGGCTGGACCGCTGGGCCGCCGACCTGGCCGTCGACCTCGCCGAAGTCCCCGGCATCGCCCTCGTCCACCCCGACGACTGGACCCGCGACCACACCGTCGCCGACCGCTTCGACCCACGCACCGAGGAACTGGCACACCTGCCGTTCACCCCGGAGTTCCAGGCGGCCGTGGCCCTCACCCTCACCGATGTCGTCGAGGCCGTACGCCGCACCCCGCCGAAGGTGATCGCCGTCGACGGCGACGAGACCCTCTGGAGCGGTATCGCGGGCGAGGCCGGAGCCGACGGCGTCGACCTGGGCGGCCCCCGTCGCCTGCTCGCCCGCCGTCTCCTCCAATGGCGGGCCGCCGGGGCCCCCCTGGTCCTGGTCAGCAACAACGACGAGGCGACCGTGAAGGCAGTCCTGGACCGCCGGGACAGCCTGCTGCGCATGGAGCACTTCAGCGTGGTATCCGCGACCTGGGGTCGCAAGGCCGACCGCCTCGCCGAGGCGGCCCGCGACCTGGGCCTCGGCCTGGACTCCTTCCTCTACCTCGACGACAACCCCGTGGAGATCGCCTCCATGCGGGCCGCCCTCCCGCAGGTCCTCTCGGTGACCTGCCCGCCGGCCGCCGAACTGGAGCAGTTCGTAAGGCGGTTGTGGCCGCTCGTCCCCCGGGCGGCCACGGCGGAGGACACGCTGCGCGCCGAGTTCTACCGCACGGAACGGGACCGGGACGCCGTACGCGAACAGGCGAGCTTCGAGGAGTTCCTGGAGCGGCTGGAACTGGAGGTCGACATAAGCCCGTTGATGGACGACGGGTCGGAGCGGGCCGCCCAACTCATCCGCCGCACCAACCAGTTCACCCTGCGGGCCCGATCCGCCGACGGCGGCGACCTGGACCGGCTGCGGAAGGACGGCGAGGTCTGGACCGCGTCCGCCCGCGACCGGTTCGGCGACTACGGCCAGATCGGACTGCTCGCGGTACGCCAGGACGGCGACACCCTCGACGTCCTGGCCTGGATGCTCAGCTGCCGCGCCCTGGGACGCGGAGTGGAGGAACGCCTCCTCCAGTGGCTGGCCGACCACGCCGCCGAACTCGGCTGCACAGCCGTACGCCTGACCGCGGAACACACGCCCCGCAACCTCCCCGCCCGGCGCCTGGTGGCGGCGGTCGGCGGCGACCTGGACGTGGACGCCGATCAGCTTGAGGCCGTCGTGGACCTGGACCGGCTCCGGGAGTTCAAGTCCTGGAGGGCATGACAGCCGAAAGGGCCCGGGCGGCGGCTCCCTCACCGCCGCCGCCCGGGCCCACCCGCACCGCCGCAGCGGTCAGAACGTCACCACCGAGCGGAGGACGTCGCCGGGACGGAAATTCGTCGCTGATCCCGTCCTGCTCGCAGTGCGGATCGGTGTGACACACCCCGCAGGCCTGGATCTTCACCACGGCCTCACCCGGCCCGGGGTCCGGAACGAGAACGCTGCTCTCCACCCGCACCGGCTCGTTCCTCCCCGGCGCCATGACACCGCGTAAGTCCTGAACCATGGGTCGTTCTGCCTTTCAGGGGATCAGGCGGCCGTGGCCACCGCGTAGTCGTGGAAGCCGCGCCCCGACTTCCGGCCCAGCAGCCCGGCCTCCACCATGCGCAGCAGCAGGGGCGGCGCCGCGTGCAGCGGGTCCTTGAACTCCTCGTACATCGCCTCGGCGATCGCGGTGAGAGTGTCCAGGCCGATCAGGTCGGCCAGGCTCAGCGGGCCCAGCGGGTGGGCGCAGCCGAGGACCATGCCGGTGTCGATGTCCTCGGCGGACGCGAAGCCGGACTCCAGCATCCGGATCGCGGAGAGCAGATACGGGACGAGGAGGGCGTTCACCACAAAGCCGGCCCGGTCCTGCGAACGGATCACCCGCTTGCCCAGCACCCCGGTGACGAAGTCCTCGGCACGGGACTGGGACTGAGGTGCCGTCAGCAGTGACGGCACGATCTCGACCAGGTCCAGCACCGGGACCGGGTTGAAGACACCCCGATCACCTGGTGCGGGCGGGCGGTGGCCATGCCCAGCTTCATGATGGGCAGGGAGGAGGTGTTCGACGCGAGAAGCGCGTTCTCGCAGGTGACGATCCTGTCCAGCTCGGCGAAGAGCGCGACCTTGACCTTCTCGTCCTCCGTCGCCGCCTCCACCACCAGGTCCCGGTCGGCGAGACCGCCGAGGTCGGTGACGACCCGCACCCGGTGGAGCGCGGCGTCCCGTTCCGCACCGGAGAGCTTGCCGCGCCGTACGCCCCGGTCGAGGGAGGCGGCGATCCTGGTCCGGCCGGCCTCCGCCGCCTCCGGGCTCACCTCGTGGACCACGACGTCCAGCCCGGCCCGGGCGCACACCTCGGCGATGCCCGCGCCCATCAGCCCGCAGCCGACGACGCCGACCCTGCGGATGTCCGCCGCGACCGCCGGGGTGCTCACCGGAACGCCGCCTGCCCCGTCAGGGCCTGGCCGATCATCAGCGTGTGCATTTCGACGGTGCCCTCGTAGGTGAGGATCGACTCGAGGTTGTTGGCGTGCCGGATCACCGGGTACTCCAGCGAGATGCCGTTCGCGCCCATGATGGTGCGGGCCGTGCGGCAGATCTCCAGCGCGCTGCGGGTGTTGTTGAGCTTGCCGAAGCTGACCTGCTCGGGACGCAGGCCCCGCTCGTCCTTGGCCCGCCCGAGGTGGAACGCGAGCAGTGTGCCCTTGGCCAGCTCGATGGCCATGTCGGTCAGCTTGGCCTGGGTCAGCTGGAAGCCGCTGATCGGACGGCCGAACTGCACCCGGTCGCCCGCGTAGGCGAGAGCCGCCCGGAACGAGGAGCGGGCGGCGCCCATCGCACCCCAGGCGATGCCGTACCGGGCCTCGTTGAGGCAGGACAGCGGGCCTTTCAGCCCCCGCACCTCCGGGAGAACGGCGTTTCCGGGCAGCCGTACGGAGTCCAGGACCAGCTCGCTCGTCACCGACGCCCGCAGCGACATCTTGTGCTTGATGGCCGGGGCCGAGAAGCCGGGCGTGTCGGTGGGGACCACGAAACCGCGGATGCCGTCGTCCGTACGGGCCCAGACCACCGCCACGTCGGCGACCGAACCGTTGGTGATCCACATCTTGCGGCCGTCGAGGATCCAGTCGTCGCCGTCGCGGCGGGCGGCGGTGCGCATACTGCCGGGGTCGGAACCGGAGTCGGGCTCGGTGAGGCCGAAGCAGCCGATCGCGGAGCCGGCGGCGAGCCGGGGCAGCCACTGCTCCTTGTGCTCCTCGGACCCGAACGCCCAGATCGCGTACATGGCCAGGGAGCCCTGGACCGAGACGAGGGAGCGCAGACCGGAGTCGGTCGCCTCCAGTTCGAGACAGGCGAGGCCGTAGTCGACCGCGCTCATACCCGCACAGCCGTAGCCCTCCAGGTGCATGCCCAGCAGGCCCAGGTCGCCGAGTTCCTTGGTGAGTCCACGGATGTCCTCCACGGCGCCCCGCTCGAACCACTCGGCGATGTGCGGTTCCACACGCCGGTCGCAGAAGGTGCGTACGGAGTCGCGCACCGCCCGCTCGTCCGGGGTCAGCAGGGTGTCGATGTCCAGGAGGTCGAGGGGGTCGGCCGGGCGGCCGGCGTTCTGCGCGTGCATCAGGGCTCCAAAAGACAAGAGAGGGGGAGTTGGGGGCCGCCGGTCCAAGGGGGAGTCGGCCGGCGGCCCCCGGCCACATGGATCAGGAGGTCGCCGCAGGGCTGATGATGAAGTTGCTGAAGCCGCCGTTGCGTACGGCGATCCCGCTGATGGCCTCGTTGACCTGCTCCAGGGGGTACACGTGGTGCTCCAGAGGGCTCAGGTCCAGCAGACCGGCCCCCGCCATGTCGGCCATGGTCTGGCCCTCGGCGGAGGTGAACCACGCCGAGCCGATCAGCCGCAGCTGCTGGTCCATCATCCGGTGGATGTCGATCGGCAGGTCGCCGGCGACGGCGCCGATGTTGACGGCGATGCCGCCGCGCGCCATCGCCCGCATGCCCGCCCGGAACGTCTCGTGCGGTGCGCCCGGGCCGAGGGCGTCGATGTAGATGTCGACGCCGTAGCCGTCGGTCTGCTCGTGGATCCACTCGTCGACCGGGCCGTCGTCGAGGGAGTGCAGGTGCAGACGGCCGCCCGCCAGCTTGGCGACCTGGTCGAGCAGGGCCTTGTCCCGGCCGGTGCCGTACACGTGGGTGAGGCCCATGGCGGGTGCGAGGAGCGCGGCGGCGATGCCCAGGGTGCCGCTGATGCCGTTGATGAGGATTTTCTTGCCCGGCCCGGCCTCGGCCTTGCGCAGTGCCGAGTACATGGTGCCGATGTAGCCGAAGCGGGCGGCGGCCTCGAAGGAGAGTGAGTCCGGCAGTTTCACCAGGCTGTACGCCGGGGCCACCATGTACTCGGCGAGGCCGCCGTGGTAGCGGTCGAGCAGGTGGATGGCGCTCGGGGAGAAGCCGAAGTAGCCCGCGAAGGCGTAGCTGGCGCAGTTGATCGAGTCGCCGCCGCGGCACGAGCGACAGGAGCCGCAGGACCGGCCGGGGTTGACGTACACCCGGTCGCCGACCTCGAAGCCCTCGACGCCCTCGCCGACCGCCTCGATCACACCGGCCGGGTCGAGACCGAAGATCGCGGGCAGGGTGGGCAGCGGGCTGTGCGGGAACCAGGTGGTCCACATGTTCAGGATGTTGGCGAGATTGGGGACGATGTTGACGGCGTGGACGGCCACGCGGACATCGCCGCGGCCGGGGGCCGGAACGGGCAGTTCCTCGAGCTTCATCGGCTCGCCGACTCGGTGCATCCGCGCGGCTCGCATGGTCGCACTCATGGCCACTCCTTCGTGGTGGGGAGATGTCGCCGGTGGAGCCGGCCCCCATCTCATGGGTCGGGGATATTGGGTGTGGGGGCGTGATGCGTGGGGCTCTCTGGGGGTGGGGCTCTCAGGGGGTGTGTCGTCAGGCGTCGGACGGCTCCAGGGGGTCTTCGGCCGCCCGTACGGGGTGAATCAGTCGTCCAGCAGCGTCGTCAGCCGCTGCCGCTGGAGCTTCCCGGTCGCCCCTCGGGGCAGCGCCGGGACGACGCACAGACGACGGGGCCACTTGTGGCGGGCCAGCCGTCCGTCGAGGTGGGCGCGGACGTCGTCGAGGGTCGGTTCGCCGGATTCGGAGACCAGGAACGCGGTCACGACCTCGCCCCAGACCGGGTCCGGGGCCCCGGACACCGCGACCTCGACCACGCCCGGCAGATCGGCCAGCGCGTTCTCGACCTCGGCGGGATCGACGTTCTCGCCTCCGGTGATGATCGTGTCCTTGACCCGGCCGACGACCTCCAGCCGGCCCTCGGCGTCGACGCGTCCCCGGTCGCCGCTGCGGAACCAGCCCTCGGCGTCGGTGGCGGGCCGTAGCCCGGTCGCGGCCCAGTAGTGCGCCGCGACCGACGGCCCGCGCACCCAGATCTCACCGGCGGCACCGGCCGGGGCGGGCGCCCCCGTCGCGTCCACGACCAGCAATTCGACATGGGGCACGGCACGCCCCGCGACGGTGGCGGCCGAGCCGAGCGGCGAGTACGTCACCCCGGCGCAGGTCTCCGTCAGCCCGTAGGAGTCGGCGACGCCGATGCCACGCTCGTGGAGCTGCGCCCGGGTCGCCGTCTGGGCCGGGGCCCCGCCGGACAGGATCCACCGCAGGGTGTCCAGGTCGCCGCTGGTGAAGCGGGGGTGCCGGGCCAGCAGCGCGGCCATGGCGGGCACCGCGAACGCACAGGTCACCCGGTGGTCCCGGACCAGGTCGGTGAACAGGTCCGGGTCGAACCTCGGTGCCAGCACGACCGTTCCGCGCCGCGCCCAGGTGTACTGCGGCAGCCCGCCCAGGACGGCGACGTGCGCCAGCGGGGTGGAGACGAGGGCGACGTCGTCCTCGCCGACCGGCAGCAGCGACAGCCCGTTGACCATGCTCCAGCGCAGGTTGTCGTGGGTGAGCGCGACGCCCTTGGGCCGGCCGGAGGTCCCGGACGTGAACGCGATGACCGCCACATCGGACCCGGCGGGCGGCTCGGGGTCGGCGGCGGGCGCCGACGGCTCGTCACCGGGGTGCAGTTCCTCCCACGTCAACCGGAAGCCCGTACCCGTACCTGTACACGTACCCGCTCCCGTACCGTCGCCGTCGGCCGCTCCCGCGCTCAGGAACCGCTCGTCTCCGACCACCGCGCGCGGCGCGGTCTCCTCGCGGAACACCGCCAGCTCGCCGCCGGTCACCTGGGGATGGACCGGTACGAGGACCGCGCCCATCCGCGTCACCGCGAACAGCGTGATCAGGGCCTCGGGCCGGGCCGCCCCCTGCATCACCACCCGGTCGCCCCTGCGCACCCCGAACTTGTCGAGGCGGGCGACCGTGCGCCGCACGGCCAGATCCAGCTCGGCGTACGTCCACGACCTGTCCGCGAAGACCAGCGCGGTCCGTGAGCCGGCCTCGGCCGCGCTCGCCACGAGGTGGGCGCCGAACCACATCTCCCCGGCGGGGACTCCGGTCATGCGCGCACCTCCGTGGCACGTCGGGCGCGGGCGAGGGTGCCGAGGGTCGACCCCGAGAGGTCGTCGGGGGAGACGGGAGTGTCCTGCTGGAGCAGCCGACGCGCCGCCAGATGTTCGGCGGGCCAGTTCAGCGTCTCCACGGCCACCAGCCGGCCGTCGCGGAACGCGTACGCGGCCACCCGTTCCGGGGTGTCGCCCGGCACCACCCGCACCTCGTCGGTACGCGCGCGCAACCCGGCGATCTGCAGCTTCACCGCCCCCTGGTCGCTCCAGAACCACGGCAGACTCGCGTACGGCCCGGTGGCCGTGCCCGCGATACGGCGGCCGACGAGCGACCCCTGGTCGATGGCGTTCTGCACGGACTCCAGCCGGACCAGCCCCTCCGCGTGCGGATGCGGATGCCGGGCGCAGTCGCCCACGGCGAAGACCCGGGGATCGGAGACCGAGCGCAGGTGCTCGTCCACGATCACCCCGTCGTCCACCGCCAGCCCGGCCTCGCGGGCCAGTTCGTCCCTGGGCGCGGCCCCGATGCCGTAGACCACGAGGTCGGCGGGGAGCGGACCCTGGCCGGTGACGACCCGGTGGACCTGCCCGTTCCTGCCCTCGATCCGCTCGACGGCCGTCCCGGTGAGGACCCGGACGCCGTCGCGCTCGTGCCGCTCCCGCAGATGTTCCTGGAGCTGTGCGGAGACGGCCCGGCTCAGCAGCCGGTCGGCCAGCTCGACCACCGTCACGTGTGCTCCGCGGGCCCGGGCGACCTGGGCCAGTTCGAGGCCGATGAACCCGCCGCCCACGACCACCACGTCACGGGCCGTCGTCAGCGCCCGGCCGATCGCCAGGGCGTCGTCGAGGGAGCGCAGCGCGTGCACGCCCTCCAGCTCGGCGCCGGGCACGGGCAGCGGGCGGTTGCGCGCGCCGGTCGCCAGCACGAGGTGCTCGTACGGGACGCGCACGCCCGAGCCGGTGGTCACCGCGCGAGCGGCCGTGTCGATCTCGGCCACGTACTCGCCGAGCCGCAGATCGATGTCCCGCTCCCGGTAGAACGACTCCGGCACCAGGTCGACGGCCGGGCCCTCCGGCTCGGTGTGGGCCTTCTTGGACAGCGGGGGCCGCTGGTACGGCAGCCGGGGCTCGTCGGCGAAGACGGTGACCGGACCTTCGTACCCGGCGCCGCGCAGGGCCTGGACGACGCTGAACCCCGCCTGCCCGCCCCCGACGACGACCACGCCGGCGGTCGTGGTGCTCATACCTGCTCCTCGGGGATGTGGACCACCAGCCCGTCGAGCGCGTCGGAGACCTGGACCTGGCAGCTGAGCCGGCTGGTGGGCCGGCGCTCGGCGGCGGTGAAGTCCAGCATCTCGTCCTCGACGTCGTTCGGCGGCCCCACCAGTTCGCCGTGCCGCTCGTCGACGTAGACGTGGCAGGTGGCGCAGGAGGCGTTTCCGCCGCACTCCGCGACGATGCCGTCGACGCCGTTCGACACGGCCGCCTGCATGAGCACCGTTCCGGAACCGGCGGTGACCTTGCGTTGGGTGCCGTCGGGCAACTCGAAGATGACGATGGGCATGAAGTCCTCCCGATGGGGACGGCTCAGGCGGCGGACCGGCCTCAGCTGGTCTGCCAGGTGACGTTCAGCGAGGTGAGCCCCCGGAACACCCAGCCCTCCGTACAGTCCTCCGCGCCCTCGGCGAGGCGGAGTCCCTTGAGGCGGCTGAAGACGAGGGGCCAGGCGAGCGCGCTGACCTCGTGGCGGGCGACCCACGCGCCCATGCAGAAGTGCGGACCGCCGCCGAAGGCGAGATGCGGGCGCTGCGGGCGGTCGATGTCGAACTCGTCGGCCCGTTCGAAGACCGACTCGTCCCGGTTGCCCGAGGCGATGACGAGGGCCACGCGGCTCCCGGCGGGGAGGCCGACGCCGGCGATCTCGTAGTCCTGGGTGAGCTGGCGCGGATACATGCCGATCGGCGAGATCCAGCGGGCGGTCTCCTCGAAGACCCGCTTCCAGAGCCCCGGATCGGCCCTGACCCGGTCGAGCACGGCCGGCCGTCGCAGCAGCGCCTGGGCGCCGACCCCGAACACGTCACGTGGTTCGTTGACGCCGCCGCCGATGATGACCTTGATGTTGTTCTGGATCTCCGCAAGTGTCACCGGCTCGGCCGCGTGGACCATGGAGGAGATCACCGAGCCGTCGGGCTCGCGGCGGGCGGTCTCGGCCATCTCGGCCACCGCTTCCTCGATGGCCCGGGTGGCGCCCTCGGCGCGCAGCCAGATGTCGGGGTCGTCGGCGTAGTTGCCGTTCGCGGCCATCATCGCCCGCGACCAGTCGGAGATGTCGTCGGCGCTCGCGTTGCGGAGCCCGAGGACCACGGCCAGGTTGGCCGCCGCGAGCGGCTCCGCGAAGTCGCCGATCAGGTCGGCCTCGCCGCGCCCCGCGATCCGGTCGAGCAGTGCGTGCGCGTTGCGTTCGAAGGCCCCGGCCCACAGGTCGCGGACCTGGCGGGGGCGGGTCGGCGGTTCGGCCGCGGCCCGCAGCCGCCGGTGCTCCGGGTCGTCCTCGCGGAGCAGATTGGGGCCGACGGTGCGCAGCAGCAGCGAGCCCTTCTCGCGTGAGCTGAACACCTCCGGCAGCTTCTCCGCGTGGACGATGTCCTCGTACCGGGTGAGCAGATGCCGTCCGACCGACGGCACCCACGCGAGCGGTGCGGTACGGCGCAGCTCCGCGTAGGCCGGGTACGGGTCGTCGCGCAGCTCGGCGAGGTCGAGGTCGACGACGGGCGCACCGGGCGCGGCGGCCGTCAGCGCGCTCACGCGGTGCCGCCGGCGCCGATCAGGACGAAGAAGACGGTGGCGGGCTCGGTGGTGAGGTTGCGCCAGGCGTGCCGGGTGGCGTTCTGCACGATCAGGTCGCCGGGACCCAGCGTGGCGGTCTCGCCGCCGTCGAGGTCGAGGACGATCTCGCCGCTCAGGACGACGCCGTAGTCGACGGTGGGCGTGGTGTGCATGCCCGGGTTGTCGGGCTCGAACAGCTCCGCGAGGCCGGGGGTGGCCTCCAGCTGCTCGCCCGCGGCGGCCACCGGGTCCCAGGACGGGTCGGCGTAGACGCTGACGGGCGGGAAGGTGACGGTCAGGGCGATCGTCTCGCCGGGGCCCGGCACGAAGGACTTCAGGGTGTCCGTCGGGTCGGCCGACGGAACGGCGGGCGCCTCGGTGTTCCACACCAGGGACCGGGCGAAGCCGGGGGTGTGGGTGTACTGCAGGGTGCGGGGCGGCTCGCCGTCGCTGACGATCACGGGCTTGCCGCTCGCGCTGACACCGGTGACGACACGACGGACCATGATTCTCTCCTTTGAGAAACCGACGGTGGAGCGTCAGGGGGGAAGGTGGCTGAACGCTAGGACGCGCAGAGGAAATTCGGTAGAGGTGTGACAGTCAAAGTTCTGACGAATTCTGGAGTCGCTGTCACCCGCGCACTCCTCGTGAGGAGTCCGGGGCGGGATTGCGGGGAGTCAGTCCTCCGCGGCCGGGGTCTCCTGGTTGACCAGAGTACGCAGCAGATGCACCAGCTCACCGAGCTGGTCGTCACGCAGGACGGACGTCCAGGCCCGCTCGCGCAGTGTCTGGGCCGCGATGGCCCGCCGCAGGGTGTCCCTGCCCTCCGGGGTCAGCTCGACGATCAGCTGCCGCCGGTCGGTCTCGACCCGTCGCCGGGTGACGAGACCGCTCTTCTCCAGCGTCGCCAGCGCGCTGGAGATACTGGCGCGCGTGGACCCCGAGACCCGGCCGATGTCCTGCTGGGCGAGCCCGTCGTAGGCCCACAGGGCGTTCAGGATGCGGAACCCCGCCCAGGTCAGCCCGAGCGGCCGGTGGACGTGCTTCTCGAAGTCCTTGGTCAGCCGGGCCTCGAGGCGGGTGAGGTCGGTGACCATCTCGATCGCGTCGAGGTCCCGGGGATCGGTCGTGCCCAGCTCACGATGGTGGTGGCGCAGCAGCTCCGAGAACTCCCGGGTCCGGCGCAGATTCGTGGCTTCCGATTCTCCTACGGTGTCCGTCACGATCTCCCACCCTCTCTGGTCCGGCCGGACCGCGGTCAGCCGCCGACGACCGGGTTGACCATAGTGCCGACGCCCGTGACCTCGGTCCGAAGGACCTTACCCTCGGTCAGGTAGAGGCGAGGAGTGCGGCGGACGCCGCAGCCGGCCGGGGTGCCGGTGAAGATCAGGTCGCCGGGCTCGAACGTCACCCGCTTCGACAGCCAGGCGATCAGCGCCGGCACCGGGAAGATCAGGTCCGAGGTACGGCCGCGCTGCACCTCCAGGTCGTCGACCCAGCCCGCCACCTCGATGTCGTCCGGGTCCGCGAACTCGTCGAGGGTCACCAGGTACGGGCCGATCGGGCTGAAGGTGTCGTACGACTTCGGCAGCGTGAACTGGTTGATCGGCTTGCGCCACTGCTCCTTGCGGTCGCTGACGTCCTGGCCCGCGGTGACCCCCGCGACATACGACCAGGCGTCGGCCTCGGAGATGTTCTTGCCCTCCTTGCCGATCACGACCACCAGCTCGGCCTCGAAGTCGATCTTGTCGTACTGCGCCTCCACGACGATCGAGTCGTACGGGCCGACCACCGACGAGGCGAACTTGGCGAACACCGACGGCTCGTCCGGCACGGGCAGGCCCGACTCCTCGGCGTGCGCCCGGTAGTTCAGGGCGACACCGATCGCCTTGTACGGCTTGGCGACCCGGCCCAGGTCACGCGGCTCGAACGGCTGCCAGTCCGCCTCGTCGGCGCGCTCGACGAGGGCGCGCAGCTCGTCGTGGAGGGACAGGTCGGACAGCACCTCCAGACGCGGCTCGATCGCGCCCTTGCTGGCGGTGGCGATGTCGAGGGCACGGTCCTCGCGTACGACGACGGGACGGCCGGCGAGGTTGGCGAGCTTCATGCTGCTTCCTTCTGGTCGAGGACCCGGGGGAGGGGGAGCGCGAGGTCGCCCTCCACCTGGACCCCGAGGGTGTTGATCACGGTGGCGATGGTCAGGTACTGGCCGACGGTGTAGAGGACGTCGATGATCTGCTCGACGCTCAGCCGGTCCTTGAGGCCGTACCACAGCTCGTCGTCCACGCCCTGGTGGTCGAGGAGCGAGTCGGTGGCGGTGAGCAGGGCCCGGTCGAGTTCGTCGAGTCCGTCCCAGGCGCCGGTCGCGCCGGCGAGGATCTCCTCGTCGGTCAGCCCGGCCCGGCGGGCGATCCGTACGTGCTGGTCCCACTCGTACGCGGCCCGCGCCCGGGCGGCGATCCTGAGGATCATCAGCTCGCGGGACTTCAGCGGCAGGGTGTTCTTCCCCAGCACGTGGTTGCCGAAGACCAGGAAGCGGCGCAGCGCGTCCTCGTGGTGCGCCAGGGTCGCCCAGATCGTGTAGATCCGGCCGTCCTGGTCGCGGTACGGCGCCAGAGACGCCAGTGTCCTCTCGTCCAGCGTGCCCTCGGCGACGGGCAGTAGACGGGCCTTGTCCGGCAGTACGCCGGCCTTCTCGGGCTCTTCTCCCGGCATCGACAGACCTCCTCGGCTCGATGACGTCAACGTATTCGTAAGAGTCTTGACCGTCAAGGGTCTAACAAATATCGTCTTCGTCATGACGATCCAGAGCCTTGGGTATGTGGGCATCGGTGCGCCCGACCCGGATGCGTGGGCGGAGTACGCCCGGACAGTGATAGGTCTCGCCGTCGAGCCGGGCGAGCCCGGCGACTTCGCGCGCCACCGCCTGCGAATGGACCAGCACCCGTTCCGTATGTGGCTGACCGAGGCGGAGACAGGCGGGGTGACGGTCATCGGCTGGGAGGTCCGCGACCCTGCGGCCGTCGACGAGATGACCGTGCGGCTGAAGGAGGCGGGCGTCGAGGTGGGCGAGGGCACGGACGAGGAGTGCCGGGACCGCCAGGTGGCCCGCATGGTGCACTTCACCGGCCCCCTCGGCATCCGCACCGAGCTGTTCTGCGGCCGGCGCCTCGCCCCGAGCCAGTTCGTCTCACCGCTGGGCGTGGACTTCGTGACCGGCGAACAGGGCCTCGGGCACGTCGTGATGAAGACACCGCAGGTGCAGGAGGCGGTCGACTTCTACTGCGAGGTCCTCGGCTTCCGCCTCAGCGACACCGCCGACTACCCGTGGGGCACCTTCTACTTCCTCGGCTGCAACCCCCGCCACCACAGCATCGCCTTCATCCGCTCGTACAAGAACGAGGGCACCCACCACATCCTGTGCGAGGTGACCAGCCCGGAGGAGGTCGGCCGCGCCCTGGACCGCACGCGCGAGCACGACGTCAAGCTGATGGCCACGCTCGGCAAGCACGCCAACGACGGGATGTTCTCCTTCTACATGACCTCGCCCGCCGGCTTCGGCATCGAGATCGGCGCGGGTGGCGTCCAGGTCGACGAGAACACCTGGGTCAGCCGCACCTACACCGCCGACATCTGGGGCCACCACCCGGCCGACTGACCGGCCCACGCCCTCACTTCAGGCCCGCCCGCCGACCCGCGCCCTCATCCCAGGCCCGCCGATCCAGCCCGCCGGCCCCGCCCACCGACCGGCCCTCGACGAAAGCAGCCGTATCCCATGCTCCAGAGCTACCTCCAGGACACCTGGGTCACCCCCACGGCCACCGAGGCATCGGCGGCCGACGTGCACGACGCGGTCACCGGAGACCTGGTCTGCCGCGTCTCCTCCGAAGGCCTCGACCTCGCCGGGGCGTTCACCCACGCCCGCCGCGCCGGCGGCCCGGCCCTGCGCGCCCTCACCTTCCACCAGCGGGCCGACCTGCTGGACGCGGTCGCCGCCGCCGTCCGTGCCCGCCGCGAGGAGCTGTACGCCCTGTCGGCCCGCGCCGGCGCCACCCCGACCGACGCCCGCTACGACGTCGACGGCGGCATCCGCGTCCTGCGCGACTACGCGATGCGGGCCCGCGCCGAACTCCCCGACGCCCCCCACCTGATGGAGGGCCCCGCCGAACGCCTCGCCCGCGGCGACGACTTCCTCGGCGTCCACCTCGTCACCCCGTCCCCGGGCCTGATGCTCCAGGTGAACGCCTTCAACTTCCCCGTCTGGGCGCCCCTGGAGAAGCTGGCACAAGCGGTCCTGGCCGGCCTGCCCAGCGTGGTCAAGGCGGCCACCCCGACGGCGTACCTCACCGAACACCTCGTCCGGATCGTCGCCGACGCCGGGGTCCTCCCGCCCGGTGCCCTCCAACTGGTCGTCGGCTCGGTGCGCCCGGCCCTCGACCTCCTCCGCGAACAGGACGTGCTCTCCTTCACCGGCTCCGCCGCCACCGCCGAAGCCCTGCGCACCCACCCGAACGTGGTCGCCTGCTCGGTCCGCTTCAACGCCGAGGCCGACTCCGTCAACGCCATCGTCCTCGCGCCCGATGTCACCCCGGGCTCCCCTCTGTTCGACGCCTTCGTCCGCGAGGTCGTCACCGAGATGACGGTCAAGGCGGGCCAGAAGTGCACCGCGATCCGCCGCGTCCTCGTCCCCGGCGAGCGCGAACCCGCCGCCCTCGACGCGATCTCCGCCGAACTGGCCGGTGTCACCATCGGCAACCCCGCCTCGGACGGCGTCCGCATGGGAGCCGTCGTCAGCCTCGCCCAACGTGACGACGTACGAGCGGCCGTGCGCAGGATCGCCGAGTCCGGCAGATTCGTCCACGGCGACCCCGACAAGGTGCGGGTGGTCGACGCCGACCCGGAGCGGGGCGCCTTCCTGGACACCCTGCTGCTCTCCGCCGACCCGGACGCCGCCGCGCCCCACGAGGTCGAGCCGTTCGGACCGGCCGCGACCGTACTGGCGTACCGCGACACCGCCCACGCCACGGACCTGATCGCCCGCGGCCGGGGCAGCCTCGCCGCGTCCGTCGTCGGCGACGACCTCGCCTGGACCACCGCCTTCGTCCGCGAGGCGGCCCCCTGGCACGGCCGACTGCACCTCCTGGACTCGGCCAACCTGACACAGACCACCGGCCACGGCTCACCCCTGCCCGCCCTGCGCCACGGCGGCCCCGGCCGGGCCGGCGGCGGCTCCGAGATGGCCGGCGTCCGAGGCGTCGTCGACCTCATGCAGCGCACCGCGCTCCAGGCCTCGCCCCGGCTGCTCGACTCCCTCGGCGGCGCCTCCTGACCGGGGGCACCGCCTCCGTACGGCCCGTCCGGGAGAGGCGCGAGTGTCGAGCGTGCACTCGGGGATCGAGGGCATGTCTGAGAGCGGCGGCGGCAGGGTAGGAGCCACCTTGCCGTCGGTGCGGCGCGGCACGCTGGGGGCGCCTTGGATTCCGAACAGCCGTATTTCTTTCTCAGTTACGCGCGGAAGGACGACCGGCAGGCGTACGTGGGCCGGTTCTACGAGGACCTGCTCGACGCCCTCGGCCTGCCCGTCGTCGGCTCGCACAGACAGCCGGCCTTCCGCGACGTCGACAGCATCACACTCGGTCACGAGTGGCTGCTGGAGCTGAGCCGCGCGGTGGGCGCCTGCCGGGCCATGGTCGCGCGCTACTCCCCGGCCTACTTCAGCCGCCCCTACTGCGGCAAGGAGTGGACGCACTTCGCCTCCCGGGTACGGCGCTACCGCGATGCCACCGATGTGCATCCGCGCGCGCTGATCCCGGTCCTCTGGGAGCCCGTGCCCGCGAGCCTGATGCCCACCGAGGTCAAGGCCGTCCAGTTCGTCGAGCCGGGACTGGGGGAGGAGTACGTCAGGAACGGGCTGCTGCAACTGATGCAGTCGGACCCGGGCGGTCCCGCGTACCGCCATGTCGTCGCGGAACTGGCCGAGCGGGTGCGCAGGGCCGCCTACTTCAACCTGCCCGTCGACGCCCCACCCGCCTTCGACCTCTCGACGGTCGAGGGCTGCTTCCCCTTGGAGGAGGCGCCGGGCGAACTCGCGGGCCATGTCCGCATCTTCGTCGCCGCGGCCACCAGGTCCCAGCTCCCGCAGGGCCGTTCACGTACGACGTACTACGGCGAGTCCCCGTGGCTGTGGGCGCCGTACAGCCCGCCGCAGGTGCCGACCGTGGTGGAGCGGGCGAAGCGGGTGATCGCCGGACGCGCGTCCAGGCGGACCTGGCATTCCTGGGCGCTGGCCCGGAGCCGGAGCCGCGCGGCGTGCGGTAGTGTTTACC